>NZ_CP120373.1:3617388-3917866 GCF_029892065.1 Sinorhizobium garamanticum | reverse complement strand
GGTCATGAAACGAGCCTGTTCGGCCGGATCGGTTTGGAAACTACCGGTAAATGTCGTCGTCAGCGTTGTCGAGCCCTGCTTCTGAACGCCGCGCATCGCCATGCACATATGCTCCGCCTCGATCATCACGGCAACGCCACGCGGGGCGAGCGTTTCGTCGATGGCCTTGGCGATCTGTGCCGTCATGGTCTCCTGCGTCTGCAGCCGGCGGGCATAGATGTCGACGACGCGGGCAATCTTGGAAAGGCCGAGCACACGCCCATTCGGCATATAGGCGACATGCGCCTTGCCGATGATCGGCACCATGTGATGCTCGCAGTGGGAGAAGAACGGAATGTCCTTCACCAGCACCATGTCGTCGTAGCCGGCGACTTCCTCGAAGGTCCGTCCGAGTACATCTTCTGCCGCGAGCTCGTAGCCGCCGAACAGTTCCTTGTACGCCTTGACGACACGCGCCGGTGTATCTTTAAGACCCTCGCGTTCCGGATCGTCGCCCGCCCACCTGAGCAGCACGCGAACGGCTTCCTCGGCCTCCTTCTGGGTCGGTCGGCCGCTCGTATCGTCGAGCAAAGGAAAATTCTTCACTATGGCGTCCATAATGGCCCCTTTAAGCAATACGGGATTGCTGACGTTTTATCTTTCGGACAACTCGCCACTGGCCATACGCCTAACCCTGCAGGCTTGGGTTCCGTTGGCGGGCTCCGGGGCTTTCGGGTCCTGGCTTAGCAGTGCACTGGACCGTCCGGCACGGTTTCCCAAACAACAGGCGACTTGATGTTCCCTTGCGGAACTGTCGCCCCAACACGACATAGCATATAGTATGGTGCCACATGGATGAAAGAGGCCGAATGTGCAGTGCGGTGCTTTTTTCCTGTGTACCGGAGAAAATCATGCGCCAATTACCCAAAACCGCGAAAAATGAGCCGGATCGCGTCAAATGATGGATGACATCTACAACAACAGGATTCTCGAATTCGCTGGCAACATCCCTCGTATCGGGATGTTGGCGGACGCTGACGCCGAAGCGGCGGCCCATTCGAAGCTGTGCGGCTCGAAAGTAAGGATCTGGCTGAAGATGGAGGGCGACGTCGTGACCGACTTTGCCCATGACGTCAAAGCGTGCGCCCTTGGGCAGGCATCATCCTCGATCATGGCGCGCCATGTCGTCGGTGCGAACGCCGGTGAAATCCGTAGAGCCCGAGAGGACATGCTGGCCATGTTGAAGGCGGATGGCGAAGGCCCGTTAGGCCGCTTCGAGGACATGCGTTTCCTGAGACCCGTTCGGGACTACAAGGCGCGCCACGCCTCGACCATGCTCACCTTCGATGCAGTGGTCGACGCCATAGGCCAGATAGAAGCAAGGCGGCTTGCAGCCGCGGTCTGAGCAATGTGCGCTGAGCCTCATCACGATCATGCTTTCCGCCCGGCGGTTCGCACCAAGGGGCGCAACTGGTCCGGCCCGTTTCGCAAGACGCCGGGGCGGCTCTTTGGCATGGCCCTTATTCGTGCCTATCAGCTGACGCTGTCGAGCTACATCGGCAACTCCTGTCGGCATCTGCCGACCTGCTCGGAATACGGGTTTGAGGCGATTGCCCGCCACGGCCTCTGGGCCGGGGGCTGGATGACGCTCTTTCGCCTGGCGCGATGCGGTCCTGGCGGGACCCATGGCTTCGATCCGGTGCCGGAAGAGCTGACATCAGGCCAGATCTGGTATGCGCCATGGCGCTATTGGCGCTAGACGAAAGGAGGGCCGGCTGCCGTGACGATACCAATGGAATACCGGCAGGCCTCTGCCGATTTCGACCGGTTTATCCTGGACGTGCGCGATATTGCCGGTCTTGAAACCACCAATCAGGCCTATACCATGGTGCAGGCGGTCCTGCAGACTTTCCGCCGGCGCCTCGATGTTCCCGACGCGCTGCTTTTCGCAAATGTCTTGCCGCCGGTGCTTCGGGCGATGTTTGTCGCCGACTGGGATCTGGAAGAGCCGCAGATGCCCTTCGCCGGCCGCTTTGCGATGACGCGAGAAGTGCAATCGCTCCGCCCCGATCACAACCTTTCTCCGGATACCGCAATCGCTGATGTTGCGGCGGCGTTGCGTCGGAACGTTGATGAAGCGACGCTGGATCGCGTTCTGGCGCGGCTGCCCGCAGGTGCGACCGATTTCTGGCGGGCGTGACAGGACGGCGGCAGGATGAAGAGCTATGTGGCCTTGCTCTATAGCATTATCCTTGGGGACAAGCGGCGTGTCGTCATGACTGACCTACGGGCCATGGCGGAGCGGCTCGGCTATCTTGGACCACGCACTCTTGTCGCGACCGGCAACCTTGTATTCGACGCGCCCGAGAGACCTCTTGCCGACATCGAAACCGAGCTGGAATCGGCGTTTGCCGTGACGTTTGGTCGCCACGTCGACATTATCGCGCGGTGCGGGGAGGATTGGCGGAAGCTTGCCGCCGGCAATCCGTTTCCCGCTGAAAGCGAGGCAGATCCGACGCGTGTCCATGTTCGGGTGATGCGCTCCCCGCTTCACGCCGAAGTGCTCGAAATGTTCAGCGGCTATTGTTCGCAGGGTGAGCGCATGGAAATCGTCGGCGGCGACCTCTGGGTGGATTTTAGTGGAAAGGCCAGCGAGTCGAAGCTGCTTGGCGTCCTGACCACCAAGCGGCTGGGCGTCGGTACGTTCCGCAACTGGAACACAGTGCGCGGTCTGCGCGACATGCTGTCCGGTTGACCGCCGCATGTTTCCTTAGAGCCCTTCAGGGTTAAATGGAAACAGTTCTGTTGGCTCAAACGGAGTCGGATGGTCGACCGGCCGGCGCGCGGCGTAGCCAAAGCGTACGGCCAAGCCGGCCGGCCGATCAGGCGGCCCGTTTCAGCCAACCCGAAGGGCCGGGCATCTTTCCGCCAGGCTCAGAGGCGATCGGCTCGGACGTACATCCGGGTACGCCCCTTCGCCGATCGCCTCTGCCCTGACGAAAACCTGCTCCGGCAGAACTGCTTCCATTTAACCCTGAAGGGCTCTAATCGTAGCCGGCCTAAGGAAAAAACATGCAGCCATTCAAAGTGCCACAGCGTCCTTTGCCCGTCTGATAAGACGCGCGGCGCTATGTGCCGCTTCTTTACTCGACCGTCAAAAACATTTATCAGGCGCGCGTCGATAATCGGCGGCTGCATTCATGCAGAAGTCGGCAACCATACCACCCGCATTCGTTGGCGGGACTGGATAGGAGATCATGATGTCGCATACCGTTTCCCTTACATTTCCTGATGGCTCCGTTCGCGAATTTGCTGCCGGCACGACCGGTCGCGATGTGGCCGAGTCGATTTCCAGATCGCTCGCCAAGAAGGCTGTCGCGATCGCGCTCGATGGCGAGCTGCGCGACCTTTCGGACACCGTGACCGATGGCCGAATCGAGATCGTCACGCGCGACGACAAGCGCTCGCTCGAGCTTATCCGCCACGACGCCGCCCACGTCATGGCCGAGGCGGTGCAGGAACTGTGGCCGGGAACGCAGGTGACCATCGGCCCTGTCATCGATAACGGCTTCTATTACGATTTCGCCAAGAATGAACCCTTCACACCCGACGACCTGCCTGTCATCGAGAAGAAGATGAAGGAAATCATCGCGCGCAACAAACCCTTCACCAAGGAGATCTGGTCGCGCGAGAAGGCGAAGGAGGTCTTTGCCGCCAAGGGCGAGAACTACAAAGTCGAGCTCGTCGACGCGATTCCCGAAGGCCAGGACCTCAAGATCTACTACCAGGGCGACTGGTTCGACCTTTGCCGCGGACCGCACATGGCCTCGACGGGCCAGATCGGTACGGCCTTCAAGCTGATGAAGGTGGCCGGCGCCTACTGGCGCGGCGACAGCAACAATCCGATGCTGACGCGCATCTACGGCACCGCATGGCAGACGCAGGAAGAGCTCGATCAATATCTGCACGTGCTTGCCGAAGCCGAAAAGCGCGACCATCGCCGCCTCGGCCGTGAGATGGATCTCTTCCATTTCCAGGAGGAGGGCCCCGGCGTCGTCTTCTGGCACGGCAAGGGCTGGCGCATGTTCCAGACGCTCGTCGCCTATATGCGCCGTCGACTGGCCAACACCTATCAGGAAGTCAACGCGCCGCAGGTGCTGGACAAGTCGCTGTGGGAGACCTCGGGCCACTGGGGCTGGTATCGCGACAACATGTTCAAGGTGACCGTTGCCGGCGACGAGACGGACGACGACCGCGTCTTTGCATTGAAGCCAATGAACTGCCCGGGTCACATCCAGATCTTCAAGCACGGCCTGAAGTCCTACCGCGAATTGCCGGTCCGGCTCGCCGAGTTCGGCAACGTCCACCGTTACGAACCGTCGGGCGCGCTTCACGGCCTCATGCGCGTGCGCGGCTTCACGCAGGACGATGCGCATGTCTTCTGCACAGACGAGCAGATGGCGGCCGAATGCCTGCGTATCAACGACCTCATCCTGTCGGTCTACGAGGACTTTGGCTTCAAGGAAATCGTCGTCAAGCTGTCGACGCGGCCGGACAAGCGCGTCGGCTCCGACGCACTCTGGGATCGTGCCGAGGCCGTGATGACGGACGTGCTGAAGACGATCGAGGCGCAGTCCGAAGGCCGCATCAAGACAGGCATCATGCCCGGCGAGGGCGCGTTCTACGGCCCGAAGTTCGAATACACGCTTAAGGACGCCATCGGTCGTGAATGGCAGTGCGGAACGACTCAGGTCGACTTCAACCTGCCGGAGCGGTTCGGTGCCTTCTACATCGACAGGGATTCGGAAAAGCGCCAGCCGGTGATGATCCACCGGGCCATTTGTGGCTCGATGGAACGTTTCCTCGGCATCCTGATCGAAAACTTCGCCGGTCACATGCCGCTCTGGATCTCGCCGTTGCAGGTGGTGGTCGCTACGATCACGTCCGAAGCCGACGAATACGGCGGCGAGGTTGCAGCGCTTCTGCGTGAGGCGGGACTTACCGTGGAAACGGACTTCCGCAACGAGAAGATCAACTACAAGGTCCGTGAGCACTCGGTGACGAAGGTGCCCGTGATCGTCGTCTGCGGCAAGCGGGAGGCGGAAGAGCGTTCGGTCAACATCCGTCGCCTCGGCTCGCAGGCGCAGACCGCAATGTCGCTCGATGAAGCGATCGCGTCGCTCTCGGCGGAAGCGATGGCACCGGATCTCAAGCGCAAGGCGGAAAAGAAAGCCCGGGGCTGACGCCCCGGGACCTTCGTCCTGTCAGAAAACTGTAATGTTCCGGGACTATCCGGATTGTGGCCCTCCTATGTTGAGGCGGGCAAGGGATGAAGCTGGCTTCCGTGCAGTTCAAAGAATTGTCCTATGCGAATGAGAATGACCCGCGCCTGAAGCGCTGGTTCATTCGCTCCGTCGAGGGCCTGTCCGGTCGCAACCGCTACGCCAGGCTCTATGCGCGTTGGCGCGCCGATATCGTCGGCAAGAGCGATCGTGTCTTCGGCGACATGTTGCAATTGATCGACGTGCGCATGCGCGTCCAGGAAGAATGGCCGCCGCGCCACTTGCCCGACACGCCGCTCGTCATTGTCGCCAATCACCCCTTCGGCATCGGCGATGGCATTGCGGTTCTTTCTCTGGCCGAACAACTCGGGCGCCCGTTCCGGGTGTTGATCCACAACGAACTCCTCAAGGTGCCGGAGATGGCACCCTATTCGCTCCCCGTATCGTTCCAGGAGACCAAGGAGGCGTTGGCGCTCAACATGACGACGCGGCACGAGGCGGTGCGGCTGTTGAAGGAAGGGGTCACGATCGTCGTGTTCCCTGCCGGCGGCGTTGCGACGGCGAAGACAGGTTTCGGCAAAGCCGAGGACCTGCCGTGGAAGATGTTTCCGGCGAAACTGATCCAGGCTGCCCGGGCAAGCGTCATTCCGATCTACTTCGAGGGGCAGAACGGGCGGCTCTTTCATCTCGCCAGCAAGGTGTCGCTGACACTGAGGATTTCATTGCTGATCCGCGAATTCAGGCGGCTCTCGGGCACGACGATTGCCGCTCGCATCGGCCGTGTCCTTGCCTGGGAAGAATTGTGCGCCCATGGCGATCGCAAGGAACTGCTTGCCCGGATCTACGACGCCGTATTCTCGATGGCGCCACCGCGCCGCAGTCTCCTAAAGCGCGCCGGGTGACGTTGCGTCAGCAAATTACTGTTAGCAACAGCAGGGCGTCCGTTCGCGTCAGTCTTGCGCTTCCGCGGTCGTATCGGCCGCGTCGTTCCCGTTCAGCAGCACTTCCACATCGGTGTTGACGCCGGCCTTCACGGTGAAATCGCGCTGATAGATCTTGTCTTTGTTGCGCGCCACGGCGGTGTAGCCGCCCTCGGCGAGAACGAGCGTCGGAAATGCGCCGACACTTTCGCTGACGACGTCGCCTGAGGAGGTGAGGATCGACCAGGCCGTATCGGCGATCGCTTCGCCGCCCGCCTCCGACACGAGCTTCAATGTCAGTTTCGCCGCGCGATGCTGGATCGTCGCTTCAGTCAATTTGCCGGCTTCCACCTGAATGTCGGCGCGGATCACGGCATTGACCGAGCCGTAATCGGAGACGACGTGATAGGTGCCGGCATTGAGCCGGATGACAGTGTTGGGCTTGACGTCGGCGACGATGAGGGCGCGCTCTCCGTCTTCCTTCACGTCGGAGGAAAAGATCGAAAAGCTGAGCTCGTTCGGCGGGATGCGGACGTCACTGCCGGAAACGGCATTGAGCGTGACGCCGCCGGCATCAAGCACCAGTACCTGCTTGTCGAGCGCGCCTTGTTCGGGAACGCGAATCTTGCGGGTGGCGCCGGCTCGGCCGAACGCGACATTGACGAAATATTCGCCGGGCACGAGGTTGAAGGCTGTCGAGCCGCCCTCGGATGTGGCGAGCAGCGGCAGCTTTCCGTCGCTGCCGGGAATCGGGCTAAAGACGCGCCACGTCAGGCCTGATTCGACCGGTTGCCCTTTCGCGGTCAGCAACGCCTCGAGCTTCACGTCCTTGATTTCACCGGTTTGGGTCGGGTCGGAAATCAGCGGGTTGAAACTTGTGAGCTTCGGCATTTTTCGAGTGCCGGTAATCGACGGGAAGCTCTTGAAGGCGTCGGTCGGATCTTCTGCGAGCGCATGTCCGGCACCAACACTCACGAGCATGATCGCCACGACGGTACTCGGAAAAATACGATGACGGACGCGCATGAGAACAGTTGACTTCCTAACTGGGTGACTCCACTTGAGACGCCGGTATGGCATTTTCGTGGCTGTCGGTCCGGCGGCAAATTAGTGGAAATCAGGCAATATGAAAACCGAAATAAAACTTGTCGATTACCTCGCTTCGCGCAGGTCCATCCCCGCCTTCCAGATGGGCCCTCCCGGGCCGAGCAAGGCGGAGGTCGAGGAGATGCTGAAACTCGCTTCGCGTGTGCCGGACCACGGCAAGCTCGCACCGTGGCGCTTCATCGTCTATCGCGGAGAGGAGCGGGCGCGGATCAGTGGTGAACTGAAGAAACTGGCGCTAGCGGCCAAGCCGGATCTGTCCGCTGAGATGATCAAGGTCGAGGAAACGCGGCTGACGCGTGCGCCGGTCGTCGTTGCCGTGGTCAGCAGGGCAGCGCCGCATTTCAAGATTCCCGAATGGGAGCAGTTGATGTCGGCAGGCGCGGTCTGCCTCAACCTGCTGATGGCCGCGAATGCATTCGGCTATGCGTCCAATTGGTTGACCGAATGGTTCGCCTACGACGACAGAGCCTATCCATTGCTTGGCGTCGAGCCGGGCGAAAGGGTTGCCGGCTTCATTCATATCGGCACGGCCATGGTACCGCCGACCGAGCGCCCGCGGCCGGAACTCGCCGATATCGTTACCTGGGTCGGGGAAGAAACCTGATGTTCTACGACACGGCCGCGAACCGGCATGGCCTGCCGCACGATCCCTTCAAGGCCATCGTGTCGCCGCGGCCGATCGGCTGGATCGGCACACGCGCCGCGGACGGCTCGCAGAACCTCGCGCCCTATTCTTTCTTCAACGCGATCAGCGATCGCCCGAAGCTCGTGATGTTCTCCTCGAGCACTTACAAGGATTCCGTGCGCAACATCGAGGAGACTGGCGAGTTCACCGCAAGCTTTGCCAGCCGCAACCTCAGTGCCGCCGTCAATCTGACTTCAGTTGCCGCACCGCATGGTGAAAGCGAGTTCGAGATCGCAGGTCTGACGTCGGTCGAGGGCACGCTTGTTAAGGCGCCCTTCGTCGGCGAGGCTTTTGCGGCGCTCGAGTGTAGGATGACGGAAATATTCCGGCCCAAGGGCCTCGATGGCGTGGCCTCCGAGAACTACGTCGTCTTCGGCGAGGTCGTGGGCATTCATATCCGTGAAGAAGCTATACGCGACGGCCGGTTTGATCCGACGATTGTCCGGCCGCTCGCTCGGCTTGGATACATGGATTACTGCGACGGCGGCGACGTCTTCGAAATGGTGCGCCCCAAGCGCTGACGCTGTCTGCCCGCAGTGCCGACTCATCGATCGCCGCCGGCAGCGGGGCGAGCGGACGGCGGGGCCGACACATCGAGCAGGGCGACCTGCCGCGGCGACTGTGCGACCATGGCTGAAAAGCCGTTTCTCGCACTCGTCGCGCAATATCGTCTGACGGCGGCCTCGTCGTTCGCGTCCCCCGGCAGCATGTCATAGGCTGCAATACCGGCTTCGCGTGCCCTGAGCACCGCAGCAGCGCGGCCGGCGACAATCACCGGTGCCGTGTCCAATTCCTCGGCGGGCAGGGCGCAGCCGGCGGATTCGGCGAGCAATGCCGCGCTGAAGATGAGCCCCTTGAGGCGTGGCGACGCTCCCTGCAGCGAGTGGGGAGACAACACGCTTTGCGGCGTCGTCGCATATTCCGCCAGAATTGCTACGCTCCCCGCCGCGATACCGGCGATCGATTCGCTAACCCTCAACAGCACATCCAGTTTCTGGACATCGGCCGGCCCACGACATCCTGCAAGCACGATGCCGTCGATCTCCGACGCAAGGACCCTGTCGAGATCCGCCTCGGTGATGTTCTCGACCGGTCCGACGCGGACGAGGCGGAGCCACGAGGCCGCACGGGCGGGGGGCATTTCTGGAGCCATGTCCCGTACGCCGTTGCCATCGGTTGCGTCGAAGACGATGGCTTGAACCGCACCGAGAATATCCGCCTCCGGGAGCGGCGCGGATGCCGGCAGATAGAGCAGCGGCTTCATGGCTTGCTGGCGGTTAACAGACATGGTGAACCAATCTTAAACCTTTGACCGCTAGGCTTCGAACATTGGGGCTGTTCGGTGTCTAGTGGGGCATAGGTGATCATACAAGCATTTCTTCGCTGGGCGGAAACGGCGAGAACGAGCGATCGCGCCCGCGCCGCAAGTGCACTGGGCCGCGCCTATATCGAAGCCGAGACGAACGGCATCGACCGGCGCGCCGCTGAAATGGCGATGACCTTTCTGCTCGACGATCCTTCGCCGAAGGTGCGGCGCTCTTTGGTCGAGGCGCTTGCCGATTGCTCCACGGTTCCGCGTGCCATTATCGTGGCGCTCGCGGAAGACCAGCCCGAGATCGCCTATGTCGCCATTTCCCGTTCGCCGGTACTGACCGATGAAGACCTCGTTGATTTAGCAGCGCGGGGAACGGCCGAGACGCGCGCTTTGATAGCCGCGCGCAACATCGTGTCCCGCTCCGTCGCGGCGGCTATCGCCGAAATCGGCGGCGAGGAAGAGGTGTTGATCCTGCTTGAGAACGAAGGCGCAATGCTGACGCGCTGGTCGCTTAAGAGGATTGCCAATCGTCTTGGTCATGTGGCGGCCGTGCGCGATCGGCTGCTGGGCCGCGCCGACCTGCCGAGCGAGGCCCGCCATGCGCTTGTCGAGAAGGTCGGCACGGCGCTCACACTTTGCGGGCTCGTGCAGGCCGCGATGGGGGAAGGGCGGGTGCAGCGCGTCGCCCGAGAGGCCTGCGACACGGCCGCCCTCGTCATCATCGAGGCGGCCTCGCAAATGGAGTTGCCCGAACTCGCCGCCCATCTGCGCGAGGCAGGTCGCCTGACTCCAGCTTTCCTCCTGCACGCGCTTTGCAGCGGGAGAACAGAATTCTTCTCCGCCGCTATCGTCGACCTTTCAGGTGTCGCAGAAAAGCGCGTACGTGCGATCCTATCCGGTGGCCGCGTCCATCCGATCCGCGCGCTGTTCGAAAGTGCCGGGCTTGGTCGGGACGTGAGCGAAGCTTTCGCGGAAGCCGTGCTTCTCTGGCGAAGGGACTTGGGTACAGCCGCGGATGGCACACCGCAATCGGTCGCCGCTGCCCTGCTTTCCTTGATTCGCCGCCAGCCGAGGCCTTCGGCAGCCTTGAGTGCGATGGCCGAGCTCGTGGAACGTCTCGCCTTCACCGAGCAGCGGCAAACGGCTCGTAACTATGCGCTGTTGGCTGCGCGGCACGCGGCTTGAGCTGTTCGGCTGCGGATTGAGGCTGAAAGGATCAGTCTCCGAAACGACGTGCGACCCAGGAATAACCATCCTCGATGTAGTGGACGGGCGCGCTGACGATTGCCTTTAGCCTCTCTCGATCCGGCACTGCACCGCTGAGCAACGCCAAAGCGCGCTTCGGCATACCCGGTTTCGCCTCGTTCGGCTGCGGTTGCGCTGTCGTTTGCGGCGGCAACACGGCCGTCTGCTGCGGGGCGGCGGCACTATCCGGTTGAGGGACGGTCGATGCCATCATATCCGGTCCCGAGGTCTCGCATACGGCAACGACGACCGGATAGTTGTTGTTGGAAAACTTGGGCAGCTCCTGCTGGGATTCCGTATCGCAATGGGCAATCGACTGCCAGCTGCCGTTGACGGTCGAGATATAGTGGCACTGGCTGACGTTGTCGTCGCAGCCGAGGATGGTCATGACGATGAGTGCGGCTTTCATGGTCTCTCCGGTTTTTCAGCAGGCTGCGGTGGTTGTTATGACTGACCGATTCCTTCCGGAGTAGGGCAAAGTTATTACGGCGGCGGAAAAAATTGTTTCCGCCTGTTACCGGTTTTGAGATCTTCAACCCGCAAGCCTGCGCCATTTGTCGTATTGGACAGTTCGACATGCGGCGCTATCCATTGCCACGCATCGTACGCAAGACTTCTGTCGAGGAATTAAAATTGACCGCTGTCACTATTGCCGAGGAAAGCCCCCGCCAGCCGGCCGTCGTCCGTCTGCTCGAATTGTCCGATGCCTACGCGGCATCGCTTTACCCTGCCGAAAGCAACCACCTTGTCGATCTCTCCACGCTGGAGAAGCCAACAGTTTCCTTTTTCGTCGCGCGGCGCGATGGTGAAGTCGTCGGTTGCTGCGCGCTCGTGGAAGCCGGCGACGGCACGGCTGAAATCAAGCGGATGTTCGTCGATCCCGAAGCGAGGGGCCTCAAGATCGGCAGGCATCTGCTTGCAGCCCTTGAAGCCAAAGCCGAGACAATCGGACTTGTCGCAATCCGGCTTGAGACAGGCATCTACCAGCCAGAGGCGATCGGCCTCTACAAGGCGTTCGGCTACGTGGAACGTCCGCCGTTCGGGAGCTATCTGCCCGATCCTCTGAGCCTGTTCATGGAGAAGCCGGTCCGGCAGGCGGCCTAAAGAAATTCCAGGAAAACCGTTCCACACCTTTCCTCCAGCGCCGCGCATCTTATCAGACGCGCAAGGCACGCTGTAGAATTGCCCTAGATGTCCAGGTTGTCGGCGAAAACGGCGCGTTCCTGGATGAAACGGAAGCGGGCGTCGGCCTTGGTTCCCATGAGATTGTCGACGGCCTCGCGCGTGCCCTCGAAATCCACATCGTCGATCTCGACCTTAAGCAGCGTCCGGTTCGCCGGATCCATGGTCGTTTCCTTGAGCTGCGCCGGCAACATCTCGCCGAGACCCTTGAACCGCCCGATTTCAACCTTGCCGCGGCCGTTGAACTCCGTGCGCATCAGCTCTTCGCGGTGCGCATCGTCGCGCGCATAGAACGTCTTCGAACCTTGGCTGAGGCGATAGAGCGGCGGGACTGCGAGGTAGAGGTGACCGCCACGGATGAGTTCCGGCATCTCCTGGTAGAAGAATGTGATGAGCAGCGACGCGATGTGCGCTCCATCGACGTCGGCGTCGGTCATGATAACAACGCGCTCGTAGCGCAGGTCCTCTTCCCGATATTTCGATCGCGTGCCGCAGCCGAGCGCCTGGATCAGATCGGCGATCTGCTGGTTGGCGCTAAGCTTTTCGCGCCCGGCGCTGGCGACGTTCAGGATCTTGCCTCGGAGCGGCAGGATGGCCTGGTTCGCGCGGTTGCGCGCCTGCTTGGCCGACCCGCCCGCCGAATCGCCCTCGACGATGAAGAGTTCGGCACCCTCGGCCGTATTCTGCGAGCAGTCGGCGAGCTTGCCCGGCAGACGCAGCTTGCGCACCGCCGTCTTGCGGTTGACTTCCTTTTCCTTACGCCTGCGAACACGCTCCTCGGCGCGCTCGACCACCCAGTCGAGAAGCTTTGCGGCTTCTGCCGGATTGTCGGCGAGATAGTGGTCGAAAGGATCGCGCAGCGCGTTTTCGACGATGCGCTGTGCTTCGACGGTCGCCAGCTTGTCCTTGGTCTGGCCGACGAATTCCGGCTCGCGGATGAAGACCGAGAGCATGCCGGCCGCCGAGATCATCACGTCGTCCGTGGTGATGATCGCCGCGCGCTTGTTCTGGGTCAGCTCAGCATAGTTCTTGAGCCCCTTGGTGAGCGCAATGCGGAAGCCCGCCTCATGCGTTCCGCCTTCCGGGGTCGGGATCGTGTTGCAGTAGGAGTGGACCTGCTGGTCGCCGCCATACCAGGTGACGGCCCATTCAAGCGAACCGTGGCCGCCGGATTTTTCCGACTTGCCGGCGAAGATCTCGCGCGTGACGGTGAACTCCTTGCCGAGCGTCGCGGCGAGATAGTCCTTGAGGCCGCCCGGGAAATGGAAGACCGCCTTGTCCGGGATCTCCGAACCTTCCGGCAACAGCGATGGATCGCAGGACCAACGGATTTCGACGCCGCCGAAGAGATAGGCCTTGGAGCGGGCCATGCGGAAGAGCCGCGCCGGCTCGAAATGCGCGTGCGGGCCGAAGATCTGTGGATCCGGATGGAAGCGCACTTTCGTGCCGCGACGATTGTGAACGTCTCCAAGGTCCTCGAGGCCTCCCTGGGGGATCCCCCGCGAAAAGCGCTGGCGGTAGAGCTTGCGATTGCGTGCGACCTCGACCTCGAGCGAGTCCGACAGCGCGTTGACGACGGAAACGCCAACGCCATGCAGACCGCCGGAGGTTTCGTAGGCCTTGCCGTCGAACTTGCCGCCGGCGTGCAGTACCGTCATCACCACTTCAAGCGTCGACTTGTTAGGGAATTTCGGGTGGTTTTCGACCGGGATGCCGCGGCCGTTGTCGGTCACGGTCAGGAAGCCCTCTGCATCAAGGTTGACCTCGATGAAATTCGCGTGTCCCGCGACCGCTTCGTCCATCGAGTTGTCGATGACTTCGGCGAAGAGATGATGCAGCGCCTTTTCGTCCGTGCCGCCGATATACATGCCCGGACGACGCCGGACGGGCTCCAGCCCTTCGAGCACTTCGATCGCCGAGGCGTCGTAGTCGCTGCCGTCGCTGCTCCTTGGTGCAGGGCGCGGTGCTTCGGCGCCGGCAGGTGGCGCAGGCTCGCGCGAAGGCGCGTCCGCCGGCTTCGGCTTCTGGGGCATTGCGGAAAAGAGATCGCTGCTGTCGTCCATGGGGTCGTTCAGATCGTTCCTATCGTCTGGCTTCGCGAAGGCCCATAGCAAGAGCTGGACGCTGCCGCCATCTTTGTGTCGCGCGAATCACCCGAATTTTGCCAGAGTCTTGCGCCAAGCGCGAACAAAAGGCGAATCCCGGTATCTCGGACGGGCAGAATACCGTAAGAGCGTGGGCTATCTGCCTCAGTGTTGCTTTGCCGAAGTGGCGATGGCAAGGCATGTAGCGAACGAGGGGACCCGTCGGTTGTTTATGTCCACAACTGTTTTTTCTATCAGGCGCTTGATAGCCGCGCTTCTTTTTCCGAGCCTTCTTCTTGTCGGCTTCGCGGCCGAGGCAGCCGCCCTGAAGCCCTACAAGGACGAACTGTTCGCCTATGGCAATGTGCTTGAAGAGGCCGATAGCGGCGATTTTCGCGTCATCGACTACCAGGAACTGCGCGATATCAACGGGCGCGACCAGATTCCGGAACGGCGCGTCAAGCGCGCCTATGTCTCCCTTGGCGTCAAAAGCGCACAGGTCAACGAGACGCTCGACCTTGGCGGACGTCCGCTCGATGTCATGCGCGTCGGCCCCGAGAGCGGCGCCGCATTCACCGTGATCTTCATCCATGGGCGCGGTGGCGACCGGCGTCTCGGTGCTAACGATTTTTCCTTTGGCGGTAACTTCAACCGCCTCAAGAATCTGGCCGCCGCCAATGGCGGCACCTATTATGCGCCCAGCATGCGGTCCTTCGATGCGCAGGGTGTCGCCGACATCTCGGCTCTCATCCGGTTCACCGCCGAGCGCTCGGGCGGCCGGCCGGTCGTGCTCGCCTGCGCTTCGATGGGGAGCTTCATCTGCTGGGGCGTCGCGCGCGAACAGACTGTGGTGGCGGCGCTCGGCGGCATGATGATCATGGGCGGTGCCACCGATGCGAACTTTGCAGAAACTGCCGCCTATAAGGCAAGGTTGCCGGTGTTTTTCAGCCACGGCAGCCGCGACAGCGTCTATCGTGCCGAGGATCAGGTGGCGCTCTATCGCTCGCTCAAGGCCAAGGACTATCCGACACGCTTTGTGCTGTTCGAGACGGGGTCGCATGGCACGCCGATTCGTATGACCGACTGGCGTGACGCGCTGAATTGGATCGCCGGCCGATAGAGGATAGTCTGAAGTGGACCCGCGATGAAGATGGATGAGTTGGGGCGCTCCGACCGGATCGAGCGTCGGCCGCAACGGACTGTGTCGCCGGACGACTACGAGGATCGGATCGGCTCGATCGAACCGATGGCATACCTGCCTTTGGGCAATGGTCTAAGTTTGGGTGACGGCCGCAGCAACGATCGTGGCACTCTCATCGAAAGTTCGAGACACAACCGCATTCTGGCGTTTGATCCGGGAACGGGCCGGATCTCGTGCGAGGGCGGCGTCACACTCCACGACATCCTTCTGCGAGCGATCCCGCACCGCTTCTTTCTGCCGGTAACGCCGGGCACCGCTTTCGCGACAGTCGGCGGTGCGGTCGCCAATGACGTCCACGGCAAGAACCACCATGCTCGCGGCGCCTTTGGCAATCATGTCCAGCGCCTTACCCTCTTGCGTTCGACCGGCGAGCGGCTGGTTTGCTCAGCCGAGGAAAACGCCGACCTCTTTGCCGCGACGATCGGCGGCATGGGGCTGACGGGCCTGATCCTTACGGTCGATCTTCGGCTGATGAAGGTGCCGTCGCCGCATATCCAGCAGCATGTGATACGCTTCGACAATCTCGACGAGTATTTCGCACGCGTCGAGCACCTCGATGAAGAGCATGAGTACTCTCTGGCCTGGATCGACCAGCTCGCGACTGGGCGTCGAATGGGAAGGGGCGTGTTTCTTGCCGGCGACCACGCAGATGGATCCTGCGAGTTGCCCGATATTCCCAAGAGATTGCCGCTTTCCGTGCCGTTCTCGCTGCCGTTTAGTCCCCTGAACAGGGTGACGATGAGGGCGGTGAATGAATACCGCTTTCGCCGGGGGAGGCCCGCTGAGACCGTATCGACGGTGACATGGAGCTCCTACTTCTATCCGCTGGATGCGATCGGCTCCTGGAATCGGCTCTACGGTCCAAGGGGGTCGTGCCAGCATCAGAGTGTCTATCCTTCGGAGAATGCGCCGGAGATCACGGCGCGGCTATTGGAGACGGCGCGGCGCGCCGGGCATGCTTCGTTTCTGACGGCGATGAGGCGCTTTGGAAATGTCGCATCGCGTGGCCTTCTTTCCTTCGCGCGACCCGGGTTTGCCCTGACTTTGGATTTTGCCAATCGCGGGGAAGCAACGTCCAAGCTCCTGGACGAGCTTGACCGCATCGTGGTGGACGCCGGAGGTGCCGTAAATCCGTACAACGATTTCCGTATGAGTCCTGAAATCTTCGAAGCGTCATTCCCTTCCTGGGGAAAGCTCGAAACCCTGCGAGATCCAGCCATGGTTTCGGACTTCTGGCGGCGCACCGCACTGGCCCTTAAGGTTTGAGGCAGGGCCGTTATCGCCTCCGCCCGGTTATTTTCATGTCGAACTGAACCACGTTGGAGTAGATCGGTGTCCCGACATCCATGCCATAGGGCGCTCGGCGGATGCTGCCGCGGATGGTGAAGGAGATCGAGCGCCTGTCCCAGTCAGTGAGCGTAACTGCAAAGCGCTCCTTGCGTGTCTTGCCGCGCGCCGTCAGCGCGCCTTCGACCGTTGCCGTATCGGGGCCGGTCTGCCTGACGCTGGTCGAGCGGAAGGTTACTGTCTGAAAGTTTGCCGCATCGAAAACGGCGCTCGAACGCAGGAATTCCTCGATCCTCCGCTCGCGAGCCCTCACGCTCTCCGGGTAAAGCGTAAACTCGACGGAGGAGCGCGCAATGTCGCTGCCGTCTATACGGAAGCCGCCGGTGAACTTGGCGAAATTGCCGGCAATGCCGCCACCGCCGCCGACCTGCCCAACGCTGAATTGGATGCTCGAAGGACTGGTGATCCGGTAGCTTCCGGCAGCGTCTGCAAGTGCCGGTGCCTGGGCGTTCGCCACTGGTGTCGCGAATACGAAAGCGACGCACACGGTCGCCTTCAACGCCGACTTGATCGTAACCATCATTGATCGTTTCTCCTCACAACGATGTCGTCGCGTTTTTGAGCGCCGCGCGCACCCATCCCGCTTGAGGGAGCGCCTGAGCCAAGCATTCGCGTCAAAACCGCGTCACGTCGCATGAAATGGTGGTAGAGGGCCGCCGCTGCGTGGATTGCGGCCAGCCCCAGCGTCACATAGGCAAGCAGCGCATGGACAAAGATCCAGAAGTTTTCCGAAGCCTCCGATTTCGCCAGCGGCAGATGTGGAATGACCATCACGTTGAAATAGAAGCTCGGGATGTCCAGCGTCGATGTAGAGGCGATCGCCCAACCGGCAAGCGGCACGACGATCGCAAGGGCGATCAGCGTGTCATGTGTCACGCGGGAGGCCTTGCGTTCCAATGGACTGAGGCTTGGGACCGGCGAGGGGTTGCGCTCGACGAGCCACCAGATCGCGCGAAGGAGGGCCAGCCCCAGCGCTGTGAAGCCGAAGGATTTGTGCCATTGATAGAGCGAGAATTGCAGCGCCGGGTCGATCTCGACGCGCCGCATGACGAATCCGATCAGGATCAGCCCAAAGATCAGCACAGCAATCGTCCAATGCAGCACGATTGTTACCAATCCGAACCGGGTCTCGCTGTTGCGCAACATGGCAACCTCAGACACCCTTCCATTTCGCCGGTCGGCGCGCGCATGGCATGAGACGCACGACAGCATCTTTTTATTCGCCCGAACGGCATAAATG
This sequence comes from Sinorhizobium garamanticum, assembly GCF_029892065.1. Classification (NCBI taxonomy): domain Bacteria; kingdom Pseudomonadati; phylum Pseudomonadota; class Alphaproteobacteria; order Hyphomicrobiales; family Rhizobiaceae; genus Sinorhizobium; species Sinorhizobium garamanticum. Next base: position 3,900,279 of record NZ_CP120373.1, on the reverse strand, counting down.
CGGTTCGCGACCATGCGTTGGAGGCAGATGATCCTACCATGATTGCAGCGAGCCGCGCTCCGGATCGTTGGCAAGCGCCGGATTATTCCGTGGCGGGTGCTTTTTTTTGCTCGGGCGATTTGCTAGGCCGCTAGCCGGACAAAGAGACCTGACCCGGAGGAATTTCATGACGCCCGATATCCGCCCGCTCGTTGCCGGAAACTGGAAGATGAACGGAACACGCGCCTCGCTCGACCAAATCAAGGCGATGGCGGAGGGCGTCAAGGGCAGTCTGTCCGAAAAAGTGGAAACACTGATCTGCCCACCGGCAACGCTGCTCTACGTCGCGACCGCACTTTGTGACGACAGCCCTCTGATGATCGGCGCCCAGGACTGCCATCAGAAGCAATCCGGTGCCCACACGGGAGACATCTCCGCTGAGATGATCGCCGACTGCTTCGGCACCCATGTCATCGTCGGTCATTCCGAACGACGCACCGATCATGCCGAGAGCGACGCGCTGGTGCGCGCCAAGACCGAAGCCGCTCATGCGGCCGGTCTGGTCGCCATCGTCTGCATCGGCGAAACCGGCGAGGAACGCAAGGGCGGCAAGACGCTCGACATCCTGAAGCGCCAGCTCGCGGAAAGCCTGCCGGATGGCGCGACCGCAGAGAATACGGTCGTCGCCTATGAGCCCGTTTGGGCGATCGGCACCGGTCTGACGCCGACGGCGTCCGACGTCGAGGAAGCGCATGCTTTCATGCGCAGCGAACTGGTCTCGCGCTTCGCAGCTGCAGGCGGCAAGATGCGCATCCTCTACGGCGGTTCGGTCAAGCCCGGCAACGCCAAGGAATTGATGAGTGTTGCCAATGTAGACGGCGCCTTGATCGGCGGCGCGAGCTTGAAAGCAGAAGACTTCCTCGCCATCTACGGGGCATATGAAGAATTGACAGCCTGATTGTTCTCCCGCGCGGGCAGGGGGTTGGAATAGCCGGCGGCTTGGTATAAAGAGGCGCCAACTTGCGCCCGGCCATGCCGCGTTTCGCGCCGGGTTTGATTCGTGTGCCCAAGAGGGCAGGACTGGAAGCTGATGCAGACCGTACTACTCGTCATCTATCTCATGGTCGTCGTCGCCCTGATCGGCGTCGTCCTCATTCAGCGTTCCGAAGGCGGCGGTCTCGGCATTGGCGGCGGTTCGGGCTTTATGTCCGCCCGCGGCACAGCCAACGTGCTGACCCGCACGACTGCCGTTCTTGCCGTCCTATTCTTCGGCCTGGCGCTCGCAATGGGCATTCTCTCCCGTTACGAGCCGCAGGCGACCGACATTCTCGACCGGATTCCGGGCACGAGCTCGAGCGGCGGCGGTGTCCTCGATTCGCTTGGCGGCGGTCAGACGCCTCCCGCAGGCGGAAACGCGCAGCAGCCGGCTAACGGCAACGGCGCTGCGCCGGCCGGTAGTGCAGCCCCCACGGGCCAGGCACCAGCCGGTGGCGCGCCGGCTCCCCAGGCGCCTGCAAACGGCGGCAACAGCAATACGGGATCGCAAGTTCCGAGCGGCCAGTAAGGTCGCAAATCAGAAGAACCCACCGGCGGATGCTTCATCCGCCGGTTTTGTTTTGTGTGAAATTCGCCCCCTCCCAAGACGAAAAATTTCGGAAAACGAATTTTTCGGTGGCGGAATCGTTTGTGAAAAGGTATCCGGTGACTCCCATGGCGCGATATGTATTCATCACTGGCGGCGTGGTTTCCTCCCTCGGAAAAGGCATCGCTGCAGCCGCTCTTGGAGCGCTGCTGCAGGCGCGTGGCTATCGAGTGAGACTGCGCAAGCTCGACCCCTATCTCAATGTCGATCCGGGCACGATGAGCCCGACCCAGCACGGTGAGGTGTTCGTCACCGACGACGGTGCGGAGACCGATCTCGATCTCGGTCACTACGAGCGCTTTACGGGGCGCTCGGCGACGAAGACCGACAACATCACGACGGGTCGGATCTACAAGAACATCATCGACAAGGAGCGGCGCGGCGACTATCTCGGCGCGACGGTTCAGGTGATCCCGCACGTCACCAATGAAATCAAGAATTTCGTCACCGAAGGCAATGACGATTACGACTTCGTCATCTGCGAGATCGGCGGCACCGTCGGCGACATCGAAGCGATGCCCTTCATGGAGGCGATCCGCCAACTCGGCAACGATCTGCCGCGCGGCGCCGCCGTTTATGTCCATCTGACACTGATGCCCTATATCCCGGCGGCCGGCGAACTCAAGACCAAGCCGACGCAGCATTCGGTCAAGGAACTGCAGGCACTCGGTATCCATCCGGACATTCTGCTCGTTCGCGCCGATCGCGAGATCCCGGAAGCCGAGCGCCGCAAGCTGTCGCTCTTCTGTAACGTCCGTCAGTCGGCCGTGATCCAGGCGCTCGATGTCGCCTCGATCTATGACGTGCCGATCGCCTATCACAAGGAGGGCCTCGACAACGAGGTTCTCGCCGCCTTTGGTATCGAGCCGGCGCCGAAACCGCGCATGGAGGCCTGGGAAGACGTTGCCCACCGTATCCGCACGCCGGAAGGTGAAGTCACGATTGCCGTTGTCGGCAAATATACCGGCCTCAAGGACGCCTATAAGTCGCTGATCGAAGCGCTCTATCACGGTGGCATCGCCAATCGCGTCAAGGTCAAGCTCGAATGGATCGAGTCGGAAGTCTTCGAAAAGGAAGATCCGGCGCCCTATCTTGAGAAAGTCCACGGCATCCTTGTTCCCGGCGGTTTCGGCGAACGCGGTTCCGAGGGCAAGATCAACGCTGCCCGCTTTGCGCGCGAGCGGAAGGTTCCCTATTTCGGTATCTGCTTCGGCATGCAGATGGCCGTCGTGGAGGCGGCCCGCAATCTCGCCGGCATCGAGAAGGCCTCTTCGACCGAATTCGGTCCGACCAAAGAGCCGGTTGTCGGCTTGATGACCGAATGGGTGAAGGGCAACGAGCTTGAAAAGCGCTCGGCCTCGGGCGATCTCGGCGGCACGATGCGGCTCGGCGCCTATCGCGCCGCCCTCAAGCAGAACACCAAGATAGCCGAAATCTACGGCTCGACGGATATCTCCGAGCGGCATCGCCACCGTTACGAGGTCAATGTCGATTACAAGGATCGGCTGGAATCCTGTGGCATGGTCTTCTCCGGCATGTCGCCGGATGGCGTCTTGCCTGAGACGGTCGAATATCAGGACCACCCCTGGTTCATCGGCGTTCAGTACCACCCGGAACTCAAGTCCCGGCCGCTCGATCCGCACCCGTTGTTCGCGAGCTTCATCGAGGCTGCACTGGAGCAGTCGCGCCTCGTCTGACGCCGCGACCCTGGTCAGGCTCTTCTTCTTCTTTGCGGCCGGTCCTTAAGGACCGGCCGTTTCCGTTTTCGGTATGGTCCGGTGCCTACCGAACGGCCGTGCTTGCAATCGGCCGGCAAAAGTTGCAAACAGCGACGGAACCGGCCATCAGGGAACACGCCATGAGCTTACCCCAGCGCACCACCCGACCGCTCGATCATCTCGTGCTGCCGGTGGCTGAGCTTGCGCAGGCGAGACGGCGCTTGAACGATCTCGGCTTTGTAGTCGCCGACGATGCGCGCCATCCCTTCGGGACCGAGAATGCGTGCGTCTTCTTCGCCGACAACACCTATCTGGAGCCGCTTGCCGTCGCGTCGCGCGAGGAGTGCGAGGCGGCGGCGCTCGCCGGCAACGTCTTTGTCGCCCGCGACCAGGCTTTCCGCTTCCGCCAGGGTCCGGAGGGTCTGTCGGCGATCGTGATGGGAACGTCTGATGCCGCGTCCGATCACATGCGGTTCCGCGCAAGCGGCGTTTCCGGTGGCGACATGCTGGAGTTCTCGCGGCCGATGCGATTGCCGGACGGGCGCGAAGGCCTTGGCTCGTTCCGGCTGGCTTTTGCTGCGGATCTCCGCTCCCCGGATTTCTTCCTCTTCAGCTGTCAGCGCATTCGTGCCCTGCCGGTCGACCAGACGGCGCTTCAACGCCATGAAAACGGCGTCCTTGGCATTGCCGAAGTGGTGCTGTCGGAGCCGAATCCCACCGACTTCCAGTATCTGCTACAGGAGGGCGTCGATGACCGCGAGGTTTCCGCCAACTCCTTCGGCATGGATATTCAAACCGGCAATGCCAAGATTTCCGTGCTTAATGTTGCAGGAATGGAGGCCTTTTTCGGCCGTTCGGTCAAAGGCGCTGAGCGCGGCTTGCGCGGGCGCGCAGTCGTGTTCCGCGTCGCCGATCTCGAAGTGACGCGTGCGCTATTCGCCAGGAACGATATCGAGTTTGCAGAAATGGGCGGACGCCTCATTGTCCCGGAAGCGCCGGGGCAAGGGGTGATTTTCGCATTTGGAGCGTGATGATGGAAACCAATGCCAGGGTTGTCGTCGGCGAGGGTGCCGGCCAGGTGATCTTTTCGCAGAAGGAGCGGCTGGCGCTGATCGCCGGTCCCTGCCAGATGGAGAGCCGCGACCATGCCTTCATGATGGCTGGAAGGCTGGTCGAGCTTTGCAAGTCGCTCGGTCTCGGTCTCGTCTACAAGTCTTCCTTCGACAAGGCGAACCGCACTTCGCTCTCCGGCAAGCGCGGCATCGGCCTCGATCGTGCGATGGAGATTTTTGCCGACCTCAAGAAGGAATTCGGCTTTCCGGTATTGACCGACATTCACACGGAAGAGCAATGCGCGGTCGTGGCTGAGACCGTCGATATCCTGCAGATCCCGGCTTTCCTGTCGCGCCAGACCGACCTGCTCGTCGCGGCCGCCAAGACGGGCCGTGCGGTCAACGTCAAGAAGGGCCAGTTCCTCGCGCCCTGGGACATGAAGAACGTGCTCGCCAAGTTCACGATGAGCGGAAATCCGAACGTTCTTCTGTGTGAGCGCGGCGCCTCTTTCGGCTACAACACACTGGTTTCCGACATGCGCTCGCTGCCGATCATGGCCGCGCTGGGTGCGCCGGTGATCTTTGACGCCACCCATTCGGTGCAGCAGCCAGGCGGCCAGGGTGGGTCCTCCGGCGGGCAGCGCGAGTTCGTCGAAACCTTGGCGCGCGCCGCCGTCGCTGTAGGCGTCGCCGGCGTCTTCATCGAGACCCACGAAGATCCAGATAACGCGCCTTCGGATGGCCCCAATATGGTGCACTTGAAGGACATGCCGCGGCTTCTCGAAAAGCTGCTTGCCTTCGATCAGATCGCCAAGGCCTGAGCTGCGCCGGCCTTCGTGAAATTTTTATGAACCGCAATGGCGCTTAGGCACTCGCACCCTGCGCGCCGTTGTAATTTCGAGGCCATGAATTAAGACAAGGCCCGACCCCACCGTCGTCCTAACCAGGGAAGAGATCATGACTGCAATCATCGACATCATCGGCCGCGAAATTCTGGACAGCCGCGGCAACCCGACCGTCGAGGTCGACGTTCATCTCGAAGACGGTAGTTTCGGCCGTGCGGCTGTTCCGTCGGGCGCCTCGACCGGTGCGCACGAGGCAGTCGAACTGCGCGATGGCGGCACCCGCTATCTCGGCAAGGGTGTCGAGCGCGCCGTCGAAGCGGTCAACGGAGAGATCTTTGAGGCGATCGGCGGCCTGGACGCCGAAAACCAGATCCAGATCGACAAGACCATGATCGAGCTTGACGGCAGCGCGAACAAATCGCGCCTAGGCGCCAACGCCATTCTCGGCGTCTCGCTGGCGGTCGCGAAGGCTGCGGCCGAAGCCGCGGGCCTGCCGCTCTATCGCTATGTCGGCGGCCCGAACGCACATCTCCTGCCGGTTCCGATGATGAACATCATCAACGGCGGTGCGCATGCCGACAACCCGATCGACTTCCAGGAGTTCATGATCATGCCGGTAGGCGCGGAAACGCTGAAGGACGCCGTGCGCATGGGCTCGGAAGTCTTCCACACGCTGAAGAAGCAGCTGGCTGCCGATGGCCACAACACCAATGTCGGCGACGAAGGTGGCTTCGCTCCGGGCCTGGCTTCAGCACCTGCGGCCCTCGACTTCATCATGAAGTCGATCGAGAAGGCCGGCTACAAGCCGGGCGAGGACATGTACGTCGCGCTCGACTGCGCCTCGACGGAGTTCTTCAAGGACGGCAAGTACGTGCTGGAAGGCGAGGGTCGCACCCTTGAGTCGGGCGCCATGGCCGAATATCTTGCGGAACTCGCCGCCAAGTACCCGATCATCTCGATCGAAGACGGCATGGCCGAAGACGACTGGGACGGCTGGAAGGCACTGACCGACAAGATCGGCAACAAGTGCCAGCTTGTCGGCGACGATCTCTTCGTCACCAACTCGGCCCGTCTGCGCGACGGCATCAAGATGGGCGTTGCCAACTCGATCCTCGTCAAGGTCAACCAGATCGGCTCTCTCTCCGAAACGCTCGACGCGGTCGAGACGGCCCACAAGGCCCGCTACACCGCCGTCATGTCGCACCGTTCCGGCGAAACCGAGGACTCGACGATCGCCGATCTCGCCGTCGCTACCAATTGCGGGCAGATCAAGACCGGCTCGCTCGCGCGCTCCGACCGGCTTGCCAAGTACAACCAGCTGATCCGCATCGAGGAACAACTCGGCCTGCAGGCAAAATACGCCGGACGCTCGATCCTGCGGGGTTGAATAAGGAAGTCCGGCCTCGGCAGGGCGCTCAACCACCAGCCGGCACGTTCGACCCGTCTGTCTCACGGCAGGCGGGTTTCGTTTTTTCCTGCCATTCATGGTCAACGGTCGGTTAATCAATCGACGCTAGTCTCGTCTCGTACTGCGTATCAGGGCATGGACCATGTGGACACGACATCACAAGAAACGGAGACTGGGGCGGCTGGTCGTGCCGCTCATGGCGGTCGCCTTTCTTTCCTATTTCGGCTATCATTCGATCCATGGAGGATACGGCCTGAGGGCGACAGAGGAGTTCGACCGACAGATCGCCGTACGGCAAGCCAGATTGGATGAGCTGACTCATCAGCGAAAGATCCTCGAAAAGGAGGTCGAGCTGATGAGCGACGGTTCGCTGGAACGTGATATGCTGGATGAGAAGGCTCGCCTCGCGCTCAATATGTCGCGGAGCGATGAGATCGTTATTTTTCATCGCGGGCAGAATTAACCTAAATTCGGTTAATTGGAAATTCAAGATAAAAATCAAACAATTACGCAGAATAATAGCCATGCAAATATGGCATTGCTGTGTTGCTCGTCTTTCCCTATGGTAGCCGGCGAAGGCTAACCATTTGGGAGGAATGAATGGCTCCGCGAAAAACCGCGTCCGTCTCCAGCCGCAAGACTGCTGCCAAGTCCGCTAAGAAGGACTTCGCCGGTGGCACGATCGCCGAATTCTCCAAGGAAGATGATCTCAAAGCCTACCGCGAAATGCTGCTGATCCGGCGTTTCGAGGAAAAGGCCGGCCAGCTCTACGGCATGGGCTTCATCGGCGGCTTCTGTCACCTCTATATCGGTCAGGAAGCCGTCGTGGTCGGCATGCAGATGGCGCTCAAGGAAGGTGATCAGGTCATCACCGGTTACCGTGATCACGGCCACATGCTTGCTTGCGGGATGAGTGCGCGCGGCGTGATGGCGGAACTGACCGGCCGTCGCGGCGGCCTTTCCAAGGGGAAGGGCGGCTCGATGCACATGTTCTCCAAGGAAAAGCATTTTTATGGCGGCCACGGTATCGTCGGCGCGCAGGTATCGCTCGGCACCGGCCTCGCCTTCGCCAACAAGTATCGCGGCAACGATAATGTCAGCCTCGCCTATTTCGGCGATGGTGCCGCCAACCAGGGGCAGGTCTATGAGAGCTTCAACATGGCTGCCCTCTGGAAGCTGCCGGTGATCTACATCGTTGAAAACAACCGTTACGCCATGGGTACATCCGTGTCCCGCGCATCGGCGCAGACCGATTTCTCGCAGCGCGGCGCCTCCTTCGGCATTCCCGGCTATCAGGTGGACGGCATGGATGTTCGTGCCGTCAAGGCGGCAGCCGACGAAGCGGTTCAATATTGCCGTTCCGGCAAGGGGCCGATCATCCTCGAGATGCTGACCTATCGCTATCGCGGCCACTCCATGTCTGACCCGGCGAAGTACCGGTCGAAGGACGAAGTGCAGAAGATGCGCTCCGAGCACGACCCGATCGAGCAGGTAAAGGCCCGGCTTACCGAAAAGGGCTGGGCGAGCGAGGACGAGCTGAAGCAGATCGACAAGGATGTTCGCGACGTCGTTGCGGACAGTGCCGATTTCGCCCAGTCTGATCCAGAGCCGGATGCATCCGAGCTTTACACCGACATCCTGCTTTGATCCGGGGAGGGACAAATATGCCAGTAGAAATTCTCATGCCCGCCCTTTCCCCGACGATGGAGGAAGGCACGCTCTCCAAATGGCTGAAGAACGAAGGGGACAAGGTATCCTCGGGCGATGTCATTGCCGAGATTGAAACCGACAAGGCGACGATGGAAGTGGAAGCTGTCGATGAAGGTACGATCGGCAAGCTCCTGATCGCCGCCGGCACCGAGGGCGTGAAGGTCAACACGCCGATCGCCGTGCTGCTGCAGGACGGCGAGGCTGCCGGCGATATCGTAACGCCGAAGGCCGAGGCTCCGAAGCCTGCTACTAGTGAAGCGCCCGCCGCCGCTCCGGCTCCGGCGCCGGTTGCGGCACAGCCGAAGGCGGAAATTCCTGCCGACCCAGCGATTCCCGCCGGAACGGAAATGGTTTCGATGACGGTGCGCGAAGCGCTTCGCGACGCGATGGCCGAGGAGATGCGCGCCAACGACGACGTCTTCGTCATGGGTGAGGAAGTCGCCGAATACCAGGGCGCCTACAAGATCACCCAGGGCCTGCTGCAGGAGTTCGGCCCGCGTCGCGTGGTCGACACCCCGATCACCGAACACGGTTTTGCCGGCGTCGGTGTCGGCGCGGCAATGACGGGCCTGCGGCCGATCGTCGAATTCATGACCTTCAACTTCGCCATGCAGGCGATCGACCAGATCATCAACTCCGCTGCCAAGACGCTCTATATGTCGGGCGGTCAGATGGGCGCGCCGATCGTCTTCCGCGGCCCGAGCGGTGCGGCAGCCCGTGTCGCTGCGCAGCACTCGCAGTGCTATGCCGCCTGGTACAGCCACATCCCGGGCCTCAAGGTCGTCATGCCGTACACGGCCGCCGATGCGAAAGGCCTCTTGAAGGCGGCGATCCGCGACCCGAACCCGGTGATCTTCCTCGAGAACGAAATCCTCTACGGTCACGCCTTCGAGGTACCGAAGCTCGACGATTTCGTACTGCCGATCGGCAAGGCTCGCATTCATCGCGTCGGCAAGGATGCAACCATTGCTTCCTTCGGCATCGGCATGACCTATGCGGTCAAAGCTGCGGCAGAGCTCGAAGCACAGGGCATTGACGTCGAGCTCATCGATCTTCGCACGATCCGCCCGATGGATCTTCCGACGGTGATCGAGTCGGTGAAGAAGACCGGCCGTCTGGTCACTGTCGAGGAAGGCTACCCGCAGTCCTCCGTCGGTACCGAAATTGCCACCCGCGTCATGCAGCAGGCCTTCGACTATCTCGATGCGCCGATCCTGACGATCGCGGGCAAGGATGTGCCGATGCCGTATGCCGCCAACCTCGAAAAACTGGCGCTGCCGAGCGTCGCCGAGGTCGTCGATGCCGTGAAAGCTGTTTGCTATAAATAAGGGAGGGCGCTTCGATGCCAATCAACATCACGATGCCTGCCCTCTCTCCGACCATGGAAGAAGGCAATCTGTCGAAATGGCTGGTCAAGGAAGGCGATCAGGTCAAATCCGGCGACGTCATCGCCGAGATCGAGACCGACAAGGCGACCATGGAAGTGGAAGCCGTCGATGAAGGCACGGTCGCCAAGATCGTCGTGCCGGCTGGTACGGAAGGCGTCAAGGTAAACGCCCTGATCGCCGTTCTGGCGGCTGACGGCGAGGACGTGGCAGCGGCTGCGAAGGGCGGTAACGGTGCGGCAGCACCGGCACCCGCAGCCAAGGCCGAAGAACCGGCTCCGGCAGCGCCGGCAGCTGTACCAGCCCCTGCTGCGGCACCGGCCGCGGCGCAGCCGGCAACATCGGTACCGTCGGCCCCCACCGCACGCGATGGCAAGCGAGTCTTTTCTTCGCCGCTGGCGCGCCGCCTTGCGAAGGAAACCGGCATTGACCTTTCGGCGCTCACCGGTTCCGGTCCTTATGGTCGTGTGGTTAAGAGGGACGTCGAGGCTGCCGTCGCCGGCGGTACCGGCATGCCGGCTACAACACCTGCTGCCGCCGCGGCACCGGCCCCGGCGCAACTCGCCAAGGGCATGTCCGAGGATGCCGTGCTCAAGCTCTTCGAGCCGGGTTCCTACGAACTCGTCCCGCATGACGGCATGCGCAAGACCATTGCCAAGCGCCTTGTCGAATCGAAGCAGACGATCCCGCATTTCTATGTTTCGATCGACTGCGAGCTCGACGCTCTGCTTGCGCTTCGCGCCCAGCTTAATGCCGCTGCTCCGGAAAAGGACGGCAAGCCGGTCTATAAGCTCTCGGTCAACGACATGGTGATCAAGGCGCTGGCGCTGGCGCTGCGCGACGTTCCGGACGCCAACGTCTCGTGGACCGACAGCAACATGGTCAAGCACAAACATGCCGATGTCGGCGTGGCTGTCTCGATCCCCGGTGGTCTGATCACGCCGATCATCCGCCAGGCCGAGTTGAAGAGCCTTTCGGCCATCTCCAACGAGATGAAGGACTTCGGCAAGCGCGCCAAGGAACGCAAGCTGAAGCCGGAAGAGTACCAGGGTGGCACAACCGCCGTCTCCAACATGGGCATGATGGGCGTCAAGGACTTCGCCGCCGTCGTCAACCCGCCGCACGCGACCATCCTCGCGGTCGGTGCCGGCGAGGAGCGGGTTGTCGTCAAGAACAAGGAAATGGTCATCGCCAACATGATGTCCGTCACGCTCTCGACCGACCATCGTTGCGTCGATGGCGCGCTTGGCGCCGAACTGCTCGCCGCCTTCAAGCGCTACATCGAAAACCCGATGGGCATGCTGGTCTGATGCGATCAGGACCGGCTTTTCGAGCCGGTCCACTTCTCCCAAAACGTGGGCACAAGCGATGAAGACAGTCCTTTGCTATGGTGACAGTCTGACGTGGGGCTATGACGCGAGCGGCCTCGGCCGGCACGCGTTGGAGGACCGCTGGCCGAGCGTGCTGCAAAAATCCCTTGGTGCGGGCGTGCACGTCATAGCCGAAGGGCTGAACGGCCGCACGACAGCCTATGACGACCATCTCGCCGATTGCGACCGCAACGGCGCCCGCGTGCTGCCGACCGTGCTCCACAGTCACGCGCCGATCGATCTGATGATCTTCCTGCTCGGCACCAACGACATGAAGCCGATGATCCACGGAACCGCCTTCGGCGCCGTGAAAGGGATCGCGCGCCTCGTCAATCTCGTCCGGCGGCACGACTGGCCGGTCGAAGCCGAGGAGGGGCCGGACATCCTCATCGTCTCGCCGCCGCCGCTTTGCGAAACCGCGAACAGCGCCTTCGCAGCAATGTATGCGGGCGCTATCGAGCAGTCGGCGATGCTGGCGCCGCTCTACCGCGATCTCGCCGACGAGCTCGACTGCGGCTTTTTCGATGCCGGCTCCGTTGCGAAAACCACGCCCCTCGACGGCGTGCATCTCGACGCCGACAACACCCGCGCGATCGGCCGGGGGTTGGAGCCGGTCGTGCGGATGATGCTCGGGCTCTGACCATGGCGGCTGGCGTGACCCTCAGGCCGGCAAGGCGAAGCGAGGCAGCGGAGCTCGCTGTCCTGATCGACATCGCCTCGCACGGATTTGCCGCGTGGCTCTGGTATGGCGGTGTTTTGCGCGGCGTTGCCGAAACGGCGTTCGAACACGGCCGCAACAAGCTTCGCGAAGATGCGGGGCGGGGTACCTGGCGCGACGCGATCGTTGCCGAGGTTGAAGACGAGATCGCAGGCGTCGCCGTCTCCTACGCGATCGATCCCTCCGTCCATGATATCGAGGCGAAACATCCGGTGCTCGTCCCGTTGCTGACCCTGCAGAAGCAGGTCGTGGGCCATTGGTTCATCGATAGCCTCGGGGTCTACAAGCATCGTCGCGGCGAGGGGATCGGCCGCGCATTGCTGGAACATGAAATTGCCCGCGCCGGATCGGCGCCGGTGAGCCTGATCACCGAAAGCCACAATGAAAGGGCTCAGGCACTCTACAGGATCAACGGCTTCGAGGAGGTGGTGCGCATTGAAGCCGTGCCGCTTTTCGAAGACAGCAGGAAACACGACTGGGTGCTGTTCACCCGCAAGGTCGCTTGAGACAAGGTAGGAAACACATGGCTGAGAATTACGACGTCATCGTTATCGGTTCGGGCCCGGGCGGCTATGTTACCGCCATCCGCTCGGCGCAACTGGGCTTGAAGACGGCGATCGTCGAGCGCGAGCACCTGGGCGGTATCTGCCTGAACTGGGGCTGCATCCCGACCAAGGCACTCTTGCGCTCGGCCGAAATTCTCGACCATGCCAATCACGCCAAGAACTACGGCCTGACGCTCGAAGGCAAGATGACCGCCAACGTCAAGGAGGTGGTCAGCCGCTCGCGCGCCGTCTCTGCACGGCTGACTGGCGGTGTCGCCTTCCTCATGAAGAAGAACAAGGTGGACGTCATCTGGGGCGAGGCGAAGCTCACCAAACCCAGCGAGATCGTCGTCGGCGCACCCTCGAAGCCGGCGGTCCAACCGCAAAATCCGGTTCCGAAGGGCGTCAAGGGCGAAGGCACATATACGGCCAAGCACATCATCATCGCGACCGGCGCCCGGCCGCGCGCGCTTCCCGGCATCGAGGCGGATGGCAAGCTGATCTGGACCTATTTCGAGGCAATGAAGCCCGAGGAAATGCCGAAGACCATGCTGGTCATGGGTTCCGGCGCGATCGGCATCGAGTTTGCAAGCTTCTACCGGTCGATGGGCGTTGACGTCACCGTCGTCGAGCTCTTGCCCCAGGTCATGCCGGTCGAGGATGCGGAAATTTCCGCTTTCGCCCGCAAGCAGCTCGAAAAGCGCGGCCTGAAGATCTTCACCGACGCCAAGGTGACCAAGGTCGAGAAGGGCGCGAACGACGTGACCGCGCATGTCGAAACGAAGGACGGCAAGGTCACGCAGATCAAGGCGGATCGCCTGATTTCCGCCGTCGGCGTGCAGGGCAACATTGAAAATCTTGGCCTCGAGGCACTGGGCGTCAAGACCGATCGCGGCTGCATCGTGACTGACGGTTACGGCAAGACGAATGTGGCTGGGATCTATGCGATTGGCGATGTCGCCGGGCCGCCGATGCTTGCGCACAAGGCGGAGCACGAGGGCGTGATCTGCGTCGAGAAGATCGCCGGCGTTCCCGGCGTACATGCGCTCGACAAGAACAAGATCCCGGGCTGCACCTATTGCGACCCGCAGGTTGCCTCCGTGGGTCTCACCGAGGCGAAGGCCAAGGAACTCGGCCGCGAGATTCGCGTCGGCCGCTTCAGCTTCGGCGCGAACGGCAAGGCGATTGCGCTCGGCGAGGACCAGGGCCTGGTCAAGACGATCTTCGACAAGACGACCGGCGAGCTTTTGGGTGCCCATATGGTCGGCGCCGAGGTGACCGAACTGATCCAGGGTTTTGTTGTCGCGATGAACCTGGAGACGACCGAGGAAGAACTGATGCACACGATCTTCCCGCATCCGACACTCTCGGAGATGATGAAGGAAAGCGTGCTCGACGCCTACGGCCGGGTATTGAACGCCTGATGACGCGCCGCCGTTCGGAACTTTCGGTCTCTTCACGCATTGAGGGCGCGGCAGGGCTTTCAATGCGGGGAGGTTGTCATGAGCTTGAACGGCGTGGGTATCCTGGCGGCGATCATCATCGGCGGCCTTGCCGGCTGGTTGGCGGAGAAATTCATGAGCAGCCAGATGGGGCTGGTCGCCAATATCGTTCTCGGCATCGTCGGTGCGCTTGTGCTGAACTTTATTCTGGCCGCCTTCGGCATGGCCTATACGGGCTGGGTTGCCTATCTGATTATCGGCTTCATCGGCGCGTGCCTGTTGATCGCGGCGGGCCGCGCCGTCAGACGCTAGGGTCTCCTTGCGTATTCGCAAGTGGTCGGGCTGCCATGCAAATGGTGGCCTGACTTTGCATGTCCGGCCATCTATATAGATCGAAAGCGGGCGGGTCGGCCTAAGGCCGAAGCCCGATACGACGAAGGAAGAAATATGGTAACGGTTTTCGACGCCGTCTCGGATAGGGCCGAGCGTGTTCGCCACCCTGAAAAGGCGCACAAGCCCGACACGGAAGTTCTGCGCAAGCCGGACTGGATCCGCGTAAAGGCGCCGACGTCGAAGGGATACATGGAAACCCGTTCGATCGTGAAGGGCAACAACCTTGTCACGGTCTGTGAGGAAGCCGGTTGTCCGAACATTGGTGAATGTTGGGACAAGAAGCACGCGACCTTCATGATCATGGGCGAGATCTGCACGCGCGCCTGCGCCTTCTGCAATGTCTCGACGGGCAAGCCGAATGCGCTCGATATGGAGGAACCCGCCAACGTGGCCAAGGCGGTCAAGCAGATGGGGCTCAGCCACGTCGTTATCACCTCGGTCGATCGCGACGACCTCGATGACGGTGGCGCCGAGCACTTCGAGAAGGTCATCTTCGCAATCCGCGAGGCCTCTCCCGAAACGACCATCGAGATCCTGACGCCAGACTTTCTGCGCAAGCCCGGTGCGCTGGAGCGTGTCGTCGCTGCCAAACCGGACGTGTTCAATCACAATCTCGAAACGGTCGCTTCGAACTATCTGACCGTGCGTCCCGGCGCTCGCTATTTCCACTCGATCCGGCTTCTCCAGCGGGTGAAGGAACTCGACCCGTCCATGTTCACCAAGTCGGGCATCATGGTCGGCCTCGGCGAGGAACGGAACGAAGTGCTGCAATTGATGGACGATCTGCGCACTGCTGACGTCGACTTCCTGACGATCGGCCAATACCTGCAGCCGACTCGCAAGCACCACAAGGTCGAGAAATTCGTGACGCCCGAGGAATTCAAGTCGTACGAGACGGTCGCCTACACGAAGGGCTTCCTGATGGTTTCCTCGAGTCCGCTGACACGCTCGTCGCATCACGCCGGCGACGATTTCGCACGGCTGAGGGCGGCACGCGAGAGGAAGCTCTTGGCCGAGGCGGGGTAATCTGCCTAGAATTGCACTGTAATAGCTGCCCGTACCGTCAACTCGTCGCTAGGAGAGTTCTCCATACCCGCTGTGTCGGACTTAAGCTACGACGACTGGATTGAGCACGCATTCGGCCAGGCGGTGCGGCTGCACGGCAACCCTTGGTTCTTCGATGACGATCCTCCTTGGTGGGATCCCGAACCGACTGTCGCGGTGGATTACTTTACGAGGCTTTTTTTGACCACCGAACGGTCGCTCGCCTACTTTTCCGATGCACAGATCGCGCAGGGGTTTGTCTACCTGTTGAGTACGAGCGCTTCAGGCGACAACGGGTGGTTCTACAATACTTCTGTGCCGACAGCAGCGCGTCTTCGCTGCGTCGAGGCGATAGAGAAGGTCTTCGCCGACCTGTTCGCCCCGCGCTGTGCGGATGTGTTGGCTCACATCGATGAACCCGGCGCGGCTCCCTTGAATTCCGTATGCTACATGTGGTGGGACGAGTTCCCATGTTTAGCGCTTCCGGGTGACCCGGACTGCGACTTGCTTCACGGGGCCGCAATCGATGTCATGCGTCGAACGCTAAGGCTTAGCTCTGTCGCGTGTCAGGAAGCAGCTCTCCACGGTCTCGGCCACTGGCTCCGGTACCGACCGCATGATGTCGCCGCGGCCGTCGACGAATTCCTGGGGGATGGACGCTGCAGGCGAAGCGAACTCGTCTCCTATGCCCACTGTGCGAGGGTTGGGTGTGTGCTCTGAGGTGCCCGGAGACCGCCGTTAAAAGCCGGCTCCAACCGGACCTTTCTGTGCAACGGTTGAAGGCCGTCTGCTCCTTCTCCGGCGCCGCGCGTTTTGCCAGACGCGCAGTACCACATTGAATTGCTGCGTGTTTTTATCCCTAAAAAACATCCAATAAGCCGCAAAAGAAGCCGGGCACAATTGGGCACCCTGCTTGAACTTCTCGCAGCACGCGCTTAACTGCAAGTCATGCCGCACTTCGAAACAAACCATGTCGTCAAGCATTCGGCCGATCAGATGTTCGATCTCGTCGCCGACGTCGAGCGCTATCCGCAGTTTCTGCCGCTCTGCGAGGCCTTGAGCGTGCGCTCACGCAAGGAGCGCGACGGCAAGGTGTTACTAATGGCCGACATGACGGTCGGTTACAAAGCGATCCGCGAGACCTTCACAACCCAGGTTCTGCTCAACAAGGCCGAGCGGACGATCGACGTCAATTACATCGACGGACCATTCAAATATCTCGACAATGAGTGGCGCTTCGAGCCGACCGGCGAAAAGCTGTCGATCGTGCATTTTTACATCGATTACGAATTCAAGAGCAGGCTTCTCGGCGCCTTGATGGGCTCCATGTTTGATCGGGCATTCCGCATGTTCTCGGAGGCCTTCGAAAAGCGAGCCGACGAGGTCTATGCTTGATGAGAGATATCTTCGAGGAGTTCGAGTGCGGTTCTGACCGTTGCCAGCCGAACCACGTCGCGGCCGATGTCGCCATAGCGCATCTCGCGGTGAAGCGTCGCGCCTTTCCGGCTCGCCGCCGCAAGGTGCACGAGCCCCACCGGTTTCTTCACCGAGCCACCGCCAGGCCCGGCAACCCCCGTCACGGCGACGGCAACATCCGCCCCTGAGTGGGAGACGGCGCCACGTGCCATTTCGATAGCCGTCTCGCGCGAGACGGCGCCGTGGGCGGCAAGCGTCGCGAGTTCGATCCCGAGCATCTGTATCTTGGCATCATTGGAATAGGTGACGAAACCCCGGTCAACGACGAGCGACGAGCCGGCAACTTCCGTCAACGCACCCGCAATCAGGCCGCCCGTGCAGGACTCTGCCGTGGCAAGCTTCAGGTTGCGCGCCGTGAAATCAGCAACGATCGCCCGCGCCTTCTGTTCGATATCAGCTGGCCACATCATGCGCTACTCCCTGGGGCATAGACGACCGTTGCAGTGGCAATTGCCGCGATACCTTCGTTGCGGCCGACGAAACCGAGCTTTTCATTGGTGGTCGCCTTGATCGAGCAGCGGTCGATGGCGATGCCGAGCATTGCTGCCAGGTTCTCTCGCATCTGCTGGCGGTGTGGCCCGACCTTGGGCGCTTCGGCGATCAGCGATATATCCGCATTGGTGATTATGCCGCCACGCTCGCGCACGATCCGTGCGGCGTGCTCCAGAAAGATACGGGAAGGCGCACCCTTCCATTGCGGATCCGACGGCGGAAAATGATCGCCGATATCGCCTGCACCGCAGGTCGCGAGAAGTGCGTCGGTCAGCGCATGCAGCGCGACGTCGGCATCGGAATGGCCGGAAAGTTTGCGGTCGTGCGGGATGAATACACCGCAAAGGGTGACGCCGTTGCCTTCGATGAGTTGGTGGACGTCGTAGCCATTGCCGGTGCGCACATCGGGAATAGCGCTGCCTTTGAGCCTTTCATCAGCCATGGAAATATCCCTCTGCAGCGTCAGCTTGACGTTGTCCACCATACCCTCGACGATGACAACGGGAATACCCGCCCATTCGGCAATGGAGGCGTCATCGGTAAAATCCGCTCGCGCCCCAGCGTTGGCGGCGCGGTGCGCGGAGAGAATCGCCTCCAACATGAAGCACTGCGGCGTCTGTGCCGCGTAGAGGTTACTCCGCGCGACGGTCTCCTGCACGACTCCGGTAGCGTCCGCGCGCTTCAATGTATCCGCGACCGCAATCGCCGGCAGGACCGCATCGGCACCGCCCAGCAGCGCCTGACGGCAGCGATCGAGCAGCGCGTGATCTGCAAACGGGCGCACCGCGTCGTGGATCATGACGTACTTGGCGCCGGCAGCCGCAATCGCCTCCAGCCCCGCAAGGACCGAAAGCTGCCGCGTCGCTCCCCCATGTACCACGGTCAAATCGGCCGGCGTCGGCACGTGCTTCAGAGCAGAGCCAAGCAATTCCGCGTCGTCCGGGTGGATGACGACAACGATTCGTCCGGTTCCCACCCATGTCGCGAAAGTGTTAAGCGTATGCGCGATAACCGGGCGGCCGCCGATCGTCCGGTACTGCTTCGGCCCCTCGGCCGATTGGCCGGCGCGCTCGCCGCGGCCGGCCGCGACGATGACGATACCACAGGAGAACTGTTCTTCAGGCTGCATCTTATGTATGTGGTCCCGCATTTCGCCGTTCTTCGCCGTGATCTACCGCGAAGGCCCCGCCATTGCCAGCCCCGGCCACCGCCGGCCATGTAGGGAATTTTGTCGGAGGCGTGGAAATCGCTTGGCAAGCCGAATAACAATGTCTAAAAATAGTGCAAGAAGAACATGTGCCTGAAAGATATGCATTTGCCACCGTCGGCCCTGTCATCGTCGCTCCGGATCGGGAAAGTTGAAATCCGCAACCGGGTGGCGCTCGCGCCGATGTCGGGGGTGACGGATTTGCCTTTCCGCACGCTCGCCTGGCGTTTCGGCGCCGGATTTGTGGTGACGGAAATGGTCGCCAGCCGCGAACTGGTCTGCAACGCCGCCGAATCCTGGGCGCGGCTTAAGAACTCCGGCATCGAGCCGCATATCGTCCAGCTCGCAGGCCGTGAGGCGCACTGGATGGCTGAAGCCGCAAGGATCGTCGAGGCGAACGGCGCCGATATTGTCGACATCAACATGGGCTGCCCGGCCAAGAAGGTGACCGGTGGCTATTCCGGTTCGGCGCTGATGCGCGACCCCGATCATGCCCTGTCGCTTATAGAAGCGACCGTCAGGGCCGTTTCGGTGCCGGTAACGCTAAAGATGCGCCTCGGATGGGACGAAAATTCAATCAATGCTCCATTGATCGCCCGAGGGGCTGAAGAGGCAGGTGTGCAGGCCATCACGATCCACGGCCGCACCCGGATGCAATTTTACAGCGGCAAGGCGGATTGGGACGCGATCCATGCGGTTCGTGACGTCATCTCCGTCCCTCTGATTGCCAATGGCGACGTCGATACGGTGACGGACGCCACGGAAATCCTGCGCCGGTCGGGTGCTGACGCCGTCATGGTCGGGCGCTCGTCGCAGGGGCGGCCATGGCATGCCGGGGTTCTTGCCGGCGCTCGTCGTCATCCGGATGCCTTGGAGATCGCGCGGGTCTTCGCCGAGCACTACGCCATGATGCTCGAATTCTATGGGCCGCAGATTGGCCTTCGGCACGCCCGCAAGCATGTCGGCTGGTACATCGAGCGTTTCGCGCCGAACCTCTCGTCCGCGGACAAGGCAGCGATCCTGACGTCCACCGATCCGGCTCTGGTCAGCGATAGAGTCGCTGCCGCGATCGCGAATGGCGACGTCGCACCGGTCAACGAGGAGATGGCGGCATGACGGACAAGGCAACGGCAATGGAGCCGGCGGGGGATGCGAACGATCTTTCCATGGCGGTGCTGAACGCGATCCAGAATCCCGTCATCCTGGTCGATGAAAGCGGCCTTGTGGCCTTCGCCAATTGGGAGGCCGAGTCCTTCTTCGGCGCCAGCGCCAATCATCTCGCCCGTCACAATATCAGCGCCTTCATTCCATTCGGCAGCCCGCTTCTGACTTTGATCGAACAGGTTCGAGAGCGACGGGCGCCTGTTAACGAATACCGGGTCGATCTGAGTTCGCCGCGTCTCGGCGCCGACAAGCTTGTCGATCTTTATGTCGCGCCGGTCCTCTCCACGCCGGGATCTGTGGTCATCGTCTTCCAGGAGCGCTCGATGGCGGACAAGATCGATCGGCAACTGACGCACCGAGGCGCTGCGCGATCAGTGACCGGTCTTGCCTCGATGTTGGCCCATGAGATCAAGAACCCGCTCTCTGGCATTCGCGGCGCCGCACAGTTGCTCGAGACGTCCGTCAACGACGAGGACCGGGCCCTGACGCGATTGATCTGCGACGAGACGGACCGCATCGTATCGCTTGTTGACCGTATGGAGGTCTTCTCTGACGAAAGGCCTGTGGATCGCGTACCGCTCAATATCCATTCCGTGCTCGATCACGTGAAGGCGATCGCTAAGGCCGGGTTTGCCCGTGGTATCAAGATTTCGGAGAACTACGACCCGTCGCTGCCGCCGGTTTACGCCAATCGCGACCAGCTTGTTCAGGTGTTCCTCAATCTGATCAAGAATGCCGCCGAGGCGATCGGCGATCGGGCCGATG
Organism: Sinorhizobium garamanticum; assembly: GCF_029892065.1. Taxonomy (NCBI): domain Bacteria; kingdom Pseudomonadati; phylum Pseudomonadota; class Alphaproteobacteria; order Hyphomicrobiales; family Rhizobiaceae; genus Sinorhizobium; species Sinorhizobium garamanticum. Next base: position 3,879,924 of record NZ_CP120373.1, on the reverse strand, counting down.
GCGAGATCATGCTGACGACCGCCTATCGCCCCGGCATTCGCCTTTCGGTTGCCGGCACCCGCGAAAAGATCTCGTTGCCGCTGGAGTTCTGCGTGCACGACAATGGACCTGGCGTGCCCACGGATCTGCTGCCGCATCTTTTCGACCCCTTCATCACCACGAAGACGAACGGCTCAGGCCTCGGCCTAGCGCTGGTTGCCAAGATCATTGGCGGCCACGGGGGCATCGTCGAGTGCGACAGCCAGCACAACCGCACCACCTTCCGTGTTCTGATGCCGGCGTCCAAGGGACTGGCGGCGGATGACGACGAAATTCCGATGACAAAAGGAAACATTGCATGACGGGCGCTACGATTCTCGTTGCGGATGACGATGCCGCCATTCGCACCGTGCTCAACCAGGCCTTGAGCCGCGCCGGCTATGAAGTGCGCATCACTTCCAATGCGGCGACGCTATGGCGCTGGATTGCTGCCGGTGACGGCGATCTGGTCGTAACCGACGTCGTGATGCCGGACGAGAACGCCTTTGATCTCCTGCCGCGGATCAAGAAGGCGAGGCCGGACCTGCCCGTGCTCGTGATGAGCGCTCAGAACACCTTCATGACGGCCATCAAGGCGTCCGAAAAGGGAGCCTACGACTACCTGCCAAAGCCCTTTGATCTGACGGAACTGATCGGCATCATCGGCCGGGCGCTTGCCGAACCGAAGCGCCGCCCCTCCAGGATCGACGATGATTCGCAGGACGGCATGCCGCTTGTCGGTCGCTCGGCGGCAATGCAGGAAATCTACCGAGTGCTCGCGCGGCTGATGCAGACCGACCTGACATTGATGATCACGGGAGAATCGGGAACCGGCAAGGAACTGGTCGCGCGAGCGTTGCACGATTACGGCAAGCGCAGGAACGGCCCCTTCGTCGCGATCAACATGGCGGCGATCCCTCGCGACCTGATCGAATCGGAACTGTTCGGCCACGAGAAGGGCGCCTTTACCGGCGCCCAGACGCGCTCGACCGGCCGTTTCGAGCAGGCCGAAGGTGGGACGCTCTTCCTCGATGAAATCGGCGACATGCCGATGGATGCCCAGACCAGGCTGCTGCGCGTGTTGCAGCAGGGCGAATATACGACTGTTGGCGGGCGGACGCCGATCCGTTCGGATGTGCGGATCGTCGCCGCGACGAATAAGGACCTGAAACAGTCGATTAATCAAGGGCTTTTCCGCGAAGACCTCTACTATCGCTTGAATGTCGTGCCGCTGCGCTTGCCGCCGCTGAGGGACCGAGCGGAGGATATCCCGGATCTTGTCCGCCATTTCGTCCAGCAGGCCGAAAAGGAAGGGCTGGACGTCAAGCGTTTCGACCAGGAAGCGCTGGAACTGATGAAGATGCATCCTTGGCCCGGCAATGTGCGAGAGCTCGAAAATCTCGTGCGGAGACTGACGGCGCTCTATCCACAGGATGTGATCACCAGGGAGATCATTGAGAACGAGTTGCGATCCGAGATTCCTGACAGCCCGATCGAGAAGTCGGCGACCCGCTCCGGTTCGATGTCGATCTCCCAGGCGGTCGAAGAGAACATGAGGCAGTATTTTGCCAGTTTCGGTGATGCCCTGCCGCCATCGGGCCTCTATGACCGGGTGCTCGCAGAGATGGAGTATCCATTGATTCTCGCGGCCCTGACAGCGACCCGAGGCAATCAGATCAAGGCCGCCGACCTCCTCGGCCTTAACCGCAACACACTGCGCAAAAAGATTCGCGAACTTGGGGTCTCCGTATACCGCAGCTCACGCAGTGCTTGACTGAGATGCAACACCGTTGCATTTTCGCCACAATGCGTTGCTTGAACGTCCGATAGCGTCGATTCGTTGCGTCGTCATTGCCGGCGACCACCGGTCGAGGGACGCCGATGTTGTTTGGGGTTGGGCGTTACGGTCAGTTTCTTTGACCTGCTAAAGTTCGCGTTTGCCGGCGCCGTCGGGCGCCGGTTTGGGGGAAGCGTTTTACATGGTGGACGGAATGGCCCTGCCATTGGGCACAGAGGACAGGGTCGCAGCTGTCCAGGATCGGCGGGCGTCCTTCGCCCTGCCCGGATTGATGCTCGCCACCGGCGCGCTGATCTGTGCCACCGTGTCGCTGCTCATTCTCCTCGGCCTCACCCCCATCCGGCCGGAACGTAACATCGTTATCGCCTGCGCAGGCATCAACGGCGTCTTCGTTGTCGGCCTGATCTACCTGATCGTACGCGAGATCCTCAGACTGCTGAGGGCACGCAGCAAGGGAAGAGCTGCAGCCCGGCTGCATGTGCGCATCGTCGCGCTGTTTTCGATCGTTGCGATAACGCCGGCGATTCTGGTCGCAATCTTTGCCAGCATCACGCTCGATGTCGGGCTCGATCGCTGGTTCTCGCTGCGAACGCAGGCGATCGTCCGCTCGTCGCTGAACGTTGCGCAGGCCTACGTGCTCGAGAATGCCAGCTATCTGCAAGGCCAGACAGTGTCGATGGCCAACGACCTCGAGCGCAACCGGCAACTCTACAGCCTTGATCGCACGGGCTTCACCGAATTGATGACGCGGCAGGCGAGGGGGCGCGGCATGCTTGGCGCTTTCCTGGTGCGCGCCGACGGCAGCGCCATCCTTCAGGCGAATATCTCGACCGAAAAGCCGCTGCCGGCTATCCCCGCCGACGCGCTCAAAAGCACCGTTTCCGGCCAGCCGACGCTTATTCCTCCCGGTGTGACCAATCTAGTCGGCGCCGTCATTCCGCTCGACAATATACCCGGAACGTACCTCTACACGGTCCGCAACGTCGATCCCGAAGTGATGCGTTCGATGCGGCTGATGGAGGAGAATACGGCCGAATACAAGGCCCTTGAGGCCGGGCGCACGTCGCTTCAGATCGCCTTCGGGGTCCTCTATATCGGCTTTGCCCTCATCGTCCTGCTGGCGGCGATCTGGACTGCGATCGCCGTTGCCGATCGTATCGTGCGGCCGATCCGGCAACTGATCGGCGCCGCGGACAGCGTTGCCTCCGGCAATCTCGATGTGGTCGTCCCGGTGCGCGCCGTCGACGGCGACGTGGGCAACCTGTCTCGCACGTTCAACAAGATGGTCAGCGAGATCCGCACGCAACAGCAGCAGATCCTGGTTGCGAAGGACGAAGTGGATCAGCGCCGCCGCTTTATCGAGGCGGTGCTTTCCGGCGTCACCACGGCGGTTATCGGCGTCGGCAAGGACCGTCGCATCACGATTGCCAATCCTTCGTCGGAAGAGTTTCTGCGGAAGTCCGCGCCGGGACTGCTGGGCACAAGCCTCAGCGAAGTTGCGCCGGAGATCGATGCCGTGCTGATCGAGGCTGAAAGCCGCTATCGCAACGATTATCGCAAGCAGATCAATATCATGCGTGGTGGAACCGAGCGCACGCTGAACGTCCAGGTGACGAGGGAGGAAGGCGATGAGTCGCATGGCTCCTACGTCATCACCATCGATGACATCACCGATCTGGTGATTGCGCAGCGGTCGACCGCATGGGCCGACGTGGCTCGCCGCATCGCGCACGAGATCAAGAATCCGCTGACACCGATCCAGCTTTCGGCCGAGCGCTTGAGGCGCCGCTATGGCAAGCAGATCGACCAGCAGGACCGGGCTGTCTTCGACCAGTGCACCGATACCATCGTGCGCCAGGTGGAGGACATCGGCCGGATGGTCGACGAATTTTCGGCCTTTGCACGGATGCCGAAGCCGACAAAAGAAAAATCCGATTTGCGATCGATCCTCAAGGATGCCGTTTTCCTGCGTGAGATGGGCAACAGTCACATCACCTTCGTTCGCGATTTCGGGGACGAGCCGCTCGAAGGCCAGTTCGACGGCCGCATGCTCGGCCAGGCCTTCGGCAACATCGTCAAGAACGCAGTGGAGGCGATCGATGCCGTCCCCGCCGGAACCTCGCGGGGAGCGCCGACCATCGTCGTCCGCTCCCGTCGCGAAGGCGCTTCCGGCCGATTCGTTGTCGACGTCATCGATAACGGCAAGGGGCTGCCGACCGAGAACCGGCACAGAATTCTGGAGCCCTACATGACGATGCGCGAAAAGGGCACCGGTCTCGGTCTCGCAATCGTCAAGAAAATCATCGAGGACCATGGCGGACAATTGGAACTGCACGACGCACCGGTCGATTTCGACGGCGGCGTCGGGGCAATGATCCGCGTGATCCTGCCGCCTGCCGGGGAAGCCGGGGGCGAAGGTACTGTAAAGGACAAGGGTAATACCAATGGCGGCTGATATTCTGGTTGTGGACGATGAAGAGGATATCCGGGAGATCGTCTCGGGAATCCTGTCGGACGAAGGTCACGAGACCCGGACGGCTTTCGACAGCGACAGTGCGCTTGCGGCGATCAATGATCGTGTACCGCGATTGGTTTTCCTGGATATCTGGATGCAGGGCAGCCGCCTCGACGGACTGGCGCTGCTTGACGAAATCAAGAACCGCCATCCCGATCTGCCGGTGGTGATGATTTCCGGTCACGGCAACATCGAGACGGCCGTTTCCGCCATCAAGCGCGGCGCTTACGACTTCATCGAGAAGCCGTTCAAGGCGGACCGGCTGATTCTCATAGCCGAGCGGGCGCTGGAGAATTCCAAACTGAAGCGCGAAGTCTCGGAGTTGAAGAAGAAGTCCGGCGACCCGGTGGAACTCATCGGAACGTCTGTCGCCGTTTCGCAGTTGCGGCAGACGATCGAAAAGGTGGCGCCGACCAACAGCCGGATCATGATCCAGGGGCCTTCGGGTTCCGGCAAGGAACTCGTCGCCCGCATGATCCACCGCAAATCCACGCGTGCTTCCGGCCCGTTTGTCGCGCTCAACGCCGCAGCGATCACCCCGGATCGCATGGAAGTCGCGCTTTTCGGCACAGAGGGTACGCCCGGCCAGCCGCGCCGCACGGGCGCGCTCGAAGAGGCCCATGGCGGCATCCTCTATCTCGATGAAATCGGCGAAATGCCGCGGGAAACGCAAAACAAGATCCTGCGCGTGCTGGTTGACCAGCAGTTCGAGCGTGTCGGTGGTTCCAAACGCGTCAAGGTGGATGTGCGCATCATCTCGTCGACCGCCTACAATCTCGAGAACATGATTTCCGAGGGCCTGTTCCGCGAGGACCTGTTCCACCGTCTCGCTGTGATTCCGGTGCGTGTCCCGGCTCTGGCCGAACGGCGCGAGGACATTCCCTTCCTTGTGGATATGTTTATGCGCCAGGTGAGCGAACAGGCCGGCATCCGCCCGCGCAAGATCGGCGAGGACGCACTCGCCGTCCTGCAGGCGCATGACTGGCCGGGCAATATCCGCCAGTTGCGCAACAATATCGAACGTCTGATGATCCTCGCCCGCAGCGATGGACCGGATACGCCGATCACCGCCGACATGCTGCCGACCGAGGTTGGCGACACGCTGCCCAAGATTTCCGCACAGGGTGACCAGCACATCATGACCTTGCCGTTGCGTGAGGCTCGTGAAATGTTCGAGCGCGATTATCTGATCGCCCAGATCAACCGATTCGGCGGAAACATCTCGCGCACCGCGGAGTTCGTCGGAATGGAGCGTTCCGCGCTTCACCGCAAGCTGAAGTCGCTGGGCGTCTGACCGGGGCGCCTCGCGGCGGTTTTGTCGCTACAGCGCAGCGCGTCCAATTGGACGCGCAAAGGACACTGTAGCACTTTGAATTGCTGCATATTTTGTCCTTAATTCGATTCCGATTTAAGGAATCATGCAGCGTCCGCTGTAGCTTTTGGGATGAAGGAACGGCGATGAAAGTGGTCATATGCGGCGCTGGACAGGTCGGCTACGGGATTGCCGAGCGCCTGTCACAGGAAGATAACGACGTCTCGGTGATCGATACGTCCGCCGCGCTGATCGCCCATATCACCGAAACCCTGGATGTGCGCGGCTATGTCGGCCACGGCGCGCATCCGGATGTGTTGGCGAGAGCCGGTGCCGACCAGGCTGACATGATCATCGCCGTCACGCTGTACGACGAGGTCAATATTGTGGCCTGCGAAGTGGCGCATGCAATCTTCAACGTGCCGACGAAGGTCGCCCGCATTCGCGCACAGAACTATCTCGCACCGGAATATTCGGACCTCTTTTCGCGAGAGAATGTCCCGATCGACGTGACGATTTCGCCGGAAATCGAAGTAGGCCGTCTTGTTCTTCGGCGTATTTCCTTCCCGGGCGCGACCGACGTGGTCCGTTTCGCCGAGGATCGCATTGCCATGATCGCGATCGAGTGCATGGAAGACTGCCCCGTTGTGGACACGCCGCTACAGCAGTTGAGCGAGCTTTTTCCGGATCTTCTGGCGACCGTTACGGGCATCTTCCGGAACGGGAAACTGATCGTGCCGCACTCTTCCGATCAATTGCTGACGGGCGATCTCGCTTATGTCGTCTGCGATCGGGATCATACCCGCCGCACGCTGGGGCTCTTTGGACATGAGGAGCAGGAGGCGCGGAGGATCATCATCATGGGTGGTGGCAATATCGGCTATTTCGTCGCGCGCATGATCGAGGAGCAGCAGCCTCGCATGCGCGTCAAGCTCATCGAGAACGATCGCGACCGGGCCGTGCTGCTGGCCGACAAGCTGAACAACACCGTTGTCCTGCACGGCTCGGCCATGGACCAGCGGATCCTGATGCAGGCGGACGTTCAGGATGCCGATCTCGTGGTCGCGCTCACGAACAACGATCAGATCAACATTCTCGGCAGCATGATGGCCAAGCGCCTGGGCGCGAAGTCGACCCTGGTGCTGATCAACGAGCCGGCCTACCAGGATTTCGCCGGCACGGCCGGTGTCGATGCGCACATCAACCCGCGAGCCGTGACCATCTCTCGCGTGCTGCAGCACGTCAGAAAAGGCCGCATCCGATCCGTCTATGCGGTGCAGAGCGGCATGGCGGAGGTGATCGAGGCGGAGGCGCTCGAGACGTCGCCGATGGTCGGCAAGGCCCTGCGCGAGCTCGAATTGCCGGAGGGGATCCGCATTGGCGCGGTCTATCGCGACAAGGCTTTCATTCGGCCTGACGGCAATACGAGGATAAAGGCGAAGGACCGCGTCGTCCTTTTTGCCGCCGCCGACGCGGTGCGCCATGTCGAACAGCTTTTCCGAGTCAGCATCCAATATTTCTGAGGTCTCGCCCCCAATGCCGAGAATTGCCTATGTCAACGGCGCTTACGTGCCGCATTCCGAGGCCGCCATTCACATCGAAGATCGTGGCTATCAGTTTGCGGACGGCGTCTACGAAGTTTGCGAGGTCCGGCACGGCTTTATCGTGGACCTCAGTCGGCATTTGGACCGCCTCGACCGATCCCTGAGGGAACTTCGGATCGGCTGGCCGATGAGCCGCGCGGCGTTGATCCACGTCATTCGCGAAGTATTGCGCAGGAACCGGGTGCGCAACGGCCTTTTCTACCTGCAGGTGACCCGCGGTGTGGCGCGCCGCGACCATGTCTTCCCGGCGAAAGGCACACCGCCTTCGCTCGTCGTCACGGCCAAGCGGACGGATGCCGCCGTAATCGCGAAGAAGAATGCCGAGGGGATCGCGGCAATAACGGTGCCGGAAAATCGTTGGGATCGGGTCGACATCAAGTCGGTCGGCCTTCTGCCGAACGTGCTCGCACGCCAGAAGGCGAAGGAACTCGGAGCTCAGGAGGCCATATTTGTCGATACCGATGGCATGGTCAAAGAAGGGGCGGCAACGAATGTCTGGATCGTTGATGGCAACGGCACGCTGCGTACCCGCCCGGCGGAGCACGGCATCCTGCGCGGCATAACGCGGACGACGCTGATGAACGTGGCGAAGCCGCTTGGCCTGAAGATCGAGGAAAGGGCATTTTCGGTGGAGGAGATGTATGCTGCGCGCGAAGTCTTCGTTACTGCCGCGACGAGCGTCTGCTTTCCCGTCGTTTCCATCGACGGAAGGACCATCGGCAATGGTCATCCGGGAAGCATAGCACAGAATATTCGCGAAGCCTTTTTCGACATTGCGGAAAAGACATTGATTTGATACCAAACTTGGAGAGGTGTCGGGGACGGACACTGTGACGCCTCGAAACGCAGAATCTGACAAAAATGCACCGGCGCCAAAAAGGCCGGCAAATAAGAAAGAAGCGGCGCGATGGCGGAACGTTCTCAAAACTTGCAGGATCTCTTTCTCAACACGGTCCGCAAGCAAAAGATTTCATTGACCATTTTCTTGATCAACGGCGTAAAATTGACAGGTGTGGTCACATCTTTTGACAATTTCTGTGTATTGCTGCGCCGCGACGGCCATTCTCAGCTCGTCTACAAGCACGCCATCTCGACGATCATGCCGGGTCAGCCGCTGCAGATGTTCGAGAACGAGGAAGCCGCATCCTGACGGGACGTGAGGAACATTACCAAGCGTGATTCAAAATCGTCGTCGATCATCCCGGAGCTGGAACGGCTCCGCGATGACATGCGCGCGGTCGTCGTCGTTCCGGTTCTGAAGAAAACGGGAAAGGCATCGGCCGAGATTTTGTCGGCGCCGGTGACGCGCTCCGACGAAAGTCGTCTGGAAGAGGCAATAGGCCTTGCGCTTGCCATCGATCTCGACGTCGTGCACGGAACGATCGTTCCGGTCGCCCAGCCGAAGCCGGGGACCTTGCTCGGCAGTGGCAAGATCGAGGAGATCGGCCATATCCTGAACGAAAAGGATGCCGGGCTGGTGATCGTCGATCACCCGCTGACGCCGGTGCAGCAGCGCAACCTCGAGAAGGAATGGAACGCCAAGGTCATCGACCGCACGGGTCTCATTCTGGAAATCTTCGGGCGGCGCGCCTCCACCAAGGAAGGCACGCTTCAGGTTGATCTCGCGCATCTCAACTATCAGAAGGGCCGGCTGGTCAGAAGCTGGACCCACCTTGAACGCCAGCGCGGCGGCGCGGGCTTCATGGGCGGTCCCGGTGAAACCCAGATCGAAGCCGACCGTCGCCTGCTGCAGGAGAAGATCGTCCGCCTGGAGCGTGAACTGGAGCAGGTGCGGCGCACCCGGCAGCTTCATCGCTCGAAACGCAAGAAGGTGCCGCACCCGATCGTGGCACTGGTCGGTTATACGAACGCCGGCAAATCGACGCTCTTCAACCGGATGACGGGTGCGGGTGTGCTGGCCGAGGACATGCTTTTCGCGACGCTCGATCCGACGCTTCGACGCCTGAAGTTGCCGCATGGGCGCATGGTCATTCTGTCCGACACGGTCGGTTTCATCTCTGATCTGCCGACCCACCTTGTCGCGGCATTCCGGGCGACGCTTGAAGAAGTGCTCGAAGCGGACCTGATTCTGCACGTGCGCGACCTTTCCGATCCCGACAACCAGGCACAGGCGGGCGACGTGTTGCGCATCCTTGCCGATCTCGGCATTGACGAGAAGGAAGGCGCCGAGCGCATCGTCGAGGTCTGGAACAAGATCGACAAGCTCGAACCGGAGACGCGCGAGGCGCTCGTTAAGAAGGCGGCAAGCACGCCGAATACGGTCGCCGTTTCTGCGGTGACCGGCGAGGGCGTCGATCACCTCCTCGCCGAGATCGGCCGCCGACTTTCCGGCGTCTTGACCGAGTGCACGGTCGTGCTCGGCGTCGACCAGCTGCAACTGTTGCCCTGGGTCTATGAGCACTCGATCGTCGATGGCCGAGAGGACCTTGAAGACGGAAGGGTCAGCCTCGACCTGCGCCTGACCGAGGGCGAGGCCGCAGAGCTTGAGCGGCGGCTCGGCCACGGACCGAAACCCGTCGAGGGGGACTGGTAGCGAGGCTGACGTTGCGGCATCCCGCTACGTCAGTTGCCGCTCGATCGCCTTTGCTGCCTGCCAGAGTTCTTCCATGCGCTCCAGAGAAGCGGCGTCAAGCGTCTCGCCGCCAGCTTCCAGTTCCTGTTCGATATGGCCGAAGCGGCGGCGGAACTTGGTATTGGTGCCGCGGAGCGCCATTTCCGGATCGGTGCCGACATGGCGGCCGATATTGACGACGGCGAAGATCAGGTCACCGAGTTCATCGGCCACCTTTCGTTGGTCTCCATCCTTGAGAGCCTGCCGCAATTCGGTAATCTCCTCCTCGATTTTGTCGAGTATAGGCTCGGGCTTCGACCAGTCGAAGCCGACCTTTGCCGCGCGTTCCTGCAGCTTGAGCGCTTCGACCAGGGCTGGAAAGCTGCGTTGCACGGAACCGAGGTGGCTGGCATCCGTATCCTGCGGCAGACCTCGCCGCATCCGCCGCTGCCGCCGGTCCGCCTTTTCCGCTCGCTTGATCTCATCCCATTGCAGCTTGACCGCCTCGGGCGTATCGGCGTCGGAGCGGGCGAAGACGTGCGGATGGCGACGGATCATCTTGCGGGTCACGGCCTCGACGACATCACCGAAGGAGAATTCACCAGCCTCTTCCGCCATGCGCGCGTGAAAGACCACCTGGAGGAGAAGGTCGCCGAGTTCGTCGCAGAGATCGTCCATATCGTGGCGCTCGATCGCGTCGGCGACCTCATAGGCCTCTTCGATCGTGTAGGGTTTGATCGTCTCGAAGGTCTGGACGATGTCCCAGGGGCAGCCCGTGTCCGGCTGGCGGAGCGCCGCCATGATGTCGAGCAGGCGTTGAATGTCGCGAGAAGGTTCCATGGCTCAGTTCAGCGGTATGGCGTTCTGGTCCTTGCCTGCCTGGTATTCCGCAGACAGGCGGCGATAACGCTCGCGGATACGCGCGTCCTGCGCGGCGAGCCTTTCCTTCGTCTGTTGGTCGGCGTCGCGCATCAGCGCCGCTGTCGAGGCCGATTTCCAGAAGGCGTTTTCCTGTACATAGCCGCCCGGTTCCAGCCGGAAGACTTCCTTCAGGATCTTCAGGTCATGAGGAATCGAGAAGCTGTCGCGCGAATCCTCGTGGCTGAAGAAGTAGTAGAAATTGTCGAACCCCGCCCAGGTGATCGCAGAAAGGCACATCGAGCAGGGCTCATGGGTCGAGAGGAAGATCAGCTCTCGCGTATCGGGCCTGTCGGCCATCTCGTAAAAGCGCTTGAGCGTGTGGACCTCGCCGTGCCACAGCGGATTTTCCGTCTCATTGTTGGTCTCCGCGAGCACAAGCGAAAGATCGGACTTGCGCAGAATTGCCGCGCCGAACACCTTGTTGCCGGCAGCAACACCCTTTTGGGTCAGCGGAAGGATGTCCTTTTCGATTACCGTCAAGAGACGTTCGGCCAGTTCCGATTGTTTCATCTTCTGTGCTCTCTAAGAATATCGGCGGCATTTAACGGAGGTCGGCCCGCCGGCGCAATGGCCAAGCCGGCCCGCGGCGCCCGCGTGTCACCGGAGATATTTACTCAAAATGGCTGACTGTCGAGCAAAACAATACGTGGCCGGAAAAGCATTGAAATTTCTGTTTCTTCAATTGTTGCCGGCTATGGGGGATATTCGCCGCAGCCTGTGGAAGGAGCCGCGCTTTCAGTGATGTCGCAACAACTGTCCTATTTTCCGACATTTTTTAGCGTCGCGCAAAAGCGCGTGGCGGTGTTCGGCAATGGGGACGAGGCCTTCGCCAAGGTGCGACTGCTGTTGAACACTAAGGCGCATATCGCTGTTTACGCGGATGCGCCGGAGCCTGCGTTCGAGACATTCCTCCGGACCAACGGCCTCGATATCATCCGAGAAGTCTTCGCGGCGCATCAGGTTGAGGGCGCCGTTCTGGTGTTTGCAGCGACTGGCAATGCCGCTGCCGACCGGGCGATTGTTGGCGCGGCGCGGGAGAGAAAAATCCCCGCAAATGCCGTCGATCAGCCGGACCACTGCGATTTCCTGACGCCGGCACTTGTCAACCGGGCTCCAGTCGCCGTGGCGATCGGGACGGAAGGGGCCGGACCCGTCCTGGCGCAGATGATCCGCGCCCAGATCGATCAATTGCTTTCCCCGTCGCTCGGCATAGTCGCGTCTTTGGCGGCGAGCTATCGTGATGCGGTGGAGCGACTTGTGCCGCGCGGTGTTGCGCGCCGTGTCTTCTGGCGGCGGTTCTTTTCGGGGCCGGTTGCCGATCACGTTGCGCTTGGCGATTTCGCCTCGGCGCGCCGTGAGGCGTCGCGGCTGCTCAATGGCGCGGATCGCGTTCCCGGCCACGTCTGGCTGGTAGGCGCCGGTCCGGGTGCGGAGGATTTGCTGACGCTTCGGGCGCAGCGGGTGATGATGGAGGCCGATGCAATCGTCTACGATGCGCTCGTGCCGCAGGCGATCGTCGATATGGGGCGCCGCGATGCCGAACGCCTTTCGGTCGGTAAGCGCAAGGGCTGCCACACCAAATCGCAGGACGAAATCAACCAGTTGCTGGTGAAACTTGCAGGCGAGGGCAAACGTGTCGTTCGGCTGAAATCTGGCGATCCGTTGATTTTCGGCCGAGCCGGCGAGGAAATGGCTGCCCTGCGGGAGGCCGGCATCAGCTATGAGATCGTGCCCGGCATCACGTCGGCATTTGCGGCAGCGGCCGACTTCGAGCTGCCGTTGACCCTTCGCGGGGTTGCGTCGTCGCTGGTCTTTACCACCGGCCATGATCTTGCCGGTGATGTGCTGCCCGACTGGGCGCGGCTTGCCGTCTCGGGCGCGACGATTGCCGTCTATATGGGGCGCAGCGTGGCGGCTTCGGTTGCCGAGCGCCTCATGCACGCGGGCCTGCCCCAGGAGACGACTGTGGCCGTGGTCGAGAACGCCAGCCGCGCCGAACGGCGGTTGCTGCACGGGATTCTTCGCGATCTGCCGGACCTCGAGACCCGCACGGAACTCGACGGTCCGGTCATGGTGATCATCGGCGACGCGGTTGCAGGTGCGAATTTCGGCCGGTCGGAGCCGCTTGCTGCCGGGCGGCGGCAGGGCACTGAGGCTAGGGACACCGGCGCGGATCGCGCTGAACAGATTTGGAATTGAGGACGACGCGAATGGTGGACAAGGTCTTGACGGCAAACCGACTGGCGGATGGCATATCCGTCTGGCTCGACGCCTCCGGCAATTGGGTGGAGTCGCTGCAGGACGCCTTCGTCGCCCGCCATGCCGAGGCCGTCGCGGCGCTTGAAGCGACCGGAAAACGCTCCTTCGACGAGAATAAAGTGGTAGACGTCAACGTTATCGACGTCGAGGAAATCGATGGCACGCTTCGCCCGCTGCGCATGCGCGAGCGGATCCGCGCCGAGGGCCCGTCAATAGCCTATGCTCCGGGATATCATGGGCTTTCCGGCCCGAAATTTGCTGCCTGAGGACCTGAGACCCTATGTACCGTTACGACGAATTCGACCACGCCTTCGTTTCTGCACGTGTCGAGCAGTTCCGCGATCAGGTCCAGCGGCGGCTGTCCGGTGAACTGGCCGAGGATGCCTTCAAGCCGCTGCGCCTGATGAACGGCGTCTATCTGCAACTGCACGCCTACATGCTCCGCGTTGCCATTCCCTATGGCACGCTGTCGAGCCGGCAGATGCGGATGCTCGCGCACATCGCCCGCAAATATGACCGCGGCTATGGTCATTTCACTACGCGCCAGAACATCCAGTACAACTGGCCGCGTCTTTCCGACACGCCGGACATCCTGCAGGAACTGGCAAGCGTCGAGATGCACGCGCTGCAGACCTCGGGCAACTGCATTCGCAACGTGACGGCGGATCATTTTTCCGGTGCGGCTGCTGACGAAGTTGCCGACCCGCGGCCCTATGCAGAGATTCTCCGTCAGTGGTCGAGCGTTCATCCGGAGTTCTCGTTCCTGCCGCGCAAGTTCAAGATCGCCGTGACCGGCGCCGAGCGCGACCGCGCGGCGATCCAGGTGCACGATATCGGCTTGCATCTGAAGAAGGACGAGAATGGCAGGCTCGGCTTCGCCGTCTATGTCGGCGGCGGGCAGGGCAGAACCCCGATGATCGCCAAGAAGATCCGTGACTTCTTGCCCGAAGAGGACCTGCTCTCCTACACCACGGCGATCATGCGCGTTTACAACCTCTATGGCCGCCGCGACAACAAATACAAGGCGCGCATCAAGATCCTGGTGCATGAAACCGGCGCCGAGGAGCTTGCCCGCCAGGTGGAGGTCGAATTCGCCAAGCTCAAGGACACCGAACTGAAGCTGCCGGATGCCGACATCCAGGCGATTTCCGCCTATTTTGCGCCGGCAGCCCTGCCGAACCGCGCTGAAGGCTGGGGCAACCTCGCCCGCTGGAAGAAAGCCGATCCGGAATTCGCGCGCTGGGTCCAGCAGAACGTGCAGCCGCACAAGCATCCGGACTACGGCATGGTGACCATTTCGCTGAAGCCGATCGGCGGTATTCCGGGCGATGCGAGCGACGCACAGATGGATGCCGTTGCGGACATCGCCGAGGAATACGCCTTCGACGAAATCCGCGTTAGCCACGAGCAGAATCTGATTCTGCCGCATGTGGCGCTTGCCGACCTAGAGCCGGTCTACCGCGCTCTGGTTGCCGTAGGTCTGGCGACGGCCAATGCGGGCTTGATCACCGACATCATCGCCTGTCCCGGCCTTGACTATTGCGCGCTTGCCAATGCGCGTTCGATCCCGGTCGCTCAAGAAATCTCGAGCCGCTTCGGCTCCCTCGAACGGCAGGCGGAAATCGGCGAGCTCAAGATCAAGATCTCCGGCTGCATCAATGCCTGCGGACACCATCACGTCGGCCATATTGGCCTTTTGGGCGTTGAGAAGAAGGGTGCAGAGCTCTACCAGATCACGCTCGGTGGTTCCGGAGACGAGAACACGTCGATCGGCGAAATCATCGGCCGCGGTTTCGAGCCGGAAAAGGTGACCGATGCCGTCGAAACGATCGTCGACACCTATCTCGGCCTGCGCCGGGACAAAACGGAGACGTTCCTGGAGGCTTATCGCCGGGTTGGACCGCAGCCGTTCAAGGATGCGCTCTATGGCGGCAGTGCTCAGGAAGCCGCTTGAGGCAGGGACGAGAACATGACGAAAATCTGGAAAGAAACCGGCTTTGTGAACGATGATCCCTGGGTCGTCGAGACGGAAGAAACCAAGGCCGGGTCGAACGAAAAGGCGATACTCGGCCTGGACGCCTTCATCGACGTGGTCTCCATAGACGATGCGCGGGAGTTGGGCGTATTGATCGCGCCGGCCGACGACGTCACGCGTTTGGCGCCTTACCTCGATCGGATCGCGCTTGTCGCTGTCGCGTTTCCGGCCTTCAACGACGGTCGCGCCTTCAGCCACGCGTCGCTGCTACGTTCGCAGCTTCGCTTCGGCGGGGAAGTCCGGGCGGTCGGCGACGTACTGATCGACCAGATCCCGCTGATGCTGCGTTGTGGTATCGACAGTTTCGCGGTGACGAATGCGACGGCGATCAAGCGGCTCTCGGAGGGGCGCTTGCCCGGCATTGCCAATCACTATCAGCCGACTGCAAGGCCGTCTTCGGATGCCAAATCCTACAGCTGGCGGCGCGTTTCTTAAAAAGACGCACCCGCGACAGTGTGAAGCAAGCCGAAATGCTCGAAAGCGACTATATTTGGAAGGGATTTCCTTTCAATCGAGTGCGGGTTGGAATATCCGCTCATACTTGATAGACAGGGCCACGATTACAGGACTGTAGCCACGATGAATGCTCCGGCAAAAACGGAAGATTTTGCGATCCAGGCACCGGCAGGTGTTTTTGTCGAGACGGTCACGAGTGTCACGCACTATACGGAGCGGCTCTTCCGTTTCCGTATGACGCGTCCCCAGGAGTTCCGTTTCCGCTCCGGCGAATTCGCGATGATCGGTCTCATGGTCGGCGACAAGCCCATCTATCGCGCCTATTCGGTCGCGAGCCCGGCGTGGGACGAGGAGCTTGAGTTCTTCTCGATCAAGGTTCCGGACGGCCCACTGACGTCGCACCTGCAGAAGATCAGGCCGGGCGACCAGGTCCTCATGCGCAAGAAGCCGACCGGCACGTTGGTGCTCGACGCGCTGGTGCCGGGCCGCAGGCTTTATATGTTCTCGACCGGTACCGGCATTGCCCCCTTCGCGAGCCTCATCCGCGATCCGGAGACCTATGAGAAATTCGAGGAAGTCATTCTTACGCACACCTGCCGTGACGTGGCGGAGCTGAAATACGGCTTCGACCTCATGGACGAGATCCGTAATCATGAGTTCCTGAACGAGATTGTCGGCGACAAGCTTCGCCACTATGCGACGGTGACGCGCGAGGACTACCCGTTCAAAGGCCGGATCACCGACCTGATGATCAACGGCAAGTTCTTCGCGGATTTGGGCCTGCCGCCGCTTGATCCGGCGATCGACCGCGGCATGATCTGCGGCTCCACGGCAATGCTGAAGGACACCAAGGAAATTCTGGAAGCCGCCGGCTTGACGGAAGGCGCGAACAGCAAGCCTGCCGAGTTCGTCATCGAGCGCGCCTTCGTCGGCTGAGGGCGCGGCTACCGAAACCGTGTATCAAGAGAGGCGCGTCCCCGGATGCGTCTCTTTTCGTTTGTGTCCGGTGGGGAACGCATTCGCGGGGATCGACGCGCTCCAACATCGGCAGCTGTTGTTGGCCGGATTGCCGGGAACTTTTGCACGGGTTGCCTAGGCGCGATTCTACACTGCAGGAGCAGCGGCCAAACAGATCTGGCATGGGCGACGGCTGAAGGCCGCATGTTGCCGAAGGTCTGAGGCGTGGGCGGTATCAAGCCTTCGCCAGATAATCCATCAATCCGGACATGGCAGTGGCGGCGCCGTCGCCGTCTGCCGCCTGAATTGCGCGCATTACTTTGACGTGGCGCTCCACCGATTCCTTCATCTTTTCCGGCGCGGCCGACGCAAACCATATGCGGCGCGCGTGGGTCTGCAGTGGCGCGAGTGCCGCTGTCAGGAACCTGTTCGGACAAGCGTCTTCCATGATCTCGTCGAACATCTTGTCAGCGACGAGGAAGCCCTCCATGTCGCCTCGATCCGAACACGTCGTCATCGTCTGCTCACAGCCGCTAATCGCCTGTCGGATCTCGGCGGACGCGTTCTGTGCCACAAGCGCGGCTGCCAGCGGCTCCAGCCGTTGGCGCGTCTGCATCACATGGGCACGGTCCTCCGGCCGGATCGTCGTGATCTGCAGCCCCACCCGCGCACGAATGTCGATGAGCCCTTGCCAGGCAAGTTTCTGGATCGCTTCTCGAACGGGGGTGCGGCCATGCTCGGCAAGTTCGATGAGTTGGCGCTCGGTAACGAGCGATCCGGGCTTGAGTTTCAGTGTGACGATGAGGCGTTCGAGCGCCAGATAGGCGAGGTGGGCCTGGGACTGGACTGGCATAAGCATCCCGCTAGTTCTGATATATCAGAGATTGACACGGATTTGAAATGGCCGCAACAGAGCGTGATATATCAGAACCAAATCCGCACCGGCTGAGAGGCAGTTGCCGCCGCCGGCGGCCTGCCGGTTCGCCGCACCTTCCCGGGCTCGCGCCATCTCGCGAGTGCAATAATGATGTAACGAGAACGGCCCGCCAGTTTCTGGCGGGCCGTTCTCGTTCGGCTTCATATCATCGGCATAAACAGCAATTCCCAGAAAGAAGTATGCAGCGGTTCTCCGCCCGGAATTGCATAGTTTCAAAGAGTTAGGTCATTTCACTTTTTCAATGAAACAATGAAATGAACTAGTGCAGGATCTGGCTGAGGAACAGCTTGGTGCGTTCGTGCTGCGGATGGTCGAAGAATTCGGCCGGCGAGTTCTGTTCGACGATCTGGCCCTGGTCCATGAAGATCACGCGGTGGGCGACCTGACGCGCGAAGCCCATCTCATGGGTTACGCACAGCATCGTCATGCCTTCCTCGGCGAGACCGACCATCGTATCCAGAACTTCCTTGATCATTTCCGGGTCGAGCGCAGAAGTCGGCTCGTCGAACAGCATGATCTTCGGATTCATGCATAGCGAGCGTGCGATCGCCACACGCTGCTGCTGACCGCCCGAAAGCTGGCCCGGATACTTGTGTGCCTGCTCGGGAATCTTGACGCGTGTGAGGAAATGCATCGCGATTTCCTCGGCCTGCTTCTTCGGCATCTTGCGCACCCAGATCGGCGCGAGCGTGCAGTTTTCCAGGATCGTCAAATGCGGGAAGAGGTTGAAGTGCTGGAAAACCATGCCGACTTCGCGGCGGACTTCGTCGATCTTCTTCAGGTCGTTGGTGAGTTCGATGCCGTCGACGACGATCTTGCCCTTCTGGTGCTCCTCAAGGCGGTTGATGCAGCGAATCATCGTCGACTTGCCAGAGCCCGACGGGCCGGCAATGACGATGCGCTCGCCGCGCATGACCTTGAGGTTGATATCGCGCAGAACGTGGAAATCACCGTACCACTTGTTCATGTTGGTGATTTCGATCGCGACATCCGTCGTCGAGATGGTCATCTTCGATGCGGTGGCGGTGTTTGCCATATGTTTCCCCTTTTTATCGTTGGCTCTTGTCGAGCACGCGTTCCATGAAGCCTGAATAGCGCGACATGCCGAAGCAGAAAAGCCAGAATACGAAGCCTGCAAAAATCAGGCCGGTCAGCGGCGTTACCGCGGACGCCCAGTTCGTGTCGGTAAAGTTCAGGCGAACGATGCCGAGCAGATCGAACATGCCGATAATCGAGACGAGCGACGTGTCTTTGAACAGGCCGATAAAGGTGTTGACGATGCCGGGAATCACCAGCTTCAGCGCTTGCGGCAGGACGATGAGATTCATCTTTTGCCAATAGCTGAGCCCGAGCGAATCGGCGCCTTCGTACTGGCCCTTCGGAATAGCCTGCAGGCCACCGCGCACGACTTCCGCCATGTAGGCGGAGGCAAAGAGCGACACACCGATCAGGGCGCGCAGGAATTTGTCGAAGGTGACACCCTGCGGCAGGAACAGCGGCAGCATCACGCTCGCCATGAACAGAACCGTGATCAGCGGGACGCCGCGCACCATCTCGATGAAGACCGTGCAGAGCATCTTGATCACCGGCATGTTCGACCGTCGCCCGAGCGCCAGCAGAATGCCCAATGGCAGTGAAACCGCGATACCGACAAACGAGAGTACCAGGGTGACCATGAGGCCGCCCCACAGCGGCGTCTCGACGTAAGTGAGGCCTAGCCAGCCGCCGGGAAGCAGGATCGTGGCGATGATCGGTAGGACCACCAGCAGCAGAACCGCGTTCAACCCCTTGTACGGAACCTTGGGGATCAACATCGGTACGAGGAACAGCACGAAAAGAATGCCGACGAGAGCGGGCCGCCACCGTTCCTCAGGCGGATAGCGGCCAAAGAGGAACTGGCTGAATTTCGCGTTGACGAAAGCCCAGCAGGCGCCGCTCCAGTTCTCTGGCTGTGACCCGCCCTGGGAGATCGTCGCGCAGACGCCGCGACCGCCGCCGGTCCAGGCTGCGTCGATAAAGAGCCACTGTATAGCCGGGGGCACCAGCCACGCCAGCACCAGCAGGCTGATAATGGTCAAGGCTGTGTCCTTCGGCGTGGCGAAGAGGTTCTTCCGCAGCCAAAGGGCAATGCCACTTTCCAGCGCCGGGGCGGGTGAGGCTTCGATCAACGAAGCACGAACGAAACTTGCCTGATGCGTGCTCATGTTCTTACCTCTCCACCAGCGCCATACGAGCGTTGTACCAGTTCATGAACGCCGAGGTGGCAAGGCTCAGGCTGAGATAGACGATGAGCCAGATGCTTACGACTTCGATCGCCTGTCCGGTCTGGTTGAGGATCGTCCCGCCGACGGCGACGAGATCCGCATAGCCGACGGCAACCGCTAGCGACGAGTTCTTGGTGAGGTTGAGATATTGGCTGGTCAAGGGCGGGATGATGATGCGCATCGCCTGCGGCACGACGACCAGACGAGTGGTCAGCCTTGGGCGGATGCCGAGTGCGTGGGCCGCTTCCGTCTGTCCTTTTGAGACCCCGCGGATGCCTGCCCGGACGATCTCTGCGATGAAGGCCGCAGTGTAGAAGGAAAGCGCGAGGAAGAGCGACATGAATTCCGGTCCGACGACCGAGCCCCCCGTCAGGTTGAACTTGCCCGCGACGGGCACATCGAAGGCGAGCGGCGCGCCGCTTGCGAGGAACGTCACCAGAGGTACGCCGATGACGAGTCCGAGCACAATCCACAACACGGGCAATCGTTGGCCGGTCGCCATCTGTCGCTGACGGGCGTAGCGGGCAAAGACGACGCTCGCGATGATACTGATGATGAGCGCGATGAGCGTATAGTGTGATCCTTCTCCGAACATGGGCTTCGGAAAGGCGACGCCGCGGTTGCTCACGAAAATATCGAAGGGCAAGGCAAGCGCCTCGCGCGCCTGGGGGAGGATCGCCAGAACGCCGCTGTACCAGAAGAAGATGACCAGCAGCGGTGGAATGTTGCGGAACACCTCGACATAGGCGAGCGACAGCTTGGCGATGATCCAGTTGTGCGAAAGACGTCCGATGCCGACGATGAAGCCGATGACAGTTGCCGTGATGATACCGGTAATCGCCACCAGCAGCGTATTGACAAAGCCGACCACCAAAGCACGGCCATAGGTGGAATCGCTTGTGAAGGCGATCAGCGATTGTCCGACATCGAATCCCGCCCGGCTTCTCACAAAACCATAGCCGGACGCGATGTTCGCGCGCTTCAGGTTCTCGACCGTGTTGTCGACGATCCAGTAGATGAGGACCGCCAGAATGATGATGGTGACCGCCTGGTAGAATATCCCGCGCACCTGAGGGTCGTTAATAATCGATCCTGAGGATTTGCTTTTCTCAGGCGCGTTCGTAACGCCAATGGCCATGTAATGCCTCTTTCCCCAATCCGCCCTTGCCGAGCGGTTTTTATTGCAACGGAGGAGCGGTTTGCCGCCCCTCCGGATTTTCCGAACCGATTTAGCGAACCGGCGGGGCGTACTGGATGCCGCCCTTGCTCCACAGCGCGTTCAGTCCGCGCTCGATCTTCAGCGGGCTGCCTGCACCGATGTTGCGATCGAAGATTTCGCCGTAGTTGCCGACGGCCTTGATGACGTTCACGGCCCACTCATTGGTGAGACCGAGGTCGGTGCCGATCTTGCTGTCGGCTTCGACGCCGAGGAAGCGCTGGACGTCAGGGTTCGTCGACTTCTTCATTTCCTCGACATTCGCCTGCGTCACGCCGAATTCCTCGGCCTGGATCAGCGCGTAGTGGACCCAAGTGACGATATCGAACCATTGGTCGTCACCCTGGCGGACGGCCGGGCCGAGCGGTTCCTTGGAGATGATTTCCGGCAGAATCACGTGGTCGTCCGGCTTGGAAAGGGTGAGTCGCAGCGAATACAGGCCGGATTGGTCGGTCGTGTAAACGTCGCAGCGGCCGGCATCGTAAGCCGCGTTGACTTCTTCGAGCTTCTCGAAGACCACCGGATTGTACTGCAGGTTGTTCGACTTGAAGTAGTCGGCAAGGTTGAGCTCGGTCGTCGTTCCGGTCTGCACGCAAACTGCGGCGCCGGACAGTTCAAGCGCCGACTTCACGTCGAGGCTCTTGCGAACCATGAAGCCCTGGCCGTCATAGTAGTTGACGGGGCGGAAGTTGAAGCCGAGTGCCGTGTCGCGGTTGATGGTCCAGGTCGTGTTGCGGGCGAGGACGTCGACTTCACCAGATTGGAGAGCCGGGAACCGCTCCTTCGCGGAGGTCGGCGTATACTTCACTTTGGTGGCGTCGCCAAAGACAGCGGCAGCAATCGCCTTGCAGTAATCGACGTCGAAACCGTTCCAGTTGCCGGCTGCGTCGGGCGAGGCGAAGCCGGCGAGACCGGTGTTAACGCCGCATTGGACGAAGCCCTTGGCCTTCACGTCGTCAAGCGTCGCGGCCGATGCCGCATGTGCGCCAATCCCCATGACAGCAGCGCCAACGAGAGCTGTCAGAATCCTTCTTGCCATTTTTTGAACCTTTTCGGTTGTCGTTTGTTCGCGTCTGCACAGGCGCGCTCCGTGGGCGCGTGCAGCCTCCGCCACCCTCCTGGCGTGAGTGCAATCTATCTCATGCTCAAAATCTACAAGGGTCAAGAGATGTTGCCGATTTTCTGATTTTGCATGTGAAAAACCCGAACTTCGCCAGAAGTTTAGGCAGTTTCTTCACGGAAAATCGGTTTCTTTGAACAAAAAACGGCCAGTCCGGCGTTTTGCACGAGGCCTCGCCCCTTCACAGGAATTTTCCCTTGACCCGGCGGGTGCCGCGTTCGATGAGTTGGCGTCGAATCTAAACAGCGGATTTTTCAATGGCAGACAAGATCAGCGCGCTCAAGGAAACGGGCATCAACACCCGTCTGGCGCACACTGGCAACAATCCCTCGGATTTCCACGGCTTCGTCAATCCGCCGGTGGTGCACGCTTCCACCGTGCTGTTTCCCAACGCCAGGACCATGGAAAGCCGGGCGCAGAAATATACCTACGGAACGCGCGGCACGCCGACGACCGATGCGCTTTGCGAGGCGATCAATGAGCTCGAGGGCGCTGCCGGAACGATTCTCGTGCCCTCGGGCCTGGCGGCGGTCACGGTGCCGTTCCTGACCTATCTGTCGGCCGGGGATCACGCGCTCGTCGTTGACTCGGTCTATTTCCCGACGCGGCATTTCTGCGACACGATGCTGATGCGCCTCGGCGTCACCGTCGAATACTACGATCCGATGATCGGTGCCGGCATTGAAAGCCTGATTCGGCCGAACACGCGCCTGGTGCACACCGAGGCGCCAGGCTCGAACACGTTCGAGATGCAGGACATTCGCGTTATTGCAGCCGCGGCGCACCGCCACGGTTGCGTCGTAACGATGGACAATACCTGGGCGACGCCGGTTTATTTCCGCCCGCTCGATCACGGCGTCGATGTCTCGATCCATGCGGCCACGAAATACCCGTCGGGCCATTCGGATGTGCTGTTCGGGACCGTGTCGGCCAACATCACTCATTGGCCGGCGCTCGCCGAGGCGATTGTCACGCTTGGCGTCTGCGTGTCGCCCGACGACAGCTATCAGATTCTCAGAGGCCTGCGCACGATGGGAATTCGTCTGGAACGGCATCAGGCAAGTGCGCTGGCGATCGCCGAATGGCTGGAGAGCCGCGACGAGGTTGCACGCGTCCTGCATCCGGCACTGCCGAGCTTTCCGGGGCACGACCTCTGGAAGCGCGACTTCGGCGGGGCGAGCGGGATCTTCTCCTTCGTGCTGAAGGCCGACAGCCCCGAAAAGTTCAAAGCCAAGGCCCATGCCTTCCTAGACGCGCTCTCGCTCTTCGGTCTTGGCTATTCCTGGGGTGGCTTCGAAAGCCTTGCCGTCCACGTCAACCTGTCCGACCGCAAGGTGGCTAAGGCCCCATCGGAAGGGCCGGTGATCCGATTGCAGATCGGACTGGAGGACGTTCCGGATCTCCGTCGTGACATCGAAGCGGGCTTCGCCGCCGCCAACGCGGTCTGACGCCTATCGCTCCGAGGGCGGGATTAGGAAAAGTGTGCGCAGTTTTCCGCCCGCATCCCGCGTCTCAACTCATTAGAATCGATCACGTTTATGACTTTAGGTCGCTTCGACCTAAAGTCATCGTGATCTCAGCGCCGTAGCCGTAAAGCCAGTCAAGGTCGGCGGCAAGCGATTCGGAACCCTTGAGCGCGAGCACCAGATCGCGCCCGAGACGGATTGGCCCTCGGGCGTGATAGGCGAAGCGGTTGAAGGCGGCCCGCTTCCGAACGCGATCGATCCGCGACCTTCGCGCGCGATCATATCTCGCAAGTGCGGAGGGGATATCCTGGCTTTCGGCGAGGCAGTGCGCGAGCTCCCAGGCATCCTCGATCGCCATGGCGGCCCCCTGGGCTGCAAATGGCGTCATCGCATGGGCCGCGTCGCCGATGAGGACGGTTCTCTTCCCGTCGTGCCATGCACCTTTTCCAACGGTGCATAAGGGCCAGTAGGTCGCTGCGGTTGCACTCGTGAGCAGCGCGCACAGCTTCGGATGCCAGCCATCGAAAGCTGTTGCAAGCTCACGCCGTCTCTCCTCGGAATCCTTGCCGATCCACACGCTCTCACCAGCCTTACCCGCGACGATCGCGACAAGGTTGAAGCCGCCGACTTCCTTGATCGGGTATGCGACGAGGTGCGCATTCGAGCCGAGAAAGGCCGTGACACGGTCCTCCGACAGGAGGGGCGTCGCCTCCGCGCGCGGCACCATCAGGCGCCAGGCGATGTTGCCCGAGAACTGTACGGGACCGGCGCCCGGGACGGATGTTCTTGTCCGTGACCAGATCCCATCGGCGCCGACGATTGCAGACGGGCGTCGTGTCATCCCGCGATCGATCGCCGCTTCCGGATCGCTCTCGATCCGGCAGCCAAGGTGAATGCGGCAACGTGGTTCGGCTTCCACTGCGTCGAACAGGATCTTTTGCAAGCTGGCGCGATGCAGAACGCCATAGGGAGCCGCCCAGCGGTTGCGGGCGTACGATCCGGCCGGCACGCTTGCAAGCGAGCGCAGCGAGCATCCGTCGAGAAGCGCGATAGAAACCGGCTCGCTCCAGACGGCTTCAAGGGCAGGGAGCAAACCGAGTTCGATCAGAATGCGTGACGCGTTCGGCGACAATTGCAGACCGGCGCCCACCTCTTTCAAAGAGTCGGCCTGTTCAAATATTTCCGTCTCAAAACCCTGGCGGGCGAGACAGAGAGCCGTCGTCAGGCCGGCGATACCGGCGCCGACAATCGCGACCGGACCAGCGTCTTGCATCGATCTCGTACCGGTAAACCGCGACGACTTAAGCCGCCTTGCTGGTGAAGAGGCATCCCGGAGGATTTGTCTCCGTTGCCTTCAGCGAAGGGTTGTAGCGATAGAGCGTCGAACAATAGGGGCAGACCTTCTCGTTGTCGTCGCCCATGTCGATGAAGATGTGGGGGTGGTCGAAGGGAACGGATGCGCCCGTGCACATGAATTCCTTGACGCCGATTTCGATCACCTGGTGTCCGCCGTCATTCTGAAAATGGGGGATGCTGTGGCCGGCCATGTCATGCTCCGATGAATGCAAGTCTTTGGATCGTAAATTTGGCGGCACCATAGTGAGCTTTGCCGCAAATGTGTAGCGGCAAACATGCCGCGCCTGTGGGTTTTTGGAGGGCCGGGGGTTTCAAGCGGCAGCGTTACAACCTAGTTTGCGCCGAAAACAGAACGCCTTCAGGAAATGAGACATGGATCTAAACGCACCGCCATTTTCGCGCTTCGTGCATGAGGGAATGGAGATCGCCTTTTTCGACGAAGGCGACCCGTCGGGAGATTCGATCCTGCTCATTCACGGTTTCGCTTCGAGCGCCAATGTCAACTGGGTGTATCCGGGCTGGTTGAAGACACTAGGGGATGCCGGCTACCGGGTTATCGCGCTGGACAATCGCGGCCATGGAAAGAGCAGCAAGCCGTACGACCCTTCGCTCTACCATCCTCACCAGATGGCAGGGGATGCGGCGGCACTTCTCGTGCATCTCGGGATCGGTGAAGCGCATGTCATGGGCTATTCCATGGGCGCGCGCATTTCAGCATTCCTGGCTTTGGCGCATCCGGATCGCGTGCGCTCGCTTGTGTTCGGCGGCCTCGGAATAGGCATGGTGACCGGGGTCGGAGACTGGGATCCGATCGCCGACGCGCTGCTTGCACCGTCGCTGGAGAGCGTGACGCATCCGCGCGGACGAATGTTTCGTGCGTTTGCCGATCAGACCAACAGCGATCGCCAGGCGCTTGCGGCTTGTATTGCCACGTCGCGCGATCTTCTGTCGCCCGAAGATATGGCCCGCATCGAGGTGCCGGTACTGATAGGTGTCGGAACGAAGGACGAGGTTGCCGGATCGGCGCAGGAACTTGCGGCACTTATGCCGCGGGCAAAGGCGCTCGACATTCCGGGGCGCGACCATATGCTGGCGGTCGGCGACCGAGTGTTCAAGAAGGCCGTGCTCGAATTCCTTGGCGAGGTCGGGCGAGCATAGGACTGTTTTGCGACCGGTGGCTGAAATGTGGCTCACCCATTTATGTCGCCCGGGAATTACCCTATATTCGAACCATTGATCGATCATGAAGGAGAGCGACTATGGTCGCCAAGACAGAACTGCGCCACACGGAATCGTTCAAGGCGATAGACCCGATCTGGGACAGCCTGCGCGAAGAAGCCCGTCTCGCTGCTGAGCGGGATCCGATGTTGGCAGCGTTCTTGTATTCGACCGTCGTCAATCAGCACTCCCTCGAAGAGGCTGTGATTTACCGAATTTGCGAACGACTGGACCACCCGGATCTGCAGGCAAACCTGCTCCATCAGACCTTTTCCGAAATGCTGGAAGACTGGCCTGAATGGGGCACGATTCTTCGTGTCGACATCCAGGCGGTCTATGATCGCGACCCGGCGTGCACGCGGTTCATCGAACCGGTGCTCTATTTCAAGGGGTTCCACGCCATCCAGACGCATCGCCTTGCCCACTGGCTGTGGAAGCGCGGACGGAAGGATTTCGCGTTGTATCTGCAGAGCCGCTCTTCGAGCGTCTATCAGACCGACATCAATCCTGCCGCCCGGATCGGGCGCGGCATCTTCCTTGACCACGCAACCGGGCTGGTGGTCGGCGAAACGGCAACCATCGGTGACAACGTGTCGATCCTGCACGGGGTGACGCTTGGCGGCACCGGCAAGGAGGGCAGCGATCGCCATCCCAAGATCGGTGACGGCGTGTTGATCGGCGCAGGCGCAAAGATACTTGGCAACATCCACATCGGGCATTGCTCGCGCGTTGCGGCGGGCTCAGTCGTGCTGAAGCCGGTACCTCCTAAGACAACGGTGGCAGGCGTTCCGGCAAAGGTCGTAGGCGAGGCCGGTTGTTCCGAGCCGTCGCGCCAGATGGACCAGATCCTGACCAGCTTCGACATCTAACCAGGTGCGAGTCTGTCCGGGTGTGCCAGCGCCGGCCCGGCCGCGCCTCGCTAAATCCGGCGTTTCTGCTCGCGCCGAGTTCGAACTGTGCAGAAAATTGGACGGAAATTCAAAACGATAAGGCGACTTCGCAAATCTGGAGGGACGCCCGGCGCTTCAAGTGGGTTTACACTTGGTAATTCCGCATGCGAGAAGCGCCGCAAATCAAACATGCACGGAGAAAAGATTTGAAGCCCGAAGAGATCCGAAAGCTTGAAGCCTATTTCAAGCGTACCTTCAACCAGTCCATGGTCGTCAAGGCGCGGCCGAAGAAGGACGAGTCCGCGGAGGTCTATCTCGGCGACGAGTTTCTCGGTGTCGTTTTCCGCGACGAAGAGGATGGGGAGCTTTCGTACAACTTCTCGATGGCGATCCTCGACATCGATCTGTAAGATCAAGATCATTCGTCAAGATTTCGACCCGGTTCTGAGCGATCAGGCCGGGTTTTTTCATTAAAAGTCATATTAATGCGCCTGTGTGAAAAAAAATCGCAGGATTAGCTGCCGATTTTCATCAAGTCGTTGCAAGAACAGTGTTTTATTGCGTTGCACACAGAACTTGACTTTTTGTGCACCGCACATAAACTGACAAGCAGTTAAGCCGTCTAAAGGAGACACCCCCGATGTTTAACTTCGACGATGCGAACAAGAAGAGCAAAGAAGCCATTGATGTTGCTGTCAAAAGCTATTCGGCCATGACCAAGGGCTTTCAGGCCATTGCAACGGAAGCAGCGGACTATTCGAAGAAGTCCTTCGAAGACGGAATTGCCCATTTCGAAAAGCTTGCCAATGCCAAGAGCGTTGAGGCTGCGTTCGAACTTCAAACCAATTATGTGAAGGCAAGCTACGAAGGCTTTGTGGCCGAGGCAACGAAGATCGGTGAGATGTATGCCGATCTCGCCAAGGACGCCTACAAGCCCTACGAAGCGCCGGTTGCCAAGGCGACCTCAGCTGTCAAGTCTGCTGCGGCCTGACGACAAGGACCATCGCCATCGCAAGAGGGCCGGTCGCGGTTGCCGCGGCCGGCCCTCTTGCGTTCGAAATACTGCCGCTTGTGACCGAAGAAAGTTGATCAAACTTGTGTTTCGCCGTGCGAATATGATTGCAGTGCGTTGGTTCGGCCTTAAAATTCAGAAACGAACTATTAGATAAGGACGAGCATGCCGCAGCCACGTTCGTTGGAAGCGCAGCTGTAAAGGAATGAACAAGAATGATCGCCATGCCGGTCCGGATGCAGCAGGGAAGCGAAGGAGACGGAGGCGGCCCAAGTCGTGGCACCTCCGTTATCACGCGCACCAAGCCGAAGACCAAAAAGCCGAGTTTGTATCGCGTTCTGCTTTTGAATGACGATTATACGCCGATGGAATTCGTCATCCATATCCTGGAGCGTTTCTTCCAGAAGGATCGGGAAGAAGCGACCCGCATCATGCTCCACGTTCACAATCACGGCGTGGGAGAGTGCGGCGTCTTCACCTACGAAGTCGCCGAAACCAAGGTGACGCAGGTGATGGATTTCGCCAGGCAGCACCAGCATCCGTTGCAATGCGTCATGGAAAAGAAATGAGGAACTAACGTGCCAACATTTTCGCCCAGCCTCGAAAAGGCGCTGCATCAGGCACTGACTTTTGCCAACGAGCGCCACCATGAATATGCGACGCTCGAGCACCTGCTGCTGGCATTGATCGACGATGCCGATGCGGCTGCCGTGATGGGCGCGTGCAACGTAAATCTCGAAACGCTTCGCAAGACCGTGACGGACTATGTCGACAACGAACTGTCGAATCTTGTCACCGGCTATGACGAAGACTCCAAGCCGACCGCTGGCTTTCAACGTGTGATCCAGCGTGCGGTCATCCACGTGCAATCCTCCGGTCGGGAGGAGGTGACGGGCGCCAACGTGCTGGTAGCGATCTTTGCCGAACGCGAAAGCCACGCCGCCTATTTCCTCCAGGAGCAGGAGATGACCCGCTATGACGCGGTCAACTTCATTTCCCATGGGATCGGCAAGCGACCGGGAAGTTCCGAATCGCGGCCGGTGCGCGGCGCCGAAGATCAGGATTCCGAACAGAAAGCGCCCCGCGAAAGCGACGAGGCCGGTCCGAAGAAACAACAGGACGCGCTGACCGCGTACTGCGTGAACCTCAACGAGAAGGCGAAGTCCGGAAAGATCGATCCGCTGATCGGTCGCAATGCCGAAGTCAATCGTACGATCCAGGTGCTTTGCCGCAGGTCCAAGAACAACCCGCTCTATGTCGGCGACCCCGGTGTCGGCAAGACGGCGATTGCCGAGGGCCTTGCCAAGCGCATCGTCGAAAAGAAGGTGCCGGAAGCGCTCCAGGACGCCACGATCTTCTCGCTCGACATGGGAACGCTGCTTGCCGGAACGCGCTACCGCGGTGATTTCGAGGAGCGGCTGAAGCAGGTCGTCAAGGAACTCGAGGACTATCCGGGGGCCGTGCTCTTCATCGACGAGATCCACACCGTGATCGGCGCCGGCGCCACTTCGGGCGGCGCGATGGATGCATCCAACCTTCTGAAGCCGGCGCTCTCGACGGGGGCGATCCGCTGCATAGGTTCGACGACCTACAAGGAATACCGCCAGTTCTTCGAGAAGGATCGCGCACTTGTGCGCCGCTTCCAGAAGATCGACGTCAACGAACCAACGATTGCCGACGCGATCGAGATCATGCGGGGGCTGAAGCCGTATTTCGAGGACTATCATCACCTCAAATACTCGAACGACGCCATCAAGGCGGCGGTCGAGCTTTCCGCCCGCTACATCAACGACCGGAAACTGCCGGACAAGGCGATCGACGTGATCGACGAGTCCGGTGCCGCCCAGATGCTGCTTCCCGCTGGCAAGCGCCGCAAGCTGATCACCGAGAAGGAGATCGAGGCGACGATTGCGACCATGGCTCGTATCCCTCCGAAGACCGTTTCCAAGGACGACGAGGCGGTACTTGCCAATCTCGAGAAGGAGCTGAGGTCCGTGGTCTATGGCCAGGACTTGGCGATCGAGGCGCTCGCCTCGTCGATCAAGCTGGCACGTGCCGGTCTTCGGGAACCGAACAAGCCGATCGGCTGCTACGTGTTCTCCGGCCCGACCGGCGTCGGCAAGACCGAAGTGGCCAAGCAGTTGGCGTCCTCGCTGGGTGTCGAGCTCCTGCGTTTTGACATGTCGGAATACATGGAGCGGCACACGGTGTCCCGCCTGCTCGGCGCACCTCCCGGCTATGTCGGCTTCGACCAGGGCGGTCTGTTGACCGACGGCGTCGACCAGCATCCGCATTGCGTGCTGCTGCTCGATGAGATCGAGAAGGCGCATCCGGACCTGTTCAACATCCTCCTGCAGGTGATGGACCATGGTGCGTTGACCGATCACAACGGCAAGAAGATCGACTTCCGCAACGTCATCCTGATCATGACGACCAATGCGGGTGCCTCCGATATGGCACGGCCGGCAATCGGCTTTGGCTCATCGAAGCGTGAGGGCGAGGACATCGAGGCGCTGAACAGGCTGTTTACGCCGGAATTCCGCAACCGATTGGATGCGGTCATTCCGTTCAGCTCGCTGCCGACGCCGGTCATCCACCAGGTCGTGCAGAAGTTCGTCATGCAGCTCGAGACGCAGCTTGCCGAACGCAACGTGACCTTCGACCTCGCGCCGGACGCCATCGCCTGGCTCGCCGAGAAGGGATACGACGAAAAGATGGGCGCCCGGCCGCTGGCGCGTGTCATCCAGGAAAACATCAAGAAGCCGCTCGCCGACGAAATCCTCTTCGGCAAGCTGAAGAAGGGTGGCGTCGTCAAGGTGACGATCGGCACGAAGGAGGACGGCAGCAAGGGGCTGATCCTTGATGCCGTACCCGAAACGGTGCCGATCAAGCCGAAGGCTGAAGTCTCGCGTCCGGCAGGCAAGGGTGCCAAACCCAAGAAGGGCGACGAGAAGGAAACCGTCGTCGCTGACTCCGAACCGAAGCCAAAGGCGAAGAAGACCGCCGCGAAGGCATCCTCCAAGGACAGCAAGGCAGGCTCGGCCCCGCTGAAGGGACGGACGGTTCCCAAGGTGCCGCGCAAGAAGTAAAACGATCGCTATCGAATCTGACGGTGCCGGGTGAGCTTCACCCGGCATCGTCGTGTTTCGGCATGTTTGCCTGAGCCTAAGGAAAAATGCAGTAATTCAAAGCGCTACAGCGGCCTTTGTGCGTTTGAATGGACGCGCGGCCCTGTAGGTGAGTAAGCGTCGCTCGCAGGTGTCCATGGAACGCGTTGAAGACGAACGATCATCTCTGGCCTGGCTCCTGACCGGCGCTCGCGGCATCCTCAGCCTGCCCGCCATCATCCTGATGCTTTCCTTTGTCGGCTTTTGCTCGCTCACGGCGCAGGCCGGCATCCCGCCTGAGCAGGTCGTCTTCATGACGGGCATTGTCTGGGCGCTGCCGGCAAAGGTCATCCTCGTCAGTTCGGTCCTGAGCGGTGCAAGCCTTGCCACGGCTTTTCTCGCGGTGACGCTCTCGTCCGTACGGCTCATGCCGATGGTTGCAGCCCTTGTCCCGGAATTGCGCACGCCGAAGACGCCGACTTGGCGGCTTCTCGTGTTGTCGCATTTCATTGCGATCACAGCGTGGGTGTTTGCGATGGAGCGCGTGCCGCAGGTGCCGCGTGCGCACCGCGCGACATTCTTTGCTGGTTTCGGCATCACGCTCGTCGCCACCAACATGGCGCTCGTGGCGATCGTCTATCGTCTCGTTGCTGACTTCCCGCCGATCATTGCCGGCTGCCTCTTCTTTCTGACGCCGGTCTATTTCCTGGCCTCTATCTGGAATTCGGCGCGTCACCGGGTGGTCTATCTGGCGCTTGCCATCGGCCTCGTCGCGGGACCGTTCTTCTACTGGCTGCTGCCGGAATTCGACATCCTGCTCGCGGGTGTCGGCGGCGGAACGCTCGCCTGGTCTGTCGAGCGGTACTGGCGCTCGCGAAGGGAGGCGGGCGCGTGACGTGGCAGGAGGGTTGGTGGGCCTACGTCTTCATCGCGATCGCCGGCTGGCTCGCGACCGATATTTGGCGATGGCTCGGCGTGCTTGCTGGCGAACGGCTCCGCGAAGATTCCGAGGCGCTGAACTGGGTGAGGGCAGTGGCGACCGCGCTGGTCGCGGCTGTCATCGCGAAGCTCGTCCTCTACCCGACCGGCGTGCTGGAGCAGTCACCTCTGTGGCTGCGCCTGGGGGCCGTGGTGCTTGGCGCAATTGCGTTTTTCCTCGCTCGCCAAAAGCCGGCGGTCGGCATCGCAACGGCAATCGCGACACTCTGCGCCGGACTCTGGTGGCTGGGCTTTTAGAACGCTGCCCGGGAGGCCGCTTCTCCCGGCACTCAGAGAGCCTGTCGAATCTTTTCCGCGTTCGCCGCAAGTACCGCGCCATCTTCCATGCGGCCGGAATGCGGTTTCAGCGGAATGCCGTCACGGCGGGGTATGACATGGAAGTGCAGATGGAAAACGGACTGGCCGGCGGGCGCTTCGTTGAACTGCATGATCGTCACGCCGTCGGCGTCAAAGGCTTCCTTTGCCGCAATGGCGATCTTTTGAACCGTACCGATCAGTGAAGGCAGCGTTGACGCGTCGGCGTCGAGAATGTTGCGGGAAGGGGTCTTCGGCAGCACCAGGACGTGGCCCTCCGCCTGAGGCATCGCATCCATAAAAGCGACGGTCGCATCATCTTCGTAGACCCGGTGCGATGGAATTTCGCCCCGCAGGATCTTGGCAAAGATGTTGTTCGTGTCATACCCGCTCATTGTCGTTTCCTCGTATTGTCGCGCCGGCATCGGCCGGCATCCTGTCAGTCGTCCCGGATCACGATGATTTTGGGTCGAATCGACCCAGAATCATAAAAGTGAACGATTATAATAAGTTAGAGCGGGATTCGGGCGGAAAACCGCGCACTCTTTTCCTCATCCCGCTCTAGCGCTCACCTTTGCGGAAAGGTCCATGGTCCGCAAGAAACTCACCGGTTTCTTCCACATCGCGGCGTTCGCGTTCGAGATAGTCGGCGACCGCGCGCGCGAGTCCCGGATGGGTAATGAAGTGCGCCGAATGGGTGGTGACCGGCATGTAGCCGCGGGCGAGCTTGTGCTCCCCCTGTGCTCCCGCCTCGACGCGCTTCAACCCCTTGGCGATCGCGAAATCGATCGCCTGGTGGTAGCAAACCTCAAAATGCAGGAATGGGTGGTCCTCGATACAGCCCCAGTGCCGGCCGTAGAGCGCATCACCGCCGATGAAGTTGATGGCGCCGGCGATATAGCGGCCGCCGCGCTTGGCCATGACGAGCAGAATGTCGTCGGCCATCCTTTCACCGATCAGCGAATAGAAGGAGCGCGTGAGATACGGGCGGCCCCATTTGCGCCCGCCGGTATCCATGTAGAAGGCGAAGAACTGGTCCCAGATCTCCTCGGTCAGGTCGCTGCCCGTCAGCCAATCGATCGTGATGCCCTCTTCGACGGCCGTCCGACGTTCTTTTTTCAGCGCCTTGCGTTTTCGGGATGCGAGAGTTTCCAGAAAGTCGCCATAGGACCCGTAGCCTTCATTGGTGAAATGAAACTGCTGGTCGGTTCGATGAAGGAAGCCTGCCCGCTCGAAGATTGGCATTTCGTCGGCCGGCGCGAAGGTGACATGAGCCGAGGAGACGCCGTGGCGGCGCGTAAGCTCCTTCAGTCCCGCTGCGAGCGCATCGTGGATCGGCCGCGGGTCGCGCCCTTCGGTGGTGAGCAGGCGCGGTCCCGTTACCGGAGTGAAGGGTACGGAGCATTGCAGCTTCGGATAATAGCGGCCACCCGCACGCTCGAAGGCGTCCGCCCATCCATGGTCGAAGACGTATTCGCCCTGGCTGTGGTTTTTCATGTAGCAGACAAGGGCGCCGCGCAGGAAACCATCCGCGTCTTCCATCAGCAGGTGTTGTCCGAGCCATCCCGTTTCCGCGGTCGCGGAACCCGATTCCTCCAGTGCCGACAGATAAGCGTGCGAGAGGAAGGGATTGTAGGGAATGCTCGCACTAGCCTTCGAAGCGCCGGCGAGCCGATTCCAGTTCGCCGGCGAGATCGAAGTGAAAGAGTGTTCAATGCGGATGTTGATAGCGTCTGTCATAACCTTACGAAATCATGGTCTCTCGTGGATCGAAACCCTCAAATGTCATCTGGTCGGCATTGGCGAATGTGTGCTCCTGGGCCTCTCTGTCGCGCACCGTCCATGTGATGACCGTGCGGCCGAGCGCGCGCTGCTTGGTGATGAAAGGATTCGGCAGGTCGCGGTAGAAATAGGAAATGAAATCGAGGCCGATTTGCATCGCTTCCTCGTTCTCGGCGAAGGCCTCGGGCGTGATGCCTCCGGCGGTGAGGCCAAGCGGGTAGGGCGCATCCAGCGCCTTCAGGTCCTTGAGCAGCCAATGATCGAAGCTCATTAGCGCCACGTGGCCCTTGTAGCCCTCGAGCGTATCGATCACCGCGGCGGCAAAGCCTTCGTCGTCGTCTTTTCGCCCCTTGAGTTCGATGATCAGCGGCACGCGACCGTTGACGAGACGGAGCATCTGGGAAAGCGTCGGCACCTTGTCCTTGGTGCCGCCGACCGACATCAGCCCGAGTTCCCCCGCGGTTCTCGCTCGAACGTCTCCTCTTATACCGCAGAGCCGCTCGGTGTTGTCGTCGTGAAAGACCACCGGAACACTGTCAGCGGTATATTGCAGGTCGCATTCAATCGCGAAACCCGCTTCGGCGGCGCGAGAAAACGCCGAGAGTGTGTTTTCCCAAACCTCCCGGTTCATGTCGTGAAAACCCCGATGGGCGATCGGTTGGGCCTTGAGCCAGGAAATATCCTTCATGAGATTCCTCGCATCACGCGATTTCGATGACGGCATCGATTTCGACGGCTGCGTTGAACGGCAGGGCGGCCATGCCAACGGCGGCGCGCGCATGCTTGCCGGCTTCACCAAGCACGTTGGCGAGCAGATTGGACGCGCCGTTGATGACGAGGTGCTGTTCGACGAATTCCGGGACGGACGCGACGAAACCATTGATCTTCACGAGGCGACGGATGCGCCCGAGGTCGCCGGAAAGCGCTGCCTTCGCCTGCGCCAGGATGTTGATTGCGCAGAGTTCTGCAGCACGCTGGGCGGTGGCGACATCGACATCCTTGCCGACATGTCCCGTTACGGCGACATTGCCGGCTTCCATAGGCAGTTGTCCGGAAATATAGAGCATCGAGCCGCTGATGGCGTAGGGAACATAGTTCGCTGCAGGTGCCGCGGCCTGGGGCAGGGTGATGCCAAGGTCGGCGAGGCGCGTTTCGATCTCTGCGGACATGGAAGGCTCCGTTGTTGTCTTTTGTGATAAAATCCGGCATGCAAGCTGGATCGGGACGGGCATCAAGTCTTTTCGTCGCGGATCTGCCTCGCTTCTGCCGACAGTTTGTTTATAGCATTGCCGGCGAGTCCAACAGGAGGAAACGGATGTTTCGTACAGGCTTCGGTCTTGCCAGTTTTGGAAGCGTCTGCCTCGTGGCGATGACGGCCTTGGGCGCCGGTGCCGCCGATGCGAGCGCGCTTGCGCCCCACCGCGCCGTTTACGATCTGGAGTTGAAGAATGCGTCCGATCGCTCGGGCATTTCCAGCATGTACGGCCGCATGGTCTACGAATTCAACGGCTCTGCCTGCGAGGGTTACACGGTCAGTTTCAGGTTCATGACCCAGGTCGATACCGGAGAGGAAGTTCGCCTAACGGACCAGCAGACGACCACCTACGAAGACATGCGCAACGGCAATTTCCGCTTTCTGACGCGTTCTTTCACCGACGAGAAGCTCGACAAGGAAGTCCGCGGCAGTGCGCATGAAGACAAGACCGGGGTCAAGGTCGAGCTGACGGCACCGGACAAGCGCGAAGTGGCGCTTGCCGAAAGCCGATTCCCGACCGAACACATGCTGGAAGTGATCGATCGGGCGAAGAAGGGTGAGTCGTTTTTCGAATCGCGCATCTTCGACGGCTCCGATACGGGCGACAAGACGCTGATCACCTCGACCTTCGTCGGCAAACCCCGCAAGCCGGCGCCGGATGACATCGATGTCGGCAAGGCCGGAAAGCTCGCGGCCGAGAATTACTGGCCAGTGAAGATCTCCTACTTCAACGACGACAGGAGCGGAGACGCACAGCCCATCTACAGCATGTCGTTCAAGCTCTATGAAAACGGAGTGACGCGCGACCTGACAATGGACTATGGAGATTTCGTGCTGAGCGGAAAGCTCACCAACCTCGAAGTCTTCAACGCGGAAGACTGCAAATAGGCAAGAACTGCATAAAACTGACTTCCAGTCTTGATTTATCGGGCAGTTGCAGTTAATGGGCTGCCCATTCCACACGTGAGGCATGGGATTTTCCGGGAGAAATCCGGATTGTTCCGCCGGTGGGCGCAGCAACGATGCGCTCGACGCCTTGCGGAGGTTCAACCGGAAAAGGAGACAAAGGCATGGCATTGCCTGACTTTACTATGCGCCAGCTTCTCGAAGCAGGCGTTCACTTCGGCCACCAGACGCATCGCTGGAACCCGAAGATGAAGCCGTACATCTTCGGCGATCGCAACAACGTCCACATCATCGACCTCGCCCAGACCGTCCCGATGCTGTCGCGCGCCCTTCAGGTTGTCAGCGACACCGTCGCCAATGGCGGCCGCGTGCTTTTCGTCGGCACGAAGCGCCAGGCTTCGGAAATCATCGCCGACGCCGCGAAGCGCTCTGCCCAGTACTACGTCAATGCTCGCTGGCTCGGCGGCATGATGACCAACTGGAAGACGATTTCCAACTCGATCCAGCGCCTGCGCAAGCTCGACGAAATCCTCGCTTCGGAAGCTTCCGGCTTCACGAAGAAGGAGCGCCTGAACCTCGAGCGTGAGCGCGAAAAGCTGAACCGCGCTCTCGGCGGTATCCGCGACATGGGCGGCACGCCGGACCTGATGTTCATCATCGACACCAACAAGGAATCGATCGCGATCGAAGAAGCCAAGCGTCTTGGCATTCCGGTCGTCGCCGTCATCGACTCCAACTGCGATCCGGACCAGATCGACTATCCGATCCCGGGTAACGACGATGCATCGCGCGCTGTCGCTCTCTACTGCGATCTCATCGCTCGCGCCGCCATCGACGGCATTGCCCGCCAGCAGGGCGCCGCTGGCCGCGATCTCGGCGCATCGGTTGAGGTTCCGGTCGAGCCGGCTCTCGACGAATCGTCCGAGGCCTGATCGGGTCGGACGGCAGACAAGGCTGCCGTACCAAATGAAACGTCGGACGAGGCCGTTTGTGATGGAAATCTGAACGGCCTCGTTCTTTTCGGCCGGAAATGGCGCGATCGGGCCCGCAATATCCTGCCCACGCATCATCGCGATGAAGCGTTCATCACGATGTCACATTGAAAAGCCATTCCCTGCCAAAACCTCCTGGCATTGCGCCATCGACAGTGAGCGCGCCAGCCAAACAGACAAAGAGGCAAGAAGATGAGTGTTACTGCCGCAATGGTGAAGGAACTGCGCGAAAAGACCGGCGCAGGCATGATGGATTGCAAGAAGGCGCTTGCTGAAACCAATGGCGACATGGAAGCGGCGATCGACTGGCTGCGCGCCAAGGGCATCGCCAAGGCCGACAAGAAGTCCGGCCGCACCGCTGCCGAAGGCCTCATCGGCATCGCCAGCGCCGGCAACAAGGCCGTGGTCGTCGAGATCAACTCGGAAACGGACTTCGTCGCTCGCAACGACGCCTTCCAGGACCTCGTCCGTGGTGTCGCAGCCGTTGCTGTCGACACCGATGGATCGGTCGACGCGATCAGCGCTGCCAACTATCCGGCCACTGGCAAGTCCGTTGCCGATACGGTCACCGACGCGATTGCGACGATCGGCGAAAACATGACGCTGCGCCGTGCCGCGCTGCTGTCGGTCGACAATGGCGTCGTCGCCACCTACATCCACAATTCGGTTGCCGACGGTCTCGGCAAGCTCGGTGTGCTGGTCGCTCTCAAGTCGACCGGTGACAAGGAAGCCTTGAATGCAATCGGTCGTCAGGTTGCGATGCACGTCGCTGCGACGAACCCGCTGGCGGTTCGCCCGAGCGAAATCGACCCCGCGGTCGCCGAACGCGAGCGCAACGTCTTCATCGAACAGTCGCGCGCTTCGGGCAAGCCGGACAACATCATCGAGAAGATGGTAGAAGGCCGCATGCGCAAGTTCTTCGAGGAAGTCGCCCTTCTCTCGCAGGCTTTTGTCATGAACCCCGACCAGACCGTCGAGGCAGCGATCAAGGAAGCGGAAAAGACCGTCGGTGCGCCGATCGAGGTCGCCGGCATCGCACGCCTGCTGCTCGGCGAAGGCGTTCAGAAGGAAGAGTCCGATTTCGCCGCGGAAGTCGCGGCGGCTGCCAAGGGCTGATTTCTTCACCCTTATTGGGAAAACATGGGGGCATCGCGTGACAACGCGGTGCCCTTCGTGTATCCGGCATTCGTCAAAGCGTCGGACCCGCCGGTTTCAGCCCGAGCGGTCGATACCGCGCGCAACACGATATATCCTTTATGCCGCTGTGCACCGCCTTCCGCACAGGCGTGCCGATCTGTTCAGGAGCGATGATGTTGGCCAAGCCAATCTACAAGCGTGTTCTTCTCAAAGCCTCCGGTGAAGCCTTGATGGGAAGCCAGGGCTTCGGCATCGATGTGGCAGTCTCCGATCGGATCGCATCGGATATCGCCGAAGCGCGCGCCATGGGCGTCGAAGTCGGCGTCGTTGTCGGCGGCGGCAACATCTTTCGTGGCGTCGCCGTCGCCTCGAAGGGGGGCGATCGGGTAACCGGCGACCACATGGGGATGCTGGCGACGGTGATCAATGCGCTCGCACTGGCGACGTCGCTGCGCAAGCTGGACATCGACACTGTCGTGCTCTCGGCCATCGCTATGCCGGAAATTTGTGAGAGTTTTTCGCAGCGCGCTACCCTATATCATCTCTCGCTTGGCCGCGTGGTCATCTTCGCCGGAGGCACGGGCAATCCGTTCTTCACGACGGATTCCGCCGCAGCACTTCGCGCAGCAGAGATGGGCGCAGAAGCGATCTTCAAGGGAACGCAGGTTGACGGCATTTATTCTGCGGATCCGAAGAAGGACCCGACGGCTACCCGGTTCGATCGCCTCACCCACAGCGAGGTTCTGGAGAAGGGATTGGCCGTGATGGACGTTGCCGCGGTGGCTCTTGCACGCGAAAATGCCATTCCGATCGTCGTTTTCTCGATCCACGAGAAGGGCGGGTTTGCGGAGATCTTGACCGGTGGCGGCCATGCCACCATCGTCACGGACAATTGACAGTTTGAAGGCCCTTCGGGCCATTGAAGACAGGAACGGGAGTCTTGAACCATGAGTGAAGGTGTGGACCTGAAGGAACTGAAACGCCGCATGGACGGAGCGATCTCCGCATTCAAGCACGACATAGCGTCGCTTCGCACCGGCCGCGCATCGGCCAACGTTCTCGATCCGGTGACCGTCGAAGCCTACGGTTCGCGCATGCCGTTGAACCAGGTGGCAAACATCACGGTCCCGGAGGCGCGTATGCTGTCCGTTTCGGTGTGGGACAAATCCATGGTTGGCGCCGTTGAACGCGCGATCCGGGAATCGAATCTCGGATTGAACCCGATCGTTGACGGCCAGAACCTGCGTATTCCGCTGCCCGAGTTGAACGAGGAACGGCGCAAGTCTCTCGTCAAGGTCGCGCACGACTACGCCGAGAAGAGCAAGGTGGCCGTCCGCCATGTTCGCCGTGACGGCATGGACGACCTGAAAAAAGCCGAAAAGGATGGCGAGATCGGGCAGGACATCCACCGTGCTCAGTCCGAACGCGTCCAAAAGATGACCGACGAAACAATTTCCGAGATCGACCGCTTGCTCGCCGAGAAGGAAAAGGAAATCATGCAGGTCTGACGCGTGATGATCTGAGTCTCTTTTTTCGGACCGCCAATGCCAGAGTTCATCCCCGCTAACGTACCGAACCACGTTGCCATCATCATGGATGGCAACGGTCGATGGGCAAACGCGCGCGGACTACCGCGCACGATGGGACATCGAAAAGGCGTCGAGGCCGTGCGGGCTGCGGTAAAGACGGCGGCCGAGCTCGGCATTCGCTATCTCACGCTTTTCGCATTCTCGTCGGAAAACTGGAGCAGGCCCGAGGCCGAGGTCACGGACCTCATGGGCTTGCTTAAGGCGTTCATACGCCGCGATCTCGCCGATCTGCACCGCGAGAATGTCCGCATCCGCGTCATCGGCGACCGCACGAATCTCAGCGGTGACATTCTTCCGTTGCTGATCGAGGCGGAGGACACGACGAGCGCGAACACCGGGATCACCTTGGTGATCGCCTTCAACTATGGCGCGAGGGACGAATTGGCGAGGGCTATGCGTCGCCTGGCGACAGAGGTGGCCGCCGGTCGCCTCCGCCCGGACGAGATCACGACGGAGAAGATCAATGCAACGATCGACACCGCCGGCATACCTGATCCGGACCTGATACTGCGGACGAGCGGCGAAGAGCGCCTCTCCAACTTTCTGCTTTGGCAAGGAGCCTATTCGGAATTGCTTTTCATTCCCGAACTTTGGCCGGATTTCACGCGCGAAACATTCCTTGCCGCTATCGAAAAATACGCCAGCCGCGAACGCCGTTTCGGCGGCCTCGCGCAACCGACGCTAGCGGTCGGCTCCTGATGCAGGCTGAACTCAAGCTACGCATCGCCTCCGGAGTAGTGCTTGCGGCGGTCGCTCTTGGCGCGACCTGGGCGGGCGGGCTTGCTTTCCAGCTCCTGTCCGTCGCGATCGGTTTGCTGGTCTATTACGAGTGGTCGACCATTACGAAGCTCGGTGAGAGCGACTTTCAGGGCAATGCGTTCGGGTGGCTTTCCCAGGTCGTGATCGCGATCCTCGTCCTTTTCGACTATATCCATCTCAGCCTGCCGCTCCTGGCTGCCTTTTCGGTTCTCGCCGGACTTTGGGTGTTGATCCGCAACACGAGCTGGTGGCTGCCGGGCGGCATAGTCTATGCCGGTTTGACGGCGGTTTCGCTCGCGGCGATCCGCGGCGCCGATTATCTCGGCCTGGTGGCGATGCTTTTCGTGTTCGCCGTCGTTTGGGGGACGGATATCTTTGCTTATTTTACCGGCAGGGCAATCGGCGGGCCGAAGCTGGCGCCGGCGATCTCGCCCGGAAAAACCTGGTCGGGAGCGCTGGGCGGGACGATCTGTGGTGTTCTCGCGGGTGTCGCCGTCTTCATGGCTCATTTCTCCCTGGAGGATCTGCGCATTCCGATCATCGCGCTCGTGCTGTCCGTTGCCAGTCAGATCGGGGATCTGTTCGAGTCCTTCATCAAGCGTCGTTTCGGCGTCAAGGATTCGAGCCAGCTTATTCCCGGACATGGCGGGGTCATGGACCGGGTCGACGGATTGATATTCGCCTGTGTCGCTGCGCTGGTTCTGGTGTTGGCGCAGATCCTGTCTGCCGGCGGACGCGCAGCCGCCTTCGGTTCGGTTCTATTGGGCCTTTGAGGGCTCTGCATAATCCCTTAAGTCGAATTTGAATTAAGGGTAGACTATATAAGGATGCAAAATGTGACAGCGGCAGCCGCGCATCCCTACAGCGCCGCGTGTCTTTTGAGACGCGCAAAGGACGCTGTGTCACTTTGAAGTGCTGCATGTTTTTATCCTTGAATCGGCTACGATTTAAGGAAACATGCAGTAGGAGGCACGTGATGTCGCAACAGCGGATGCGTTAGGAAATGCCAATGAGCCTTCTGCTTGAAAATCTGCAATACGCTATACCCACCTTCCTGTTCCTGCTGACCCTTTTGGTCTTCGTCCATGAGCTGGGACACTACCTGGTGGGCCGCTGGTCCGGTATCCGTATCGTCGCCTTTTCCGTTGGCTTCGGGCCGGAGCTGTTCGGCTGGACCGATCGTCGCGGCACCAGATGGAAATTCTGCGCGATTCCGCTGGGCGGCTACGTGAAATTCTTTGGCGACGAAGATGCAGCGAGCACGCCCGACTATCAGCGTCTCGAGGCAATCGCGCCGGAAGATCGTGCTCGCACCTTCCTGGGGGCAAAGCTTTGGAAAAGGGCTGCGACCGTCGCCGCCGGACCGATCGCCAATTTCGTGCTGGCGATTGCGATTTTTGCCGTTCTCTTCTCCGTCTATGGGCGGGCCGTTGCCGATCCGGTCGTGGCATTGGTGGCGCCGGGCAGCGCGGCGGAGCAGGCAGGCGTCAAGCTGGGTGACAGGCTTGTTTCAATCGACGGAACGCCGATTGTGACCTTTGACGACGTACGACGCTACGTCAGTGTCCGCCCGGAACTGCCGATCACTGTTCGCGTCGAGCGCGATGGTTCCCCGATAGATCTGCAGATGGTGCCGCAGCGCATCGAATCCGTCGACCCGCTGGGCAACAAGGTGGAAGAGGGCAAGATCGGCATCGGAACAAATCAAGAGGTCGGGAACTTCCGAATCGAGACCTATGGGCCGCTGGAAGCGGTCGGGCAGGGAGCCCTGCAAAGCTGGCGTATCGTCACCGGCACGTTCGACTATCTGTCGAATCTGGTCGTTGGTCGGATGAAGGCGGACCAGGTGGGTGGACCGATCCGTATCGCCCAGATTTCAGGGCAGATGGCCAAGCTCGGCGTTGCCGAGGTGCTGAACTTCGCAGCCGTTCTCTCAGTTTCTATAGGATTGCTTAACCTCATGCCTGTGCCCGTGCTTGATGGCGGTCATCTCATGTTCTATGCGGTGGAGGCGTTGCGCGGCAAACCGGTCGGGCCCGCGGCACAGGATATCGCGTTCCGCATCGGATTTGCGATGGTGTTGATGCTTACGGTCTTTGCGGCGTGGAACGACATCAACTGGCTTTTCGGCTGAAACGGATCCCGAAGACGTGAGGCGTTGTCTCTACAGCGCCGCGCGTCTTACCAGACGCGCAAAAGACGCTGTGCATCTTAAATCGGCGACGATTTAAGAGAACATGCAGTAGGCCTTTGCTCTTCTTGCTTACCGGGTCCTTGGGGGGACGGAACAACCTTCGGATATTGTGAACGAGTGACGCGCAATGGCTTGCGCCGCAAGGATTTGTTTACGATAAGTCGAATCCGTAGTGGCGGTTAAGCCACGGTTCGAATTGAAGTAAACAGAATTTAACTAGCTGGCTTGCTTGTATGGCAAAAGCGGGTAAAACGGCAACCGTGACCGGAGTCGGTACGAAATTGCTGCGGTACGTTGGGAAAAGGTAAGATTTTAACATGAAAGCTGGTTCAAGGTTTTTGAACGCGGTGTCGGCGTTTGCGCTGTCAGCAAGCATGGTTGCCACGGGTACCGGTGTTGGGGTGTTTGCAGGCACGTCCGTTGCACAAGCCGCGGTCATCAATCGGGTTGAAGTGCGGGGCGCAACGCGCGTAAGCGCGGACACGGTGCGTGCGAACATAACGATTGTCCCGGGTAGGAACTTCAGCAACGCCGATATCGATGCTTCGGTGAAGCGCCTTTACGCCACCGGCTATTTCTCCGACGTCAGCATCAATGTCGCCGGCGGCACGCTTGTTGTCACCGTCAGCGAAAATCAGCTCGTCAACCAGGTGGTCTTCAACGGTAACCGCAAGATCAAGGATGACAAGCTCCAGGGTGTCGTGCGGACCCAGCCGCTCGGTCCTTACAGTGAAGCAACCGTCGAAAGCGATATTCAGGCCATCAAGGCCGCCTATGCTGCGATTGGTCGTAGCGACGTCACTGTCACGACGCAGGTCGTGCCTATTGCCGAAGGGCGCGTGAACCTTGCCTTCGTCATCAACGAGGGTGAGCGCACGAAGATTTCGCAGATCAATTTCGTCGGCAACGAAGCTTACAGCGACGGCCGGCTCCAGTCGGTGATCGCGACCAAGGAATCGGGCATTTTCTCGTTCCTGACCCGTAAGGATGTCTACAATCCGGACAAGCTGCGCGCCGACGAAGAACTGCTGCGTCAATTCTATTACAACCGGGGCTATGCCGACTTCCAGGTTATCTCGTCTGACGCGACTCTGAATGAAGAGACCAACGAGTACACGGTGACGATCACCGTCGAGGAAGGTCCGCGTTACGACTTCGGTGCAGTCAATGTCGAGTCGACGGTCGAAGGTATCGACGCTGAGGAGTTGAGGGGTCTGATCCAGAGCCAGGAAGGCTCCGTCTATAAGGCGAAGGATGTTCAGGACACGATGAGCGAAATTTCGAAGCGTGTTGCTTCGGAGGGCTATCCGTTTGCTCGCGTCACCCCGCGTGGCAACCGCGACCTTGCCAATCACACGATCGCCGTCGACTATCTGGTCGACCAAGGTGAGCGCG
Organism: Sinorhizobium garamanticum; assembly: GCF_029892065.1. NCBI lineage: Bacteria > Pseudomonadati > Pseudomonadota > Alphaproteobacteria > Hyphomicrobiales > Rhizobiaceae > Sinorhizobium > Sinorhizobium garamanticum. Next base: position 3,835,589 of record NZ_CP120373.1, on the reverse strand, counting down.
CCTACGTCGAGCGCATTGAAATCCGCGGCAACACGCGCACGCGTGACTACGTTATTCGCCGCGAGTTCGACGTCGGTGAAGGCGATGCCTTCAACCAGGAAATGATCGCGCGCGCGAAGCGCCGGCTCGAGGCTCTCGGTTATTTCTCGAGCGTAAATATCTCGACGCAGCCGGGCAGCGCTGCGGACCGTGTCGTGATCGTTGTCGATGTGCAGGACCAGTCGACCGGTTCGTTCGGCATCGGTGCCGGTTATTCCGCCGGCGGCGGCGGTGGCTTCCTCGTCGAGGCGTCGATCGAGGAAAAGAACTTCCTTGGCCGCGGACAATATATCCGCCTTGCCGCCGGCAGGGGTGAGGACAGCCAAACTTACAACGTCTCGTTTACCGAGCCTTATTTCCTCGGTTACCGTCTGGCCGCAGGTTTCGATCTCTTCAAAAACGAAAACGACTTTGACGACGATAACTACAGCTACAACGACCAAGGCTTCAGCCTGCGCGTGACTGCGCCGATCACCGAGGCGCTGTCGACGACGCTGCGCTATAACTACACGGAGTTCGAATACTTCGGCGACAAGGACGACTTGTCGACTCCCTATGACCGTGCGATCGATGGCAGCCCGTGGACCCGCTCGTCGGTCTCCCAGTCGATCACCTACAACACGCTGGACGATGCTCAGCTTCCGCATGAGGGTATCCTCGCCTCGGTCACGCAGGAATTCGCCGGCCTTGGTGGCACGTCCGATTTCTACAAGCTGACGGGTAAGGCCAGGTGGTATTACACGGTGAACGACGAGGCAGACATCATCGCGTCGCTCGCCGGAAGTGCAGGTCACTTGTTCAAGACGTCCGGTTCAATGGAAGTCTTCGACCAGTTCCAGTTGGGCAGCAACGATATCCGCGGCTTTGAGCGCAACGGCCTCGGTCCGCGCGTCAACAACGGCGACGCGCTCGGTGGTACGACCTACTTTACGGCCTCTGCGGAAGCATCGTTCCCACTGCCGGGCATCCCGCGTGATAGCGGTTTCCGCGGTGCGCTCTTCGTCGATGCCGGCACGCTTTATGGCAACGATGTCGCCGTTGGCCCCGGCGAATCCGTCCGCGGTGACGATGCCTCGTTGCGCGCCTCCGTCGGCGTCAGCCTGATCTGGGCCTCGCCCTTCGGTCCGCTGCGTGTCGACTACGCCGTGCCGGTTGCGAAGGAAGATTTCGACGAAGTCCAGAATTTCAAGTTCGGCATTAACTCGTCGTTCTGATAAAGAGCAGTCCAGAACTGCTGTCCAAAATCGTTCTGGAGTGTCTATGGAACTGAACTGGTTTTTTCCGCCCCATGAAGGGATTCGCTTGGGTGACCTGGCGAATCACATTGGGGCGGAGTTGTCGGATGCCGCTGCGGCGGATCGCTTGATCCACGCGGTCGCGCCGGTTTACCGCGCCAAATCGGGTGATGTTTGCTATATGCTCTCGCGCAAGAACCGCGACGAGCTGAACGATTGTCATGCCTCGGCAATCATTTGCGACAAGGCGATTGCGTCAATCGTTCCGGACAATATCCCCGTTCTCTTGACCGCAAAGCCGCATACGGCCTTTGCAGTTGCCGGCGCTCTGCTTCATGAAAAGGCGATGCGCCCCTCCTACAATACGAGCGAGCGGGGCATTGCTGCGGGTGCATTTGTCGATCCGACAGCCCGACTCGAGGCTGGTGTAGAAGTCGAGCCGATGGCGGTGATCGGTGCCGGCGCTGAGATCGGTATTGGAACGCGGATTGCCGCGGGAGCCGTTATCGGGCCGAATGTCCGAATCGGCCGCGATTGTACGATTTCTGCCGGAGCCAGCATTCTTTGCGCGCTGATCGGCAACAACGTCATCATTCATCCCGGGGCGCGCATTGGCCAGGACGGCTTTGGCTACGCGCCGGGCCCCCAGGGCGGAATGATCAAGATCGTTCAGGTCGGTCGCGTGATTATCCAGGATCACGTCGAGATCGGCGCGAACACGACGATCGATCGCGGCACCATGGACGATACGGTGATCGGCGAGGGCACGAAGATCGACAACCTCGTCCAGATCGGGCACAACGTCCGCATCGGTCGCTATTGCGGTATCGTCAGCCAGGTTGGCATTGCCGGCAGCACAAAGATTGGCGACGGCGTGATGATCGGCGGCGGAACCGGCGTCAACGGCCACATTACCATCGGAGATGGCGTCCAGATCGCCGCCATGAGCGGCGTGGCGAGCGATGTGCCGGCCGGTGAGCGTTATGGCGGTATTCCGGCACGCCCGATGCGGGATTTTCTGCGCGACATCGCCGAGATGGCGATGCGAGCCAGCGAAAGACAGAAGAAAAAGGGTGGCAAGGATGAATGAGGCTGCAACGGTACTCGGCACGGCGGATATTCAGGAAATCCTGACACTTCTTCCCCATCGCTACCCGTTCCTGCTCGTCGATCGCATCATCGCGATCGACTCCGACAACTCGGCGATCGGGATAAAGAACGTGACGGCGAATGAACCGCATTTCACGGGACATTTTCCGGAAAAGCCGATCATGCCGGGCGTGTTGCTGATCGAAGGCATGGCGCAGACCGCCGGCGCCATCTGCGCCCGCAAGACGGGGATCGGCGACAATCTCGTCTACTTCATGACCATCGACAATGCCCGCTTCCGCAAGCCTGTCGTACCGGGAGACCGGGTCGAATTCCATGTCATGAAACAGAAGCAACGTGGCAATATCTGGAAATTTCACTGTGATGCAAAAGTTGACGGGCAACTTGTCGCAGAAGCTGATATCGGCGCGATGATTGTCAGCAAGGAAGACGCCTGAAAATGATTGCATCGACTGCGAAGATCCACCCGTCATCCGTCATCGAGGATGGGGCCGTGATCGGAGAGAACGCGAAGGTCGGCCCGTTTTGCCATATCGGGCCGAATGTCGTTTTGGGAGACGACGTAGAGCTACTGAGCCACGTTGTTGTCATCGGGCGCACGACTGTCGGCAAGGGGACGAAGATCTTCCCGTCCGCCGTCATCGGCGGAGACTCGCAAAGCGTGCATCATAGCGCCTTGAACACGACGCTGGTCATCGGCGAGAACTGCACCATCCGCGAAGGTGTGACGATGAACACGGGCACCGTCGAGCACGGCGGCACCACAGTCGTCGGCAACAACAACCTGTTTCTGGCCAATTCCCACGTCGCGCACGATTGCCGGCTCGGAAACAATATCATCCTGTCCAACAACGTGATGCTGGCGGGGCACGTGATCGTGGACGATCGCGCCATCCTCGGCGGCGGGTCGGCCGTTCACCAGTTCACGCGCATTGGCAGGCAGGCCTTCATCGGTGGGCTTTCGGCAGTCAGCTATGACGTCATTCCTTATGGCATGCTCAACGGCAATCCCGGAGTTCTGAGCGGTCTCAATGTCGTCGGGATGACGCGCGCCGGCATCGACCGCGCGACGATCCACGCCGTGCGGCGCGCGTACAAGCAGATTTTCGAGGGACCGGAATCGATCCGCGCCAATGCTGCGGCAATCCGGCAGGAGTATCTCGATTGCGCGCCGGCGCTCGAAATCCTCGATTTCATTGCCGCAGAAAGCGATCGCGCGCTGTCGTCGCCGCAACGCGGCAACAGAGGTTGACTGCAGTGGTAACCCGCAGCCTGCCAGGTGCGGGGGGCAGGTTGGCGATCATTGCCGGCGCTGGCGCGCTGCCGCATCACGTGGCGGAGGCCGCGCGACGACAGGGCGAAGACCCTTTCATCATTGCGCTGTCACGCGAGGCGGACGCCGACTGGACAGGGTTCGACCACGCCGTTCTGGCAATCGGTGATTTTGCTGCGATCAGCCGAACGTTCGAGAAAGAGGGCATCGACCGCGTTGTGCTCTCCGGAGGAGTTCGGCGTCGACCGGAATGGCGTGATATCCGCCCCACGCTGAGGACGCTCGCTAAGGTCCCGAGCGTGCTTCGGACTCTGGTGTCCGGTGGCGACGACGCGGTTCTGCGAATGGCGATGGATCTCATCGAAGCGAGCGGTGCCCGCGTCATCGGCGCACAGGAAGTCGTCCCCAATCTTCTCGCGGACACGGGCCCGCTTGGGGCCCATGTGCCGACGGACGACGATCGGCGGGATATAGAAGCTGGCATCGCTGCTGCCAACGCACTGGGAGCGCTCGATGTTGGACAGGGCGCCGTCGCGGTCGGCGGCAGGGTGATCGCACTCGAGGGCGCCGAAGGCACCGACGCCATGCTGGCGCGCGTTGCCGCGCTGAAGGTCGAGGGGCGGGTCTCGACGCGTCGTCGCGGGGTCCTCGTCAAACTTTGTAAGCCGCAGCAGGACGAACGCGCGGATCTGCCTTCGATTGGTCCTTCCACAGTCGCGGGCGCCGAGGCGGCGGGTCTTGCAGGCATTGCGGTCGAAGCGGGCAGGGCACTTGTTCTCGAGCGTTCGCAGCTCGTCGACAAAGCGGACAAGAGTGGCCTGTTCATCCTGGGTGTTCAGCGTGGGGCTAGCGCGGGATGACGAAAAGCATGTTCGGTTTTCCGCCCGCATGCCGCTCTAACTCTTTAGAATCGATCACGTTTATGATTATGGGTCGGTTCGACCCAAAATCATCCTGATCATGGAGCCGCCGATGACGGGCAAGGGCTACAAACTGGCAGTGATAGCCGGAGAAGTCTCCGGAGACCTGCTCGGGGCCGATCTCGTGCGCGCACTTCGCCCGCGCCTTGGAGGCTCGCTTGAGCTCGTCGGTGTCGGCGGCGAGGCGCTCGAAGCCGAGGGGCTGACATCGCTGTTCGACTATTCCGAACTGTCGATCATGGGCTTTTCGCAGGTTCTTGCACGTTTGCCGAAGCTGCTCCTGCGCATCCGTCAGACAGCGCGCGCGATCATCGCAGCTCGGCCGGACGCATTGCTGATCATCGACAGCCCGGATTTCACCCATCGTGTAGCGCGGCGTGTGCGCGCCGCGCTACCACACCTGCCGGTGATCAATTACGTCTGCCCGAGCGTCTGGGCGTGGAAGCCCGAGCGCGCCCCGCGTATGCGTGGCTATGTCGACCATGTGCTCGCGGTTCTGCCGTTCGAGCCGGAGGTGATGCGCGCGCTCGATGGCCCGCCGACCACCTATGTCGGCCATCGCCTTGCATCCGACATCAATGTGTTGTCGGTCCGTGCCCGCCAGCGCGAAAAACAGCGGGCGGAACGACCGCGGGAGCCCGCGACCTGTCTCCTGCTCCCAGGGTCCCGCGGGAGCGAAGTCAGCCGCTTGCTGCCGATTTTTGGCGAGGCCGTCGAGGAGCTCGCGGCGCGCCATCAAGGCATGCGCTTTCTACTGCCGACTGTTCCCCGGCAGGAGCGTCGGGTGAAGGAATTGACCGCGTCGTGGAAGGTGCAGCCCGAGATATCGGTTGCAACGGACAGGAAGTGGGAGGCCTTTGAAAAGGCCGACGCCGCGCTTGCCGCTTCCGGGACGGTCATTCTCGAACTCGCCCTTGCGGGTATCCCCGTCGTTTCAACCTACAAAGCGGATTGGCTCGTCAGTTTCCTGCACTCTCGGATTCGGATATGGACGGCGGCACTTCCGAACCTGATCGCTGATTTTCCTGTCGTACCGGAATATTTCAACAGGACGATCCGGCCGTCGGCGCTGACGCGTTGGTTCGAGCGGCTTTCGAGTGACACGCCACAACGCCGTGCCATGCTTGACGGTTTTGCCGTTGTGCAAGAGCGCATGGCGACCGACCGACCGCCGGGCGACAAAGCCGCGGAAATCGTCTTCGATTATCTCCAAGAAAAAAAGCCCGGCCATCTCTGACCGGGCTTCTCGATTTGACGGAATGTCCGCTCAGCGCTTCGAGACGGGGAGGTAGTCGCGCTGCGGTGCGCCGACATAGAGCTGACGCGGGCGACCGATGCGCTGCTCCGGGTCCTCGATCATCTCGTTCCATTGTGCGATCCAGCCGACGGTGCGGGCGAGCGCGAAGAGCACAGTGAACATGGTGGTGGGGAAGCCCAGCGCCTTCAGCGTGATGCCGGAATAGAAGTCGATATTGGGATAGAGCTTCTTTTCGATGAAATATTCGTCGGTCAGCGCAATGCGCTCAAGTTCCATCGCCACTTCGAGCAGCGGATCGTCCTTGTGACCGAGCTCGGCGAGAACTTCATGCGTTGTCTTCTGCATGATCTTCGCGCGCGGGTCGTAGTTCTTGTAGACGCGATGGCCAAAGCCCATCAGGCGGAAGGGATCGTTCTTGTCCTTGGCCTTGGCGATATATTCCGGGATACGGTCGACCGTGCCGATTTCGGCGAGCATGTTGAGTGCCGCCTCGTTGGCGCCGCCGTGCGCCGGTCCCCAGAGGCAGGCGATGCCGGCCGCGATGCATGCAAAGGGGTTTGCGCCCGACGAGCCGGCGAGGCGGACGGTCGAGGTTGATGCATTCTGCTCATGATCGGCGTGCAGGATGAAGATCCGGTCCATCGCCCGCGCGAGAACCGGGTTCACGACATATTCCTCGCAGGGTACCGCAAAGCACATGCGCAGGAAGTTCGACGCGTAGTCGAGGTCGTTCTTCGGGTAAACGAACGGCTGGCCGATATGATATTTGTAAGCCATCGCCGCAATCGTCGGCATCTTCGCGATCATGCGCAGCGACGCGACCATGCGCTGGTGCGGATCGGTGATGTCCGTCGAGTCGTGATAGAAGGCCGACAGCGCGCCGACGCAGCCGCACATGACGGCCATCGGGTGGGCGTCGCGGCGGAAACCGGTGAAGAAGCGCGACATCTGTTCGTGGACCATCGTGTGGTGGGTCACGCGATAGTCGAAGTCGTCCTTCTGAGCCTTGGTCGGCAGTTCACCGTAGAGGAGCAGATAGCACACTTCGAGGAAGTCGCCGTGTTCCGCCAGTTGCTCGATCGGATAGCCGCGATGGAGCAGCACGCCTTCGTCACCATCGATATAGGTGATCTTGGATTCACACGACGCCGTCGACGTAAAGCCGGGATCGTAGGTGAACATCTTCGTCTGCTTGTAGAGCGATCCGATATCGACGACGGCCGGCCCAATGGATCCCGATCGCACTGGCAGTTCCGCCGATTTTCCATCGAATGTTACAACCGCGCCTTTTTCTGTCATGGGAGCCTCCGTCTTATGGCAACGTGGCATAGCAAAATGCCACGAAAATGAACGTTGCGAATTTGCTATATGATTTATTTTCGACTGCCAAGCTGTACGAAAGGCAAATTGGTGCGATGCGAAAATGTGCATATGGCGACGCAATAATCGCATGTTATGGCCAGATGTCCAACCAGATCAATGATTGTTAATCTGATAATGCGGTACCATTCCATATAGTTCTGCTGATTTTTTGTGCAGCTTATCTTGCGGTTGCAAAGTGGCGACGTTGGTTGCAGGATCGGCCGGTAACCGCAAAGGGGTAGAGCGGACGGGAATGGGGACGGAGGAGCGAGGGCCGACGACGCTCGATGCGCTGCATCGTGCATCGCCTTTCATCGGCAGCCAAGTCTCCGTTCATGCCGCGGATGCTCCGGTAATGCTGGCCGGTCGCCTGCTGCCACGGGCACTGAATGGTTCGGCGCTGGGTTACAGGAGCCATGCAGCTACCGCTTCGATCGTCCGGCGATTGCGCGCGGCCGTGGAGGAGGAAGCCGATTTTGGGCACGGCTTCGTACTGATCCCGGTGCTTCTGGCGCTCGGCTCCCTCGTTTGGTTCGCGCTGGCGTATGACGTCGGAATTGCCAAACTTGCACCGCTGCTTTGCATTTTCGGCATATCGGCGCTCCTCTGCCAAGGGCGTTTCGCGCCTTGGCGACCGATCGCGATCGCGCCTTTCATCTTCGTTGGCGGTATGTTGCTTGCAGCGGCGGAGACCGCACGCATCGGCACGGTCATTCTCGATGGGCCGGTGACGACGAACCTCCGCGCAAGCGTGCTGTCGCGCGAGCAGGATGACAAGGGGCGTTGGCGATATCTGGTCGAGATCAACGAAACGTCCAAGCCGAGGCTCCGCAGACCGCCCTCCAAGGCAACACTGCTGGCGCGAAGTCACCATGAAGGGTACCCGGCCGGGGCGATCATCGAGGGAAAGGTGCGCCTTTCCCCGCCTTCGGGACCCGCGCTGCCGGGTTTAAACGACTTTGCCTTCGACGCCTTCTTCAAGGGTGTTGGAGCGGTCGGGTTCTTCTATGGCGCTCCACGACAGGCGCTGGAAACGGATGTTGCCGTGTCGCGCACTGACACGTCCTTATTTGCCCAAGGAAAGGCCTTCCTTGCTGACGTGCGTGAGGCCGTTGGAGACCGGATCCGGACAGTGGTCGGCGGCGACACGGGGGCGATTGCGGCGGCGCTCATCACTGCCGAAGAGCGGGTCATCAGCCGCGAAACCGTCGAAACCCTGCGAGCCGCAGGCCTGTCTCATGTTCTCGCTATTTCCGGGCTGAACATGGTCCTTGCGGCGGGCACCTTTCTCGTTGGTGCGCGGACGCTGTTGAGTCTGGTTCCGGGCCTGGCCGAACGGCTGCCGGTCAAGAAGATCGCCGCAGCGGGGGCCCTTGTGATGGTTCTGCTCTATATCCTGATCTCCGGCGCCGCAGTCTCGGCACTTCGCTCCTGGATCATGATCTCCATCATGCTCGTGGCAGTCTTCTTCGACCGCGTTTCGATCAGCCTGCGGAATGTCGCTCTGGCGGCAGTCGTCATTATCGCCTGGACGCCGTCGGCGGTTGCCGGGCCGGGATTTCAAATGTCCTTCGCGGCGACCCTGGCCCTGGTGGCGGGATACGCCCGCTGGCGCGAATATCGAATGCGGGAGCGGGAGAGAGTGACTGGCCGCTGGGAGCCGGCGTCCAACTTCGCCATAGGCAGCGTCGCCACGTCTCTAATCGGCGGCTTGGCGACGGCAGTCTACGCCGCCGCCTATTTTCATCGGCTGCCGGCCTATGGATTGATCGCCAACGTCCTTGCCACGCCATTGATCAGCATTCTCATCATGCCGTTCGGCTTGTTCGCCATGCTGCTCATGCCATTCGGGCTTGAATATTATCCCTTGGTGGTGATGGGGCAGGGGCTGGACTGGATGCTCGCGGTGGCACGCTACGTGGCTTCGTTCGATGGCGAGTGGGTGACGGGACGGGTGGGCGTGACCGGTTTTGCCTTGGCGGCGTTCGGCGGGATCGTTCTGTGTGTGCTGCGAACGCGGCTGGCGCTCGTTGGTGCGGTATTGATCGTTCTCGGCGGCACGGCGATCGCGTGGGAGCGCCAGGCGCAACGTCCCTCGGTCGTGATATCGGAAGACGGCCAACTGGTTGGGCTGATTGCCGAAGACGCCATCGCCACCAACCGAACCCGGCCGCCGGACTTCATTTTCTCGCAATGGCAACGGGCGCTTGCCGTCGCCAATCATATTGCGCCAGTCGTCGAAAGTGCCTCCGCCTTGGCCGCAAAACCGGAATCGTCTGAACTTAAGGCAAGCGCGGCTAACGCGACTGAGGTCCTGTCATCTGTGAAAGCTGGGGGCTTTATCTGCCACAAGCGCGAATGGTGTGTCGGCCGCAGCCATGAGGGCTGGACCATTGTCGTCGTCGACGCGCCCGAACTCTTTCCGTCTTTATGCGAGGCCGCAGACCTCGTCGTCGCAGCCACCCGCCGGCCGTTGCCGACCTGCAAATCGAGCCGCGCACTGGTTGTGACGGCCGAGACTCTGCGGCGAAGCGGCGCGATCGAAATTTATGCCGACGCGGCGCAGGCGGCAGCGCCGCCCCGCATGCGGATCGCGAGGTCGTTCGCGTCCACGGAGCGGCCATGGCAACGTCATCGCCGGTATGACTGGCGCAGCAATGGGTTCTCCCTAGAGGAAGGCAGCTTCTAAATTCGCCCGATAGCTGTCGGAATACGCGACTAGGGGCATTATTCTTGATTATTTCACTCCACAAATTCTTGCCATTCGGTCATAGTTCGTCGTAAAGAGCCTGCGAAGGCACGCGGGCTTGCTCGTCCCCGGGTTGCATCGCAGCCAGACGGCAAGACAGGCGCACAATATGTGAGGAACGAGATGTCACACCGGACCCGGCCGCAATTAAATGTGTTGTTTGCGGCAACTCTCGCCATTTCACTTGTCGGAGCGGTTTCAACAGGCTTCGCCCAAGCGGTACAGCAAGATCCCTCCGCAGCGGTTGCCGGGCAAGCACAGGGCGCGCCTGCCGTTGAGGCTCCGGCCGCTGCCAGCGCCGGCCAAGCGAGTGTCACGGTGGCGCCGGAACTGCCTGCCCCCGCCAACGCCGCGACGCCGGGCGCAAGCGCCAACCCGGTCCTTCCGCACGATCTTTCGCCGGTCGGCATGTTTCTTGCTGCCGATATCGTCGTCAAGAGCGTGATGATCGGCCTGGCGCTCGCATCCGTCATCACCTGGGCGATCTTCCTGGTGAAAACGATAGAGCTCATTGGCGCAAAATCGAAGTTGAAGCGCGCAGTCCGGATGCTCACGACCGCGAACGGCCTCGCCGAGGTCAAGGCTGGGCTGGACCGCAAGGCCGGCGTTGCTGCGGAAATGGTCGCGGCAGCGGTCGACGAAATGGCCCGCTCGGAGGCGGTTCTGGATCTTGCGCCGGCCACCGGCATCAAAGAACGCGTGTCGTCTCTACTCGGGCGCATTGAGGTTCGCGCCGGCAAGCGGATGAGCGGCGGTACCGGTATTCTGGCTTCGATCGGCTCGGTTGGTCCCTTCGTTGGACTGTTCGGTACGGTCTGGGGAATCATGAATTCGTTTATCGGCATCAGCAAAGCGCAGACGACCAACTTGGCCATCGTCGCGCCCGGTATTGCCGAGGCTTTGCTGGCAACGGCAATCGGCCTCGTCGCGGCCATCCCCGCGGTGGTGATTTACAACTACTTCGCCCGGTCAGTAGGTGGCTACAAGCTCATCCTGGCGGATGCGGCGGCAGCGGTGGAGCGATTGGTGAGCCGCGACCTCGACCATCGATACAGGCGCAAGGCGCAGCCGCACAGGCGCGACGGCTATGTCGACGGTTCGATAGCCAGGATCGGATAAGGCGATGGCGGGAAAGATATCCGAAAGCGGTGGCGATCTCGAAGAGAACAGCGAGATCAACGTGACGCCCTTCATCGACGTCATGCTTGTCTTGCTGATTATCTTTATGGTTGCTGCACCCCTGGCGACTGTCGACATGAAGGTCGATCTGCCGCAATCCGTGGCCAAGCCCGCGCCAAGAGACGATAAGCCGCTCTTCGTGACGCTGAAGGCAGACCTGACGCTGGCGATCGGCAACGAGGAAACGGCTCGCGAAAGCTTCGTTTCGGAACTCCATCGGATAACGAATGGGAACACGGAAACGCGCGTGCTCCTGCGCGCGGATCGGCTGGTCGATTACGGCGAGCTGATGACGGTGATGAATCTCATTCAAGGCGCAGGCTACGGCAAGATCGCTCTTGTCGGTCTCGAGGCGGCGCCAGGGCGCTAGCCACCGGCTACCTGCGGCCTCTGTTTTAAGATTTGTCGCAACGCTTCGAGGGCTACCTGTTTTACTGAAATCGAATCTTTGAACGCTCCGTTTTGAGTGCCGGAGGGGGTGCGGCTCTTGTCGTGAGCCGTTGCCGTCTTTCCCTTTTTGCTTTCCGAAATGTCGCTGTCGCTTGAAACCGGCGATGCGCCGATCTATGAGCTTAGGCAACGGGCTGCGCATCGGCAGCCAGACGCAAGATCGCGCGGATTTCCAGGACACGGGCGCCGCGCCTATCCGGGACACGAGGGCAGTATCATGAACTTCGAAGCAGCGCGCATTAAGATGGTCGACCATCAGATCCGGACCACGGATGTGACTTCCCATTCGGTGCTGTCCGCCTTCCTTTCCGTGCCTCGCGAGGAGTTCGTGCCCGCGAAATTGAAGGAACTGGCCTATATCGATGCCGACATCGAACTCGTTGGCGGCGCCGAGCCGCGCTATCTGATGGAGCCATCGCCGCTGGCGAAGCTGTTGCAGCTTGCTGGCATTTCCAAGTCCGACGTTGTGCTTGAGATCGGTTGCGGGACGGGTTACGCCTCGGCATTGCTATCTCTGATTGCCGGCTCTGTCGTCGCACTGGAGAGCGACGAGGGCCTCGCCGCGACGGCGACGGCGACGCTTGCGCGCCTCGGCTATGACAACATCGCAGTGGTGACCGGCAACCTTGCCGAAGGCTATGCCGCAGAATCGCCCTATGACGTGATTTTCATCAACGGCGGTGTGGAAACGATACCCGAGGGCCTTTTCGCGCAACTCCGCGACGGCGGGCGTCTCGTGACGGTTGAAGGATTTAGTAACGCATCTCGTGCGAAACTTTATGTGCGCGGATTCGGCAGGGTCTCGGAACGGTCGGACTTCAACACCGCCGTTAAGCCTCTTCCCGGATTTCGCCGTGAGCGTTCTTTTATTTTCTGAGGCACCTCATATTGGTGACACTCAGCATAGAAGTGTTGTCACCAAAATCGCAATGTTGCCAATTGGCAACGTATCTTCTGTTTCTTTTTGAAATGGCCGCTGAGAGTGTCAGTGCACAGTTGTCGCAAGACCGAATCCGGGTTTCAAAGAGCGCAGGGGTAGTGATTTGCTCGCCAATGGGTGGCACGAGCATGTCACCACAGTAATTATGCAGGCCGCCCGGAGCGGACTTGCTGGAAATTGCGAGGCGGCGCCGCTGCCTCGGCTGATCGGAGGGAAGATGGTGTCGATTGTCCGCAAAGCAGCCTTGTGGGCGGCTGTCTCGACCAGTGTGCTGATCGCGCCGCACGCAACGCTCGCTGAGACGATCTCCGGCGCAATGGCGAAGGCCTATGCCAACAACCCGGATCTCAACGCCGCACGTGCTGGCCTTCGCGCCACCGATGAAGGGGTACCCATCGCCAAGTCCGGTTACCGGCCGCAGATTTCCGCGTCGGCGACCGGTACGCTGACCCGCACCGACATCGAGAAGACGGGCACACTTGATCTTCACAGCGGGCAGCTCGGCATTAGCATTACCCAGATGATTTTCGACGGGTTCCAGACACTGAACAACGTCAGGGCCGCCGAATCGAACGTCTTCTCCAGCCGTGAAACGCTGAAGGCGAACGAGATCCAGATCCTTCTTGCGGCAGCGCAGGCCTATGCCAATATCGCTCGCGACCAGCAGGTCGTTTCAATTCGCAGGCAGAACCTGGCGTTCCTGAGAGAGCAGTTGAATGCCTCGCAAGCTCGCCTTGAGGTGGGTGAAGGAACGCGTACCGATGTGAGCCAGGCGGAGGCGGAACTCGCCAACGCGCAGTCCTTGCTGGTAAGCGCGATAGCCCAGTTGAAGCAAAGCGAAGCGGTCTACGTGCAGATCGTCGGCGCGGCTCCCACGGGAATCAGGCAGCCGGCGCCGGCCAGCAAGAGCATGCCGAGATCCCTCGATCAGGCGGTGGCTACAGGCTTGCGGGAAAACCCGCAGATTCTGGCTGCGCAGTATGCTGTCGACTCGGCAGGCTTCCAGGTAAAGTCGGCCGAAGGCACGATGCTGCCGGGCGTCGTTCTGCAGGGGGCAGTAACGCGCAACACCGGAAATGCCGGTCAGGGTCTGGACGATACGACGGCGAGCATCACTGCGCGGGTGGAAGTACCGATCTATCAAGGCGGCGCTGAATATGGCCAGATCCGCCAAGCGAAGGAAATCCTGGGTCAGCAGCGGATCCTCGTCGATTCCGCGCGCGCTTCGGTCCAGCAGACTGTCGTCTCGGCCTACGCCCAGCTTGATTCTGCCCTCGCCCGAATCACTGCCAGCCGGTCGCAGATTGCCGCCGCCAACCTGGCGCTCGAGGGCGTCATCGAAGAGCGAAAAGTCGGTCAACGTACGACACTCGACGTGCTCGATTCGCAGCAGGATGTTCTGGACGCGCAGGAGTCGCTCGCTGCTGCGCAGCGCGACGCCGTCGTGGCGAGCTACTCGCTGCTCGCCGCCACGGGCCGGCTGACCGTCAAGAGCCAGGGTCTCGCGGTTGCCGAATATCGCTCCGAAGAGCACTACGAAGCCGTCAAGGACAAGTGGTTCGGCCTGCGGACCGTCGACGGCCGCTGACCGCATGAACTACAGCGCCGCGCGTCTCAGTCAGACGCGCAAAGGACGCTGTAGCACTTTGAATCGCTGCATGTTTTTATCCTTAAGTCGGCTACGATTTAAGGAAACATGCAGTAGGCGGGGCAGACGGCATCTGCCCCAAAAAACAAATCTGTGCAAGAATCCCCATGGTTGATTCGTGACGTTTGTTTCGTCCACGAACTCACTTAAGGTCTGTTTGAAATCGGCACATGGACGCTTTTGAGCCCGTGTTTGGCCGCACCAAACGAGGATGGAAATGGCACAGCTCAATGTCGCGCGTGAACCTTCGATGGACGAGATTCTGGCGTCCATTCGCAAGATCATCGAGAACAACGAGCCTGGGCAGATGGGATCCTCTGTCCGGCACGAGTTCGAAGACGAAGCCGGCGACGAGATCGAACTGACAATCGACTCGGAAATCGAGGCCGTCGCGTTCGGCGCATCCGAGGAGCCTCGTTCTTCATCAAGGACGCCATCGTACGTGTCGGCGGTCGAAGCAACCGGCAATGCGGCAGAAACGCAGGCTTCGCCGCAGCCGCCGCTTTCCCTCGCCGATGTCGCGGCACGGGTGAGAGCCGCTTCCGAACGTCACGCAGTGAACTATGTTTCAAAGGATCACGTCGACCCGGCCCCGATGCCTCCGGTGCAGAACAATCCGGTAATCACCTCGCGAATGGCGGCGGTCTCGTCGCCAGCGACCCCTGTGAACACGGGCGCCACGAGAGCGGAAGACGCGGCCGTCGGGGATGTCGCCGGAGAGCGGATAGTTCCCGAGCCCGACACATCGTCACAGGCTACCGTTCGGGAGAAGATGGCCGACGCCGAAGAGACCCCGGCGAGCGCGATCGTGTCGCCGGCGGTCAGCCGCCAGGTGGCACGCTCATTCGAAGATCTTGCTCATGCAGTCGAGCAAGGCCCCAGGCGTTCCTTCGACGAGATTGCGGAAGCGATGCTTCGGCCGATGCTGCAGGAGTGGCTGGATGACAATCTGCCCACCCTGGTCGAGCGTTTGGTGCGCGAGGAAATCGAACGCGTCGCGCGCGGCCCTCGTCGCTGACCGGCGCTTCTGCGGAAAGTCAAAGTCGCGGGCGTAATCGCTTGCGGCTTTTTTGCCGTTCGTGTTGACTTGCACTGGGCCTTCCGGTTTACAAAAACGCTGACATCAATCTCCAAAAAAACTGGCCGAAAAATGCTTGATAAGACCTACGATTCCGCAGCCGTCGACCCGCGCATCGCCAAGAAGTGGGACGAAGAAAACGCGTTTCGTGCAGGCGCCGGGGCAAAACCCGACGCCGAGAGCTTCTGCATCGTGATTCCGCCGCCGAATGTGACGGGCTCGTTGCATATGGGCCACGCGCTGAACAACACGCTGCAGGACATCCTGGTGCGTTTCGAGCGCATGCGCGGTAAGGATGTGCTCTGGCAGCCGGGCATGGATCACGCCGGCATCGCCACACAGATGGTCGTCGAGCGTCAACTCGCACAGAGACAACTGCCCGGCCGGCGCGAGATGGGGCGTGAAGCCTTCGTCGAGAAGGTATGGGAGTGGAAGGCGGAATCCGGTGGTTTGATCTTCAATCAGTTGAAACGGCTTGGAGCGTCCTGTGACTGGTCGCGCGAGCGCTTCACTATGGATGACGGGTTGTCCGATGCCGTTCTCGAAGTTTTTGTAAGCCTTTATAAGGAAGGCTTGATCTATCGCGATAAGCGCCTGGTCAACTGGGATCCGAAACTGCAGACGGCGATTTCCGATATTGAAGTCGAACAAGTCGAGGTCAATGGTCATCTCTGGCATCTGCGGTATCCGCTTGAAGAGGGCGTCACCTACCAGCATCCGGTGGCCTTCGATGACGACGGCAACGCCACGGAGTGGGAAACCCGCGACTATCTCGTCGTTGCGACGACGCGTCCGGAAACCATGCTTGGTGATACCGGCGTTGCGGTCCATCCGAGTGACGTCCGCTACAAGGGTATTGTCGGCAAGCACGTGATCCTGCCGATCGTCGGGCGACGGATTCCGATCGTTGCGGATGAATACCCCGATCCGGCGACTGGCACCGGCGCCGTCAAGATGACGCCGGCCCACGACTTCAACGATTTCGAGGTCGGCAAGCGGAGAGGGCTGCGCCAGGTCAATGTCCTCACCGCGGATGGACGGATCACACTCAAGAACAACGAGGACTTCCTTGAAGGCCTCGATCACCCGGCCGCGCTCCACGGCGCCTGGGATCAGCTCGAAGGCAAGGATCGTTTCGAGGCCCGCAGGATGATCGTCGAGATCCTCGAAGAGGCGGGGCTCGTCGATCACATCGAACCGCACAGGCACACTGTGCCGCATGGCGACCGCGGCGGTGTGCCGATCGAGCCGCGGCTGACCGAGCAATGGTATGTCGACGCCAAGACCTTGGCCAAGCCGGCGATTGCCGCGGTCAAGGAGGGGCGGACCACATTCGTTCCGAGGAACTGGGAAAAGACCTATTTCGAATGGATGGAGAATATCCAGCCCTGGTGCATTTCGCGCCAACTCTGGTGGGGGCACCAGATACCCGCATGGTACGGTCCCGACGGCCAGGTATTCGTCGAGAAGACCGAGGAAGAGGCACTGCATGCCGCCATCCAGCATTATCTCGCGCATGAAGGGCCGATGAAGGCTTATGTCGAAGACCTTCTCGAAAACTTCAAGCCGGGCGAAATCCTGACGCGCGACGAAGACGTCCTCGACACTTGGTTCTCGTCCGCGCTCTGGCCGTTCTCGACGCTCGGCTGGCCGAACGAGACGCCGGAACTCGAAAAATACTATCAGACCGACGTTCTGGTGACAGGCTTTGACATCATCTTCTTCTGGGTCGCCCGCATGATGATGATGGGCCTTCATTTCATGAAGGACGCCGACGGCACGCCGGTCGAGCCGTTTCACACCGTTTACGTCCACGCGCTCGTTCGCGACAAGAACGGCCAGAAGATGTCGAAGTCGAAGGGCAACGTCATCGATCCGTTGGAACTGATGGACGAATATGGCGCCGACGCGCTGCGCTTCACCTTGGCGATCATGGCGGCGCAAGGGCGCGACGTGAAACTCGACCCGGCCCGCATTGCCGGCTACCGCAACTTCGGCACCAAGCTCTGGAATGCGACGCGTTTCGCCGAAATGAATGGCGTGACGAACAGCGAAGGATTCATTCCCGAAGCCACATCGCTGACGATCAACCGCTGGATTCTGACCGAGCTTTCGCGAACGATCCGCGACGTGACCGAGGCGATCGAAGGATACCGCTTCAACGAGGCAGCTGGCGGTCTCTATCGCTTTGTCTGGAACCAGTTCTGCGACTGGTATCTCGAACTGCTGAAGCCCGTTTTCAACGGCGAGGACCAAGAGGCTAAGCGCGAGTCGCAGGCCTGCGTCGCTTACGTACTGGACGAGACCTACAAGCTCTTGCATCCGTTCATGCCGTTCATGACGGAGGAGCTTTGGGAGAAGACCGCTGGTCCCGGACGCGAGCGTGATACGCTGCTGTGCCATGCCGAATGGCCCTCTGCGTTCTACGCGGATGATGCGGCCGCCGACGAAATCAACTGGCTGATCGATCTCGTCTCGGGCATTCGCTCTGTGCGTGCGGAAATGAATGTCCCGCCGGCGGCGACCGCGCCGCTGGCGATCGTCGGTGCAAATGGACTGACGAGCGAGCGGCTCGACCGGCATGCCTCGGCGATAAAGCGCCTGGCAAGAGTGGAAAGCATCGAGCACGCGGCAGTGGCGCCGCGCGGTAGCGCCCAGATCGTCATTGCCGAAGCGACCGCCTGCCTTCCGCTCGGCAACCTTATCGATCTTTCAGCAGAGAAAATCCGGCTGGAGAAGGCAATCGCCAAGGTTGAGGTCGAGCGCGAGAGAATTCTCGGCAAGCTCGCCAACGAGAAGTTCGTCGCCAACGCCAAGGCCGAACTGGTCGAGGCAGAGCGCGAGAGGCTCGTGGAACTGGACCTGCAAAAGGATTCGCTTGGGGTCGCGCTGAGCCGCGTGTCGGAAGCGGGTTAAAAGCAAAGGGGAGGCCCACGCCTTTCCGCCGAAGAACAAATGCAATCCGCGGTAGAAGTGCCGCGGATTTTCCATTATGCGACCGGGAACTTCGAATCAGATCTCGATCCGACGCGATCGAGCGCTGCAATACACGCCTTGGTTTTATTGGCGGCCTGCCCAAAGATGCTTGCGGCTAAACGGCGCAAAAAGCGAAATTGTTGTTCCTCGGTCACACTTCGCCGTAGAAGTGGAATATTTTTTTCAACTATCCCGAACGCCCGGCTTTCGTTGGAAAACCGTTCCGGGATTCTGCAATTGTGTCTAGATCTTGAAATTCTTACGTCAATCTAATGGCCTATCCGCCGAGCAATCCCGCGAGTCGGCGGTTTGCCATTTCACGCAATCGTGAGGATACTCCCCGCCAAGCGCGACATGAGCTGGATTGTCGCACACTGAAAGTGCAGGGGAGGAGCTTAATGGCTCAAAGTGGAATGAAGCAGGGCATTTTGGCGGTCGTCGCCGGAATGCTCGCGGTATCGGCTGCGCACGCTGGGGGGCTTGAGCGCAGCGGTTATAATATCGATCTGCTGTTTGACCCGTCGGACTACGCTGCCGAGGCGACTGCGACCTACGTCAATCCGCAGCGTAAGTTGAAGAATGTAAGGGATACGGATCCCGACAATACAAACCCGGCGACTGGAGAGTTTGGTGGCGGCGACTTGAGCTATCGTCCCAATACCGCAGACGATTCGGAAAACTATTGGGCGCCCCGCATCGGCGTTAAGGCTGCATTGGGTGACAGTATTGACTGTATGGCGGACTACTCGCAGCCTTGGGGCGCCCACACCAACCCTGGCCAGAACTGGGCCGGCGCCAACAACAACATCGAGACTAAGGTTGAAAGCGACAATTACGCTGCGACCTGCTCCTACAAGTGGGAGATGGGGCCTGGGTACGTTCGTGTGATTGGGGGTGTCTTCTACCAGGAAGTAGGCGGCTTCAAAGAGCGACTCGTTCAGGACTATACCTTTGCGGGGCCACTGTTTTCAGATTTTTCTGGTGTTGGACGACTCGAACTCGATGGCAGCGGATGGGGTTGGCGAACGGGTGTCGCGTATGAAATTCCTGAATATGCCATGCGCGCGAGCCTCGTCTACAATAGTGCCGTCGATCTAGACGACCTTTCGGGCTTCATCGATTTGCGGCAAGTGGGTTTCCCCGTCGCCACCCCGGCCGGTCCTGTAGTGGTTCCCGGGACGAAGTACGACGTTCATGGATCCGCCTCTATGCCGGATTCTTTGGAGCTCAAGGTGCAGTCCGGCATCGCTCCGGGCTGGCTTGCATTCGGATCGGTGAAGTGGACAGATTGGAGCCAATTGCAGGTGCTGAGGTTTGTGCCCAATCAACCTGGTCCCGGTCGGCTTCCGACGAGCCTCGACCTCCTTTATCGCGACGGCTGGACGGTTACCGGCGGCGTTGGCCACAAGTTTAACGATCAGTGGAGCGGGGCAGTCAGCCTCACCTGGGACCGCGGTACCAGCCACGGCTATGGCACGCAGACGGATACTTGGTTGGTCGGCACCGGCGTGTCCTACACACCCACCCAGAATGTCGAAGTTCGCCTTGCCGGAAGTGTCGGGATCTTGACCAGCGGCAGCTCGGGACCGGTCACCTTTGAGGGGCAGGTGATCGGCGACGACGTGACCTACGACTTCGACAACGATTTCGTCGGCGCGATATCTACATCACTAAAAGTCAGGTTCTGATCTCATCGATTGGAGCGTTTGAGGCCCGGTTTTCACCGGGCCTTCCTTTTATCGGCGCGAGGTATTTTCGGCTGACGGCAGCACTTTATGAGCATTCATGAATGTGACGATTCAGCAACACATTTGCTGCTATGGTTTGCTAGTATCGTGGCCGGTTCAACAATGTCCATTTCCCGCCACAAAATGAGAGCAGCGATGATAGCAGCAAATGTGCGATCGAGTGCAGTACCTGCGTTTTGAGGTGAATTGAGTTTGCGCGCTGTCATGACATCCCGTCGCAATTGGCATCAAAGGCCTTGCCGATCCGTGATCGGCGTTGGGGGAGGAGATGCGCGGGAAAATTTAGCGACAGATACGCATGTTCTTAGCCTTGCTGGGAGGTTGTGAGCACTCGAATGGCAAGCGACCGTGCATGGATTGATGTTTGCAGCGGTGGTGAGTTCGGCGTTGCCGGCTGGAACGGAAGAAATTGATTGTGATGCTCGCGGGTGAATTCAAGTCGCTTAGGGTTGCGGTGCTCGGTGTGTCGCTGGCGGTTGGTGCCTCCACCGCAGGGCCGGCGCGAGCGTTCGATCCGGGAGCGGGCGTTTCCAGGGAGTCCGGCCCGTTCGCCCTCTTCAAGTTCGGCTTTTCTGCCTACAAGAACGGCAGGAAGGACGAGGCGGTCGAGGCTTATCGTTATGCCGCCGAAAAAGGACATACGGGATCGCGCTGGGCGCTCGCCAATATGTATGCCTATGGTG
Organism: Sinorhizobium garamanticum; assembly: GCF_029892065.1. Taxonomy (NCBI): domain Bacteria; kingdom Pseudomonadati; phylum Pseudomonadota; class Alphaproteobacteria; order Hyphomicrobiales; family Rhizobiaceae; genus Sinorhizobium; species Sinorhizobium garamanticum. The sequence goes on along the minus strand of NZ_CP120373.1, from coordinate 3,814,941 downwards.
ACGGGGTCACCGAGAACGATCTAGAGGCATTCAAGATCTACAGCGAAATTGCCCAGCAGGGCGTCGAACCCGGGTCGGAAGACACGGGTTATTTCGTCAATGCGCTGATCTCGCTTGCCGGCTACTATCGGCGCGGCATTCCCGACAGCCCGGTGAAGATGGACCTGACTCAGGCTCGGCAGTTGTATTTCCAGGCGGCATCGACGTTTGGTGTCGCGGAGGCGCAATTCCAGCTGGCGCGGATGCTGCTTTCGGGCGAGGGCGGTACCGTCAATGTTCAACAGGCCAAGAAGTGGTTGAACCGCGCACGCAAGAATGGCCATGCCGGAGCCATGGGCGTGTTCGGGAACGTCATCTTTCAGGAAGGCCAGACCGTTCGTGGCCTTGCCTACATGACCGCGGCGCTCGACCAGTGTTCGCCGAAGGACAGGCCTTGGCTGCAGTCGATGCAGGAGCAGGCCTTCTCGCTGGCGACTGAAGACGACCGCCGCGTGGCGATCACCATGTCGCAGAACATGCACCTGCAGGCCGACGACGACTAGATCGGACCTGCAGCGCTGATCAGGCGCGCAAAGGACGCCGTAGCGCTTTGAATTGCTGCATGGTTTGTCCCTAAATCGGCTACGACCCAAGGAAACATGCAGCAGCATCTACGCCGGGTCGAAGGCGAATTCGCCTGCGACCGGCACGTGGTCGGACGGTTTTTCCCAGGAGCGCACGTGTTTTTCTATCGACGTGGACACGAGCTTGTCGGCTGCTTCGGGCGACATCATCAGGTGATCGATGCGAATGCCGAAATTTTTCGGCCAGCATCCGGCCTGATAATCCCAAAATGAATAAAGCGGCACCTCGTCCGAGGTGGCGCGCACAGCGTCCGTGAAACCGAGATTGCGAAGACGCCGGAAAGCAGCCCGCGTTTCCGGCAGGAAGAGTGCGTCGTTCTGCCAGACCTTGACGTCCCAGCAGTCGTGGGCTTCCGGAATGACATTGTAGTCGCCGGCGAGGATGAACGGTTCTTCGAGCCTCAGCCTCTGCTCCGCAAAGGTCGCCAGACGCTGCATCCAGCTCAGCTTGTAGGAGTATTTTTCGCTGTCGACGGGATTTCCATTCGGCAGGTAGAGGCAGCACACGCGGATCGCGCCGCCTTTGACGGAGAAAACGCCCTCTATGAAGCGTGCCTGCTCGTCCATGTCATCTCCGGGCAGGCCGCGATTGACTTCGTCCGGCCGCAATTTCGAGAGCAGTGCAACGCCGTTGAAACCCTTCTGGCCGTGCGTTTCGACGTGGTAGCCGAGTGCTTCGATCTCACGCCTCGGAAATGCGTCGTCGACTGACTTGATTTCCTGCAGGCAGGCGATGTCGGGGTTCGATTCTTTCAGCCAGGCGACGAGGCCGTCGAGGCGCGCCTTGGCGCCGTTGATGTTCCAGGTGGCAATCTTCATAACCAGCGTCGCCCTTCTTATCGATGAATCCTTGCGGGTTGTAGCGGCTGCGAATTCTTTTGACAAATCCGACACCTGCAACATCGGGGGCGCCATCAGACGCGGCGCAATATCGCTCGCCGCGCGCCGCATTCTGCTGACGGTTGGAGGAATTGATTCCGCCCTGTCTGGCTCTATAGTCCCCCGCATGATTGAGTTCGTCGAAAACTACTGGCCGCATTTTCTGGCGCTGCTCTCTTTCGCCTTGGGTATACCGGCGATCGTCCACGCAGCGATGACTAAGGACGACGTGCGCGCCGCCGCCGGCTGGGTCGGCGTCGTCCTCCTGTCGCCGGTGATTGGGGCTGTGGTCTACGCGGTTGCGGGCATCAATCGCATTCGTCGCACGTCCATCGGCCTGCAGCGCTCGTTGTTGCGCCCGCGAGGTGCGGATCAATTCGGCCGTTACGACGTCACGCATGACGAAATCGCCGTCGGCTTCGGACATCGCTTTGCTGCGATGAAGATGCTGGGCGACAGGGTCGCGCGGCATGCGATGTCGACGGGAAACCACATCACGATGTTGGAAGGTGGCGACACCGTCTATGCCGCAATGCTCGAGGAAATCGTCGGTGCACGCCGCAGTATCCTTATCGAAACCTACATCTTCGACAGGGATCCGATCGGCCTGCGCTTTGCCGACGCGCTGATCGCTGCCGCCAAGCGCGGGGTCAGCGTCAGGGTCCTGATCGATGCGGTCGGAGCACGCTATTCGGTGCCGAGCATCGTCAGCTATCTGCAGGAAGGCGGGGTACCGACCGCCGTCTTCAACGGCAACATCATCATGGGGCTGAGACTGCCCTATGCGAATCTCAGAACCCACCGGAAGATTCTGGTGGTCGATGGCGTCGTCGCTTTCGCCGGCGGCATGAACATTCGCGCCGGCTTCACGGCCGAAGTGGCGGGAGAGGCTGCTTCTTTCGACACGCACTTCCGTGTCACGGGACCCGTTGTCGCCGACATTTTCCAGGTCGCCGCGGAGGATTGGCAATTTTCAAGCGGAGAGAGCCTCGAGAGCGACGAATGGAAGATCGGGGTGCCGGAGGAGATCCCGGACGCGCCTCCGGTCCTCATGCGCGCCGTCCCGTCCGGTCCGGACAGCACGAACGAGACCAATCACAAGATGCTGATGGGCGCCTTCTCGGTTGCGCGCAAGCATATCCGCCTGATGTCGCCGTATTTCCTGCCGGACAAGGAACTGGTCAGCGCCCTGGTGACTGCGGCCCGCAGGGGCGTGGAAGTGGACATCGTCGTGCCGGCGGTCAACAATCTGACGCTCATCGACCGGGCAATGACCGCCCAGTTCGACCAGGTTCTCAAAGGCCATTGCCGGGTGTGGCGGGCGCAGGGAGCGTTTAACCATTCCAAGCTGATGGTGGTCGATGAGCGTTGGACCTATGTCGGTTCCAGCAATCTCGACCCGCGCTCGCTGCGCCTCAATTTCGAGTTCGATCTCGAAGTCCTCGACGATGCTTTTGCGCAGGCAGTCAGCAACAAGATCTGTGCGACATTGACGTCGGCGGAGGAGGTTACGCTTGCGGAACTGCGCAAGCAGCCTTTCCTCAATCGTCTGGCGAACCGTCTTCTCTGGCTGGGGTCACCCTATCTTTAGCGCTTGCGGGGAGGTCCAAGCGGGATGTGAGCGGCGGACCTTCGTCAGATCGAAAAGCTCGTCCCGCAGCCGCAGCTCGCGACGGCATTCGGGTTTTTGATCTGAAAGGACTGACCGAGCAGGTTATCGACGAAATCGATTTCCGAGCCGCCCATATAGATGAGGGACAGGCTGTCGATCAGGACCTTGGCGCTTCCCTTTTCTAGAACCAGATCGTCATCGTTCTCAGCGTCGACCAGATCGAATTTGTAGGAAAAACCGGAGCAGCCGCCACCTTCGACGGAGACGCGCATCGCGCTCTTGTTCTTCTCCGTCTGGAGAATCGCGGCGATGCGCTTGGCAGCCGCATCGGAAAGGGTGACTGTTTCCTGTGTCATTGTGTGCCTCCTGCCGGGGTCAAGAACCGGAGAGATTCGTTCTCGCGCTTGGCCTTCCGAAGGTTAAGCCGGAAAATCGGCCTGAAAACCCGCTGCCAAACCATTGATCTGTCTTCAGGACCCTCACGACAGTTCGCCGCGGCTTTCCTGTAGCGTACACTATAGGTATGAAGGCTTGAATGTCCCGTCAATGGGACGGCCGGCACAGGTGAGAAATGACTTTCGACAGACAGGCCCTTGGCTTCGGTTATGGCGAACATGCCGTCTTTGCGTCGGATCCCTGGGCTACGCGCGGCAGGCTCTATCCCGAGGCGGGCAGTCCGACACGCTCCGATTTCCAGCGCGACCGTGATCGCATCGTCCATACGACAGCGTTTCGCCGATTGAAGCACAAGACGCAGGTATTCATCGCCGCGGATGGTGACCACTACCGCACCCGCCTGACGCATACGATCGAAGTCTCGCAGATCGCACGCGCGCTGGCGCGCGCCCTGAAGCTCGACGAGGATCTTGCGGAGGGCGTCGCCCTTGTCCATGACTTCGGCCACACGCCGTTCGGGCATACCGGCGAGGATGCGCTGCACGAGGTGCTCAAGCCCTATGGCGGCTTCGACCACAATGCGCAGTCGCTGCGCATCGTCACTAAGCTGGAGCGACGCTACGCGGAATTCGATGGACTGAACCTCACGTGGGAAAGCCTTGAAGGTCTCGTCAAGCACAACGGCCCGTTGATGACGCCGGCGGGCGAGGGCACGCGCGGTCCAGTCCCGCAACCGATCCTCGATTATTGCGCTCTGCATGATCTCGAACTCGCGAGCTTTGCAAGCCTGGAAGCCCAGGCTGCGGCGATCGCCGACGATATCGCCTACAATACCCACGACATAGACGACGGACTGCGTGCGGGATATCTGACTTTCGAGATGCTGGAGGAGGTTCCGTTCCTCGCCCGATTGATGCGCGAGGTTCATGATCGTTATCCAGGACTCGAAAGAAGCCGCTTCACGCACGAGATCATGCGCCGTCAGATCACGGCGATGGTGGAAGACGTCATTGGCATCGCCCAGGCCCGTCTTCGCGAAATCCGGCCGCAAAGTGCCGGCGACGTGCGGCAGGCAGGCAGGGTGATCGCCACGTTCTCGGAGGAGATGAGTGAGACTGACCGGCAGATCAAACATCTTCTGATGACCCGAATCTACCGCCATCCTGAGGTGATGCGGGTGCGGCAGGGAGCAGCCTCGATCGTCACCGATCTCTACCGGGCCTTCATGGCCGATCCGCTTTTGATGAAGGAACACCACTGGATCGACCAGATTGTCGGAATGGCGGAACCGGCTCGGGCGCGCCACGTGGGAGACTATCTCGCCGGGATGACGGACACTTTCGCGATCAGTGCGCATAGGCGCTTGTTTGACCACACGCCTGATTTGCGGTAGTGACGCCCCGCCCGGAGGCTGCAGGTTCAAATGAACCCGGCCTCCTTTTGAGTTTTGCGCCATTCTCCAGTTTGGCTGGAAAAAGCGGACGGATCAGATGAACCTTTTCACAGACTTCGAATCAAGAATTAAAAGCATTCTGGAAGCGCTTGATATCGTGCGTGAAAAGCGGTCTGAGCTTGATTTCGGGCGCATCAATATCGAGCCGCCCCGCGATGCAAGTCACGGTGACGTGGCGACCAATGCGGCCATGGTTCTCGCCAAATCGTTGGGCATGAACCCGCGCGCGCTTGCCGACCTCATCGTCGAGAAACTCCGGCAGGATCCGGAAATCACCGAGGTTACCGTTGCCGGACCGGGCTTTATCAATGTCCGCGTGTCGGTTCCCTACTGGCAGAAGCTCCTGGCCTCTGTGGTGAGGGCCGGGACCGACTACGGCCGCAGCACCGTCGGCGCGGGACGCAAAGTAAATGTCGAATACGTCTCCGCTAACCCAACTGGGCCGATGCACGTCGGGCATTGCCGCGGCGCGGTTGTCGGCGATGCGCTGGCCAATCTTCTCGCCTTTGCCGGCTACGACGTGACCAAGGAATACTACATCAACGATGCGGGCTCGCAGATCGATGTTCTGGCGCGCTCGGCGTTCCTTCGCTACCGGCAGGCGCTCGGCGAGGACATTGGGCAGATCCCGGCGGGCCTCTATCCCGGCGACTATCTCGTCCCGGTCGGCGAGGCGCTGGCGGACGAATTCGGTACAAGTCTCCGGATCATGCCGGACGACAAGTGGATGCCGCTCGTCAAGGAGCGCGTGATCGACGCGATGATGGCGATGATCCGCGAGGATCTGGCTGCGCTGAACGTCCATCATGATGTCTTCTTCTCGGAGCGGACGCTGCACGACAACAACGCAACGCGAATCCGCACGGCGATCAACGACCTGACTTTCAAGGGACATGTCTACAAGGGCACACTGCCCCCGCCGAAGGGGCAGTTGCCGGAGGATTGGGAAGACCGCGAGCAGACGCTGTTTCGTTCGACGGAAGTTGGCGACGACATCGACCGTCCGCTGATCAAGTCAGACGGCAGTTATACCTATTTCGCGGCCGACGTTGCTTACTTCAAGGACAAGTTCGACCGCGGCTTCAACGAGATGATCTATGTGCTTGGCGCTGACCACGGCGGCTATGTCAAGCGGCTGGAAGCCCTGGCGCGCGCCGTGTCGGGCGGGACGGCGAAGCTGACGGTGCTGCTTTGCCAGCTCGTCAAGCTCTATCGCGGCGGCGAGCCCGTGAAGATGTCCAAGCGGTCCGGCGACTTCGTAACGCTGCGCGACGTTGTCGATGAAGTCGGCCGGGATCCCGTTCGCTTCATGATGATCTACCGGAAGAACACCGAGCCTCTCGACTTCGACTTCGCCAAGGTGACCGAACAGTCGAAGGATAACCCGGTCTTCTATGTACAATATGCGCATGCACGCTGCAGCTCCGTGTTCCGCCAGGCGGCGGAAGCGTTCCCTGATCTTGATTTCTCGTCGCTTGATCTTGCCGCTGCAGTGACGGGAGCGATCGTTGATCCTGCCGAGATGCAGATCGTCGCGAAGCTCGCAGAATATCCCCGCGTCGTCGAGGCTGCGGCACTCTCGCAGGAGCCTCACCGAATCGCTTTTTATCTGTATGATCTTGCCGCAGCCTTCCACGGACACTGGAATAAAGGTAAAGAAAATCCGGAATTACGTTTTATTAACGATAAGAACAGAGAATTGAGCATTGCCAGACTCGGGCTGGTGCATGCTGTCGCCTCGGTATTGAAGTCGGGCCTGTCTATTACGGGCACCTCAGCGCCGGAAGAGATGCGGTAAGTATTGTCACCATTTCCCCACAATGCACTGGCAAACGAACGCAGGCAATTGTGAGTGGAGAGTATGGCAGACAAACAATTCGCACGAAGCGGGCCGGCAGAATTCGATGTATTGGCCGACGATGATCCGTTGAGCGAACTTGCCCGCATTGTCGGTTACGATGCTCGGCCAGCCGTTCAGCAATTGCAAGAACTGCAGCGGCACCAGGAGGCCGTCCGGCGGGATCCTGCCTTCGACCTTGAGGAAGAGCTTCTCCGCGAGTTCGATAGCTATGACGCTCCGCGCGCTGTTGCGGTTCACCCGGATAGCGGGCTTGTCGAGCATCCGGTCGCCGGCGGCGTGACGGAGCAGTATCACGCCGACGCCATTGAGCCGGCTGCCGAGTCCGCGGTCGTTGCGGTCGAAGATCGCGTTTCTCCAATTTCCGAACCAGCCGAAGATCGAGACAACGATCCTGCTTTGGATGCTCCGGTTGCCGATACGGTGGCGCCGGCCGATCTCGATGTCGTCGATGTTGGCGAGTTCGCGGAAATCCATCCGGCCGTCGATCTGGAGCGCGAGCTCGAACTCTCGCTCGGCTACGAAGATCTGTCGCTTGCACAGGATTCCCAAGGTTCCGAAGCTGTCTACACGAGTGGCAGCATTCAGTCGCACTCGGGCCGGAGTGAAGCCTTCGATGCGCCCGCCTTTGACGCCCTGCACGTACCGCTTGCGCTTCACGCTGCCGCCGCTCGGGCCGCCGAACCTGCAGAGAGCTCGGATGCGCTGTTTATCGACATGGCGGATGAGCTTGCCAGAAGCAACGAGCAAACGGCCGCGCCGATTGGCAATGCTGCCGTAGCACCGGCTGTGGCCGCGTCTGGCTCCAAGGATGAGGTCGACCGTCTTCTTGCCGATGTCGAGCGTTTTCCTGTGCCGGTCGCGACAGGTCTGTTGGCGGCGGCCGTGGAGGCCCACCCGGCGATCCATGCGTCCCCCGCTGCGCCGGTCAAGAAGAGCAGCTATCCTTTTAAGCCCACCTTCAGCCGTGCGACGCCGGTTGCGTCCGCCTCTGGCGCATCGCAGCAGCGCGCCTTCGCCGCGCCGATCGCCGAGCCTGTCGTCGCAAAAACTCCCGCCACGCCAGTCGCATCGCCACCGCCAGCGCCGGAGCCCGTTCAGGAAGTGGCTGCGGTCGAGCCGGAACCGAGCTTCGACATCGAGGATTTCGAGCTTGAATTGTCGGACCTTGCTCTGGATATAGACCCGCCGGAGACTGATGCACGGCAAGAGGTCCAGGCAGCAGTTGAGCAGCCGGTCGTTGCGCATCCTGCATTGGTCGAGCCGGCGGCACAGCCCTTCCTGCAGGCGCTGTCCGTCTCGGCTGAAGCCGAAGTCCGCCGCGATGAGCCGCGGGCGTCGACGGCGGTCGTAGAGGAAGAAGTACCGGCCGAAAGCGCGTTGCCTTTCGATCCCGCAATGATCGCCGAGCCGGAAAGCGGCGTGGCGCCGATAGCGGACGTCGACGTGCCACAGTTGCCGGCTCTGGATGTCGAAGAAAAACCGGCCGCCTTTGCGACCGACTACGATCTCGATATCGACGCGGAAATGGCGCAGCTTTTCAGCACGCCGGCGCCCCGGGGCGCTCCGCGTGTCGACGATCACCGTGCTGATGCCGCAGCGGCGAAGCCAAGTCCTCAAGCCTTGGCGGTCGATGATTTCGACGAATTTGAAAAAGCGATGGAAGAAGACTTCCATCGCTCGATGGCCGAGCGTCAGAACGCGGCCAAGGACACGGAACGCCTGGCGGCGCCGAGACTGGATCGCGCCGCGGAATATAGCGAGCAGGGCTATGGTCGCCGCTCCCAACGCACGATGCTTCTGGCCGCCAGCGTAGCGGGCGTCATCATTCTCGGTGGTGCCGGCGTCTATGCCTGGATGGGGGGCAGCAGTGCCACCCTCACTGGCGACGGCCCGAAGATCATCCTGGCGGACAAGAATCCGGTAAAGGTTGTCCCGGAAGAGAAGGGCGGCAAGACCGTACCGAACCAGGACAAGGCCGTCTACGATCGTGTCGCCGGAGCTCAGGGGGATGTACCGCGCCAGGGGGCGTTGGTCTCCTCGACCGAAGAGCCGATGGATGTAGTACAGAAAACGCTGACGCCAGAGACTTTGCCGCTGGAAGGCAGCGAGGATGGTGACGTAATGACGGCCACTCCCCCGGCAGATGAGGAGGAAGTGGCGCGCCTGCTGCCTGACGGAGACACAAGCGACGCTGCGGCGGCCGAGGAGGAAAAAGCTCCTGCGGTGGCTCCGCGCAAGGTCCGCACGATGATCGTCAAGCCCGACGGCACGCTGGTCGCTCGCGAAGAGCCGGCGGCTCCGCCGGCGAACGACGCGACGGCGAGTGTCAACGAACAATCCATTCCGGCGACCGCTTCCGGTCAGGCCGCGGCCTCGGGCTCCAAGGGTGCCGCGACCGTCGCCGATGCCGGATCTGAGCTGCGTGCCAGCGAGCAACCGGCTGCCGGTGTCGAGAAGGTTGCCCTGGCTGCGCCTAGCGATGCTCCCCTCGAGGAGGTCGCTGTCCGCAGCGTGAAGACAACAGCGATTGGCAGCGGAGCGGCGCCCGTGCCGCAGACGCGTCCGGCGGGCCAGGCCGTTGCGAATGCCGCGAAAACGCCTGCGAAAAACGAACCCGCGACGGAAACGGCAAATGCAGCACCGGCCGCACCGCTTGCGACCGCCTCCGTGCCTGCCGGCAGCTACGTGATCCAGATCGCCTCGCTGCCTTCTGAAGCCGAAGCGCAGAAGAGCTACAACAGCCTTTCCGCGAAGTTCGGCAGTGTCATCGGCGGCCGCGGCGTCGATATTCGCAAGGCTGAGATCGCCGGCAAGGGGACCTACTATCGAGTGCGTATTCCGGCCGGCTCGCGGGAGGAGGCCAATGCGCTTTGCTCCCGCTACAAGAGCGCAGGCGGAAGCTGCCTGGTTACGAAGTAAGTCCGGGAAAGATCAACAAAGCGGGGCGCGGCAGAAATGTCGCGCTCTTTTCTTTTGTGGAACGACGCTTTGTCTGTGAATGATCGAGGAAGTGCGGCTTTGTGACTTCGCGCCGAACGGCGCGCGCACTATGATTCTGGCATGAGCGAATCAAAAGCATTTATCTCCGGCTGCAAAGGCCTTTCCCTGACCGCAGAAGAGCGCAGGTTCTTTGACGGCGAGCGCCCCTGGGGTTTCATCCTTTTCGGTCGCAACATCGGCGAGGAAAATCAGATCTCCGATCTCGTCGCCGGGTTGCGCGACAGCATCGATAATCCGAACGCCCCGGTGCTGATCGACCAGGAAGGCGGTCGCGTCCAGCGCATCCGGCCGCCGCTTGTCCAGCAATACCCGAACGGTGCCGCGATTGGCGAGATATATCGTCGGGACCGGGAGCAGGGGCTGCGTGCAGCGTGGCTTATGGGGCGCCTCCACGCTTTCGACCTGATGCGGTTTGGCATCACCGTCGATTGCCTGCCGGTCCTCGACGTGCCGGTGCCGGGGAGCCATGACGTCATCGGCAACCGGGCCTATGGGCATGATCCGGAGACGGTGACCGCGATCGGTCGTGCAATGAGTGAGGGACTGAAAGCGGGCGGCATGCTGCCGGTCATGAAGCACATGCCGGGCCATGGCCGCACGTTCGTGGATTCACACCACAACTTGCCCGTTGTGGAAGCCAGCATCGAGGAATTGCAGCGAAGCGACTTCCTCCCTTTCATCGCCATGAAGGACGAAGTCATGGCCATGTCGGCGCATATGGTCTTTACTGCGATCGATCCCGACAATCCGGCCACGACTTCGCCAAAGGTCGTCAGCGAAATCATTCGCGGCCATATCGGTTTCGATGGGCTTTTGATGTCGGACGATGTTTCGATGAATGCGCTTGCCGGGGATATGGCTGCTCGCGCGCGTGGCATTATTGGCGCCGGCCTTGATCTCGTCTTGCATTGTCATGGCATAATGGAAGAAATGAGGGCCGTTGCGGATGTCGTTCCGGTCCTGTCGGGCGATCGGCTGCGTCGCGCAAGAACTGCGGAGGCAGCCTTCCGGAAGCCGGACGATGCCGACCAGGATGCATTGAGGACGGAGTTCAACGTGATGTTCGCCTTGGCTTAGGCGAGAAAGCGGCGGAAAGGCGAGTTGGTGAGCAATACGGGCGAATGGCAGGGCCAACCTGGAGCAAAGGCACCGATGGAGCCTTTGTGGCAGGACGAGGCTGCCGATCGCGGATTGCATGAGGAAGCCCTCGTCGTCGACCTTGCCGGTTTCGAAGGCCCGCTCGACCTGCTGCTCCATCTTGCGCGCAGTCAGCGCGTCGATCTTTCACGGATCTCCGTGCTGGCGCTTGCTGAACAGTACATCGCCTTCATCGAGCGCGTCCGTTCCATCCGCATCGAGCTCGCGGCCGACTATCTCGTCATGGCCGCGTGGCTTGCCTATCTCAAGTCACGCCTGCTGCTCCCGCAACAGGCCAAGGATGAGGGGCCCTCCGGCGAGGAGATGGCTTCGGCGCTGGCGTTCCGGCTGAAGCGGCTCGAAGCCATGCGCGACGCCGCAACAAGGCTCGTCAACAGAAACCGGCTCGGCCGCGACGTCTTCGCGCGCGGTGCGCCGGAACATATCGTCGCCGAAAAGCGATCGGGTTACGACGCGTCCCTCTATGACCTGTTGACCGCCTATGCGAGCCTCAGGCAGCGTCAGGCGATAACGCAGGTGACGATCGAGAAACGCCATGTCTGGTCGCTGTCCGATGCGCGCCTGATCCTGGCGCGGATGATCGGCAGTCTCGACGATTGGACGGCGCTTGATCATTTTCTCCTCCGCTACATGACGAGCCCGAAAGAGCGCGCAACGGCGATCGCGAGCTCCTTTGCCGCGTCACTCGAAATGGTTCGCGAAGGAAGGTTGGAGATCCGGCAGGAGGGTGCCTTCGCGCCCATCTATCTACGGCGTGGACCAAAGCCGATCGACGCGGCAACCCTGGCGGAAATGGAGGCAGCGCGTGGCTGAAGCGCAGAAGTACTTGCCGGGGTTGCCGGACGAAGAGGAGGAGCACGAAGCGGTTACCCTCGATCCCAGGCTCGAGCGGGAAGCCGAGCGGATCGCGGAGGCGCTGGTCTTCGCATCGGCTCAGCCCATTTCCGAAACCTATATCGCGAGCCGGCTTCCCCGTGGCGCCGACGTCGGGCGCATCATGGCGCGGTTGAAGGCACTCTATGCCGCGCGTGGCGTCAATCTTGTCCAGGTTGCCGACCACTGGGCGTTCCGCACAGCTGCCGACCTCTCCTTTGTCGTCCAGACGGACGAACAGGAAGTCAGGAAATTGTCGCGGGCCGCCCTCGAGGTGCTGGCGATCATCGCCTACCATCAGCCGGTGACCCGCGCGGAAATCGAGGACATACGCGGCGTGCAGACGTCGAAGGGGACGCTGGACGTGTTGATGGAGGCCGGCTGGGTGCGCTTTCGCGGGCGCAGGCGAACCCCGGGACGGCCCGTAACGTTCGGAACGACGCGGGATTTCCTCGATCATTTCGCCCTGGAGGAAATTCGCGATCTCCCAGGCATCGAAGAACTGAAGGGTGCCGGCCTCCTATCCGGGCGCATTCCATCCAATCTGCACATTCCGGTTCCGGCCGGCGAGGAAGAACTCTCCGAGAACGAGGATCCCATTACGCAAATGGACCTTGAAGAACTCGGCCTCTTGACACCGAAGGCTGAAGAAGACGATTAAAATCCTGACTAGGAATATCGGCTTTAGATCCGGGTACCGGCGTTTCGCCGCCAGGCCTCCGGTTCAAGGAATGAATGAGCATGGTTTCAGACGCATACAACGGCGCCGTCATGGCAATGCGACGGTCCGGAGTGTCATTCGCGGCGAGCCTGGCATTCGAGGATATCAGCCACCGCTATCATTCCAAGGAAACGATCAAGGGCTTCACGCTCACGGCTAAAGCCGGCGAAGTGCTTTGCCTGCTCGGCCCATCGGGATCGGGCAAGACGACGTTGCTGCGCATCGCGGCAGGCATCGAGATGCAGACCAGCGGTCGTCTCCTCCTGAACGGACAGGAAATTTCCGGCCCGTCGGTCTTTCTCCCGCCCGAGAAGCGCGGCGTCGGACTGATGTTTCAGGATTTCGCGCTTTTTCCTCACATGACGATCCGCGACAACGTCTGCTTTGGATTGACGGCGCTGCCCAAGAAGGCGGCGCTGGTGCAGGCGGATGCGGCACTGGAGCGTGTGGGCCTGCTGCATTACGCCGACCGTTATCCCCATGTGCTCTCGGGCGGCGAGCAGCAGCGCGTTGCACTTGCCCGCGCGCTTGCGCCGCGACCTGCGGTCTTGCTGATGGACGAACCCTTCTCGGGCCTCGACTCTCGCCTCAAGGATTCAATCCGCGCCGATACGCTCGCCATTCTGCGCGAGACGCGTGCGACGGCAATCGTCGTAACACATGACGCCGAGGAGGCGATGCGCATGGCCGATCGCATCGCCCTGTTGAAAGACGGGCGCCTGGTGCAGGTCGGTACGGCCGATGAGCTTTATCGCAAACCGCGCGACCTCTTCGCAGCCGGGTTCTTTTCCGAGATAAATGTCTTTGATGCGCGTGTGCGGGGCGGTCGCGTCGAAACGCCGCTCGGAGACGTGCCCGCGGGACATTACAAAGAGGGACAGCCCTTGAGCGTCGCAGTCAGGCTCTCTGGCGTTCACCTCAAGGAGGAGGGCGGCGATATTCCTGCGCGCATCCTGTCGAGACGCTTTCTCGGCGTCGTCGAGCTGTTGGAGCTTGCCGTGCCGCAATTCGAGCGTACAGTGCGGGCACGTATCCGCGCCGATCTGTTGCCACAAGGATTGCGTGACGTCACGCTTTCCGTTAACGAGCGCGACATATTGCTGTTTGAAAAAGACGCCTCAACATCCTAGGGTCCATCGGGAATGAGGGCTTGCCGGCGGCACGCCTGAAAATTGACAACGTGATGGGCTTTGATTGAATGAGGCCCTAAGGGAGTAAGTGCATGGGTTCCTTTAGCATCTGGCATTGGCTGATCGTCCTGGTGGTGATCCTGCTGCTGTTCGGCCGCGGCAAGATTCCGGAACTGATGGGTGATGTCGCCAAGGGCATCAAGAGCTTCAAGAAGGGCATGGGCGACGATGACGCCGCTCCGACCGACAAGCCGATCGACGGCAAGACCGTCGAGCACAAGTCTGACGAAGTCCGCTAACAAGCAAAAGCTGGCGAGACCGGGCGGACTCTTCCACCCGGTCGTTCGCGTCACGTTTTTTTAGGGCACGTCGGATGTTTGATATCGGCTGGACCGAGCTTGTTGTTATCGCAATCGTCTTGATTGTCGTCGTTGGACCGAAGGACCTGCCGCCAATGCTGCGGGCCTTTGGGCGCATGACGTCCAAGATGCGCGGGATGGCGGCAGATTTTCGCCATCAGTTCGACGAGGCCTTGCGGGAAGCCGATCTGGATGAGGTGCGCAAGACGATCAGCGATGCGCAAAGTCTCAATCCGACCGCGGCGTTGCGGGACGCCATGAATCCGCTGCGCCAGCTTGGAAACGAGATCAAGTCCGATCTGCAGAAGGCGACGACGCCGGACAAGCCGGCGCAGCCGGAGCCGGTACAGCCTGCGGCTGAGGCGACGAAGACCGAAGCTCCGGTGGAAACCGTGGCGAAGCCCGCTGAGGTTCCTGCTGCAACGGCAAACGAACCGAAGGTGGAAGAAAAAAAGGCGGAGAGCGTCGGCAAGACCAAAGCCGCGCTTGCGCCGTCGAAGAAGCCTGCTGCCGCAACAACCAAGAAAGCGGCGACGAAGCCACGGGCCGAGAAAGCTTCGTCAACTGCCGAGCGGCAGGCCGAGACCAAGACCAAGACGCAGAAGGCGCGTGCGACCTCGCGCAAGAAAGGTGACGCATGAGCGGCGATATCGAGGACCGGCCGCAGCCACTGATCGAGCACCTCATCGAGTTGCGCACGAGGCTGATTTGGGCGGTCGGCGCATTTTTTGTCGCCTTTCTTGTCTGCTTCTATTTTGCCAAGCAGTTGTTCAACTTCCTCGTCCTGCCGTTCAAGTGGGCAGTGAGCTGGGCCGGCCTCACCCACCGCAACGTTGAGCTCATTTACACGGCGCCGCAGGAGTTCTTCTTCACCCAGATCAAGGTTGCGATGTTTGGCGCTCTGGTGATCGCCTTTCCGGTGATCGCGTCGCAGATCTACAAGTTTGTTGCGCCTGGTCTCTACAAGAACGAACGCGCAGCCTTCCTGCCGTTCCTGATCGCTTCGCCGGTTCTGTTTCTCATCGGCGGCGCGCTGGTCTATTTCTTCTTCACGCCGATGGTCATGTGGTTTTTCCTGGCCATGGAGCAGGGCGGCGGCGAAGGGCAGGTTGCGATCCAACTCCTGCCAAAAGTATCGGAATATCTGAGCCTGATCATGTCGTTGGTGTTCGCCTTCGGCCTCGTCTTCCAGTTGCCTGTTGTCACCACGCTGCTTGCGCGTGTCGGTTTCGTCACGGCCCAGGGGCTCGCCGAAAAGCGCAAATACGCGATCGTCATCGCCTTCGTCGTCGCGGCCGTTTTGACGCCGCCAGATCCCGTGTCCCAGATCGGTCTTGCGCTGCCAGCCATCCTTCTCTACGAAATTTCCATCTATACGGCGCGACTCGTCGAAAGACAGCGCGCGAGAGACGCACTCGCAAGCGAGATCGCCTCTTCGCAGGAAAGTTCCTCCGAGACGACCGGACCCGCGAAGGGCTGACTGTCTGACGTTCTCGCGCCGTGACCTGCAGCGCCTCACGTCTGTTCAGACGCGCAAAGGCCGCTGTAGCACTTTGAATCGCCGCGTGATTTTTCCTTGAATCGGAGCCGATTTGAGGAGAACTCATGCAGTAAACAACGCGTGGGACGATTATGCTCGATATCAAATGGATCCGTGAGAATGCCGATGTGCTCGACGCCGCCCTGGCGAAACGGGGCGCGGAGCCGTTGTCTGCGTCCTTGATCGCGCTCGATGAGCGTCGTCGCGCCATCCTTCAATCGCTGCAGGAAATGCAGTCGCGCCGTAATGCCGCCTCCAAGGAAATCGGCGCGGCCATGGCACAGAAGAACAGCGAACTTGCCGAAAAGCTGAAGGCCGAAGTCGCCGAACTGAAGAACACCATGCCCGCGGTCGAAGAAGAAAGCCGCCGCATCGATACCGAGCTTTCGGATGCCCTGTCGCGCATTCCGAACGTCCCGCTCGACGATGTTCCTGTCGGTGCCGATGAGGCGGCCAACGTCGTGACGCGGATTGTCGGCGCAAAACCGACCTGGAACCACAAGCCGCTTGAGCATTTCGAAATCGGCGAGGCGTTGGGGCTCATGGATTTCGAAGGCGCCGCGCGGATCGCAGGCTCGCGCTTCACCATTGTGAAGGGGCAGCTCGCTCGCCTCGAGCGGGCGCTCGGCCAGTTCATGCTCGACCTGCACACACAGGAGCACGGATATGTCGAGGTGCAGCCGCCGCTGCTCGTCCGTGACGACGCGATGTACGGGACCGGGCAGTTGCCGAAGTTTGCGGAGGATCTCTTCCGCACGACGGATGAACGTTGGCTGGTCCCGACGGCGGAAGTTCCGTTGACGAACATGGTTCGCGAGCAGATCCTCGAAGCAGAGAAGCTGCCGTTGCGTTTTACCGCCTTGACACCGTGCTTCCGTTCGGAGGCCGGTTCTGCCGGACGCGATACCCGCGGCATGCTGCGTCAGCATCAGTTCAACAAGGTGGAGTTGGTCTCGATCACCGATGCGCAAAGCTCGATTGACGAGCACGAGCGGATGACCGCCTGCGCCGAGGAGGTGTTGAAGCGCCTTGGGCTGCACTATCGGGTCATGACGCTTTCGACCGGCGACATGGGCTTTGGCGCGCGCAAGACCTATGACCTTGAGGTCTGGCTGCCGGGCCAGGATACCTACCGCGAAATTTCGTCCTGCTCGGTCTGCGGGGATTTCCAGGCGCGCCGCATGAACGCGCGCTACCGCGCGAAGGAGGAGAAGGGAACGAGATTCGTTCACACGTTGAACGGTTCGGGCGTTGCCGTCGGGCGCGCGCTGATAGCCGTTATCGAGAATTATCTGAACGAGGACGGCTCTGTCGCTGTGCCAGACGTCCTTATTCCCTACATGGGCGGCCAACGGCGCATCGAGAAAACAGCCTGAGCGCGAGAAGCGGAAGAGAACCGGAATGCGGATCCTGCTGACGAACGATGACGGCATCCATGCCGAAGGACTTTCGGTGCTGGAGCGCATCGCGAGGACAATCTCGGATGACGTATGGGTGGTCGCACCGGAAGTGGACCAGAGCGGCCTTGCGCATTCGCTGACTCTTTCCGAACCGCTGCGTCTGCGCCAGGTCTCGGAACGGCGCTTTGCCCTGAGGGGAACGCCGACCGACTGTGTGATCATGGCTGCCAAGAAGCTTCTCGACGGCAAGCCGGATCTGGTCCTTTCGGGCGTCAATGTCGGCGCCAACCTTGCTGATGACGTTACCTATTCTGGCACAGTGGCCGGCGCCATCGAAGGGACGCTTCAGGGAATCCGGTCGATCGCGCTCAGTCAGGCCTATCAGCACGCGGTCGGCAGGGACGTTCCGTGGGACGTGGCGGAGACTCACGCGCCGGCATTGATCCGCACTTTGCTGGACGTCGAGTTGCCGGTCGGTACGCTCATCAACTTGAACTTTCCGAATTGCGCCGCCGAAGCCGTCGCTGGGGTGGAAGTCACCTCGCAAGGCAAGCTTGATTTCGGGCTCAGCATCGACGAGCGCACCGACGGTCGCGGTTTTCCGTATTTCTGGCTGCGCTTCGGCGAGCGCGCCGGCGATTTTCGTGACGGGACCGACATTCACGCTTTGCGCGAGAACAAGATCTCGGTAACCCCGCTTAAACTGGATTTGACCGACTATACCGTCCAGGATCGTATAGCGCGCGCATTGCGAGAAGGGACTGTCGCTTGAACGGACGCGTTTCCCAGCAGGAGGGATTTGCAGCGATGGTGCTGCGACTGCGCGGCGAAGGAATTGCGAATCACGATCTGCTGAAGGCGGTTGAACAGACGCCACGCAGCCATTTTGCCCCACCGCAATACCAGGTCGAGGCC
The DNA here is from genome assembly GCF_029892065.1 of Sinorhizobium garamanticum. Taxonomy (NCBI): domain Bacteria; kingdom Pseudomonadati; phylum Pseudomonadota; class Alphaproteobacteria; order Hyphomicrobiales; family Rhizobiaceae; genus Sinorhizobium; species Sinorhizobium garamanticum. The sequence goes on along the minus strand of NZ_CP120373.1, from coordinate 3,797,021 downwards.
TATTCCCAACGATTGATACCGCTCGATTGCGGGTCGTTCATGGAAGGCTATGATTTTGCCGTGCGGCTGTTGCATTGCCTGAACATCAAGCCGGGGCAGCGCATTCTCGAAGTGGGCACCGGCAGCGGTTTCACGGCGGGCGTGATGGGGCGTATCGCCGAGCGCGTATTGACGATCGATCGATATCAGACGCTGGTGAGTTCTGCGCAAAAGAACCTGGAAAAGGCCGGCATTCGCAATGTCGTCGTCAGGCAGGCCGACGGTAGCGCAGGCGTGCCGGGTGAGGGGACGTTCGACCGCATCCTGATAACCGCGGCATTCAACAGCCTGCCCCGCATGTTCTCCGACCATCTGGTCTCCGGCGGCACCTTGCTGGTCCCAATCATGATGAGCGAAACGGTCTGCCGGATCGTTCGCGTCAATCGCACCGGCAGCCGGTTCGACCGCGAGGACCTGTTCGACGCGCCTTACCTTCCGGTCGTGCCGCAGCTTGCATCATTCCTGTGACGTGCATGGCGGACCTGACTGGAAAAGTCGGCTATTTCGGGAGCAAAGCGGGGAAATCATCGTCGTAGTCGGCTAGCCTGCCGGGCGTTCCTCGCGGCTCCTTTAGAGTGAATGGTTAATGGATTCTTAATTAACTCCAGCTTCGCGCAAGCTTGCCGCCATAGGTCAGAACGGCACGACGGATTTTGGACGCGATACGCGCGTGTTCTGCGTTTCTCGTTAGATCGTGCATATGACGGAGACGGCGGATGCAGATTGCAAACAGGTTGACTGCGGCAACGGCCGGCGACGGCCTGGGCAATCTCGCCGGGCGTTCGGCCGGCCAGGTCGCGACCGGAAACAAGGATGAGAATGACGCGCAAGCCGCGCAAACGGGCTTCTTCGATCCAACGCCGCGTATCTCTCTGTCGGTTGACGCACTCCTCTATCTCAGTCGAACGAAAAAATCGCCGGAACGGTTGCCGCCTCTGACGAGGGATGAGTGGAACAACAATCCTTCGCCCCAGCTGGCATCACGCGAATACCAAGCCTTTGGCAGGTTTGCCGAGACCGGTGATTACAAGGCTTATTACGGAGCCTTCATCGATTATTACGACAGTCTCCGTCCGGAGGATCAGAACAGCCTGCGCTATTTCGGGACACGCGAGGCGGCTATTGCCGGTTTGCGATCGCTCGAATACGACGCCGAAAGCGGTCTCGATGTAGAAGCCAATTTCCAAGCCCTGGTCAGCGTTTTCCTCGACGAGGATAAGGCAGTCCATGCGGAAGTCCCGCCTTCGGTTTTGAGGACAGAGGGCAGGGGATTTGACTGGGACAAATCCAATATCAGTTACGAAGATCAGCCGCCTGAGCCCAGATCCGTGTCAGAGATCGAGCGGCTTTATTCCGAGCTGTTCTAAGCCTTTTGCATGCGTCTTTCGCCGAGAGGCAAGGCGCGCCGGCTATGGTTAGCATTTCGTCAAATTGGGTGCCGCCCTTAACCGAGCGGTAACTCTAATGCGCTTTAATCATTCCACAGCGAGTTGCGTTCGGAGTGGGTAGGCGTCATGCGTAAATTTGTATCTCCCAGTGCAGGGAAGTCCACGATCCGCCTGTGTGCGGCGATCTTGCTGGCAGGCGCTGCCACCGGTTGCAGCTCGGATGTCAGCCGCTTCAGCGGGCTTTTTTCAAGATCCGACGACATAACGACCAGTTCCATCCCGCAGGATACGATGCCAGTGCCGCGCGGTGATGTTGCCACCGGGCAGCTTGCGGCGGCTCCGTCTGGTGGAGCCGGTGCGTCCTATGGTCAGCCGTATCCGGTCGCGGGTCAGAACGCCACCTATAACCCGGCGCCCGTCTCCAGCGCGCGTGTCGCCTCGACGCCGATGAGTGTTCAGCGCACAGCGTTGGCGGATCCCTCCGCGACGGCACCGCAACCGCAGGCGCTTCCGACGCAACGGCAGGCGCAGTCCGTCGCCAAGGCCGAGACTCTGCCTGCAGCGGCCAGGGAACCGGCGAGCAAGGGCGGCTGGGGCACGCAGAACGCGCCCTCCGTCATGGTTCGCCAAGGCGACACCGTCGCCACCCTCGCGAAGCGCTTTGGAGTTCCGGAGAAGGAGATTCTTAGGGCAAATGGGTTGAAGTCGGCTGGGCAGGTAGAGCCCGGTCAGCGCCTTGTGATCCCGACGTTCGGAGTTGCGAGCAGTGCTGCGAAGGCGGCCGCCTCCAACTCGATCGCCGATATCGAGGGCGGCAAGCAGCGTCCGTCGCCGCTGCCGGCGGACAAGCGCGAAGCGGCGATTCTTCCTGGTCAGACCCAATCGCGTGAAAAGAACGAAAGCCGCAGCGATGTCGCCGCAGGCAAGCTCGCCTCCAAGGGACAGGGTAGTGGCGGCGACGGCCTCTACACCGTCAAGCCGGGTGACTCGTTGAACCGCATCGCCAAGGCGAACGGCGTATCGGTCAGCGCTTTGAAGCAGGCGAACGGCCTGACGACCGAGGGGATCCGCATCGGCCAAAAGCTGAAGATGCCGGGCGCGGCTCCTACGGCAACGGATGCGCTGGCGACAGCTTCGGTGCCGACCAAGAAGGCAGAGACCAAGGTCGCTTCGCTCGAGCAGGGCAAACCTGCCGAATATAAGCCGCCGGTTGCCAAGGAGAGCGTTTCGGAAGTCGCGACCAAGACGGACATCGACGAAGACCTGCCGAAGTCGACCGGTATCAGCAAGTATCGTTGGCCGGTACGCGGCGCGGTCGTTGCCGGATACGGCGCGAATGTCGACGGCAATCGCAACGACGGCATCAACATCTCCGCGCCGGAAGGCACGCCGATCAAGGCGGCCGAAAACGGTGTGGTCATCTACTCCGGCAGCAGCCTGAAGGAACTGGGCAATGCCGTTCTGGTTCGCCACGACGACGGCACGGTCACGGTCTACGGCAACGCCTCGGAACTCAAAGTGCAGCGCGGGCAGAAGGTGCAGCGCGGACAGACACTTGCTGCCTCCGGCATGACCGGCAAAGCGACGCAGCCGCAGGTGCATTTCGAGGTCCGCAAGAACGCCACCCCGGTGAACCCAACAACCTATCTAGAATAGAGCAATTCCAGGACTTGATTTGGTCCGCCGAAATTATGCCGGATTGCCGAGTTGCCGGCGCAGCCGGCCGGCCAGATCCTGAATGAACTGCCAAGCGACGCGGCCGGATCTCGATCCCCGCGTCGTTGCCCATTCCAGCGCTTCCGCATGCAGCGTCTCCCGTTCGACCTGCAGGTCGTAGTAGCGGGCGTATCCGTCGACCATCGCCAGATAATCATCCTGGCTGCACTTGTAGAAGCCTAGCCAGAGGCCGAAACGGTCCGACAGTGAAACCTTCTCCTCGACCGCCTCCGATGGATTTATCGCTGTCGATTGCTCGTTTTCCATCATGTTGCGAGGCAGCAGGTGCCGGCGGTTTGAGGTTGCGTAGAGCAGAACGTTGGCGGGGCGGCCTTCCACGCCTCCGTCGAGAACCGCTTTCAGCGACTTGTAAGACGTATCGTCATGGTCGAAGGAAAGATCGTCGCAGAAGACGATGACCGGCATCGACGCCGCTTTGAGGATCTCCATCAGAACCGGCAGGCTTGCGATGTCTTCCCGGTGCACTTCGACAAGCTTCAATGCACTGCCGGTTTCGTGCGCGACCCGCGCATGGACCGCCTTGACCAGCGAAGACTTGCCCATGCCGCGCGCACCCCAAAGAAGCACGTTGTTTGCCGGATAACCCTCAGCGAAACGAAGCGTGTTGTCGAAAAGGATGTCACGAACGTGATCGACGCCGGTGATCAGGGCAAGGTCGATGCGGTTCGGCTTTGCTACCGGCTGCAGATGGCGATTTGCCGGCGCCCAGACGAAACATTCCGCCTGGCTCCAGTCGTTCACGGCTGGCGGCGGGCCTGCGATCCGCTCGATAGCCGCCGAAAGCTTCTGCATCTCGTTGATCAGTATGTCGATCTTGTTTTCCTGCATCTGCTTCTCTCCGGTATTCGTTCTGCGCTTGGCCTGGCGCCGCGTGCATCTGTAATTCGTTGAATTGCCGTAGAGTTTGCCTCCGGAAATTGTCCGTGAGGGAAACCGCGCGGCAGGTTTTTTCCGGTAGCACGACGGTTTGCGCTGGAAAAGGCCAAGCGCGAGTGTTCAGGGGGTTCTCCTCCCGCGGAATTTGTGTCAGAGGCAGGGGAAAGGGATAGGGGGCGGCCGATTTGCGTCGCGGCATCGCGCCCCTATATTCCGGCGGATTTCGCGCGGGAGGATCCGCGCAATTTGAACTCAAGGAGCGATCGATGTTCATTACCGAAGCTTTTGCGCAGACCGGTGCCCCGAGCGCGGGCAGTGCAGACATTTTGATGTCTATCCTGCCTTTCCTCCTGATCTTCGTTGTCATGTATTTCCTAATCATCCGCCCGCAACGTGCGCAGATGAAGCGTCGGGAAGAGTTGCTGAAGAACATTCGCCGCGGTGATCAGGTCGTCACCGGGGGCGGAATCGTTGGCAAAGTTACCAAGGTGGTCGATGATGCTGAACTCGAGGTCGAGATCGCCGACGGCATCAAGGTTCGCGTCGTCCGCAGCGGGGTTTCCGAGGTTCGGGTGAAGGGCGAGCCGGTCAAGGAATAATCCGGGCCCGAACCGTAACCGGCAGAGCCGGCGAATGGAGCATTCAGAGCATGCCCAAGTTCTCGCCGCTGAAAAACGCGATCATCTGGCTTGTCGTCCTGGCCGGTTTTGTTTTTGCTCTACCGAACCTTTTTTCAAAGGAAGAGCTCGCGCAATGGCCCGCGTGGGCGCCGCAACGGCAGGTGCCGCTCGGACTTGATCTCCAGGGCGGTTCCGACTTTACGCTGAGGGTCGTCCGCGACGACATCATCGCCGAACGGCTCGAGACTACGATCGACACGATCGGCAAGGCTCTGCGGACCGCCGACATCGCCTATACGGGCCTGTCGGGCAGCGGCCAGGCGATCCAGTTCCGGGTTCGCGATGCGACGAAGGTCCCGGCTGCGCGCGATGCATTGCGCCAACTGACCGCTCCCGTCGACAGTGCCGGCCTCATTCGGAATCAGATTCAGGAACTGGTTTCGGAAGGGGCGGATCAGGGCGATGTGGTTCGCCTGCGGCTCACCAACGAGGGAATAGACCTCAGGGTGGCCTCGGCCGTGACCGAGGCCATCGACGTCGTACGCCGGCGCATTGCTGAAGTCAGTCTCGCAGAACCATCGATACAGCGGCGCGGCAACGATCGCCTTGTCGTTCAAGTGCCAGGCTTGGACGATCCGCAGCGATTGAAGGATCTCCTCAGCCAGCGCGCCGACCTCACCTTCCGGTGGCTCGACCCATCGATGCCCGTGCAACAGGCGGTCGACACGAGGCCGCCGGCAGCAAGTGAGATCCTCTATTCGCTCGACGATCCCCCGGTTCCCTATCTTGTCGAAAGGCGAGCCTTCGTCGCGGCCGAGGATTTCGCCGAGGCGCAACCTGATTACGATCCGACAACCGGCGAGCCCGTCGTCAGTTTCAAGCTCGACGCCGACGCGCTCGCGCGCATCACGCCGCTTGTGGAGGCCGATTCCAAAAGGCAGTTCGCGATCGTGCTTGATGGGCAGGTGGTGTCGACGCCACGGCTTGCCGAAACGGTTACCGGCGACACCGGCCGGATCTCAGGAAATCTGTCCGAGGACGGCACCAAGAACCTCGCCGCCTTGCTGCGCGCGGGACCACTGCCAGCGACCCTGACTGTGGTCGAGGAGCGTACCGTCGGCCCTGGTGTCGGAACTGACGCGATCGCAAGCGCGCTCAAGGCCGGCATGATCGCTGCACTCGCGGTAGCGGCGTGCATGATCGCGTTCTATGGCTTCTTCGGTGCGATTGCGGTGATCGCGGTCATCGTGAATGTGGTGCTGATCATTGCGGTGCTCTCCCTTATCGGCGCGACTTTGACCTTGCCGGGAATCGCGGGGATCATCCTCACGATCGGCATGGCGGTCGATTCGAACGTTCTCATCTACGAGCGCCTTCGCGAGGAGGCGCGCGGCCCCGGACCGCTGCGAAAGGCACTCGACACCGGCTTTTCACGCGTCTTCAGCAGCATCGTCGATGCCAACCTGACGATGGCGATCGCCGGTGCCATTCTTTTCTATTTCGGCTCCGGCGCCTTCCGTGGTTTTGCCGTGACGCTTGCGATCGGGAGCGTGACGACGATCCTGACCGCCCACAGCCTGACACGCCGACTGGTCCGTGGATGGTATCGCCGCCGCCGGCCCTCTCGATTGCCTCGAAGCATCCGTACCGGTTTCTTCAGCGAGGCGGATATTCGGTTCATGGCGATCCGCAATCCGGTCTTTATTCTGATGGCCGCGCTGTCGCTTGCTTCGCTGATCTTGCTTGTCAGCCTAGGCCCCAACTTCGGGGCGGATTTCAAGGGCGGATCGATTATCGAGCTTCGCGCAAAGTCTGGCGCGGCCGACAGCGCGGATATCCGCGCTCGTCTTGACGAGCTGAACCTGGGGGAGGTCCGGGTTCAAGAACTCGGCACGGAACGAGACGTCCTCGTCCGCGTTCCTTCACAGGAGGCCGGTGACAATGCGGAACAAACCGCGATTGGATTGGTTCGCGCTGAGCTGGAGGACCAGTACACGTTCCGCCGGGTTGAGGTTGTCGGACCGGCCGCTTCCGACGAACTGACACGAGCCAGCAGCCTCGGTATAGGCGCGGCGGTCTTGGCCATTCTGCTCTATGTCTGGATCCGGTTCGAATGGCGATTTGCGCTCGGCGCGATGATAGCAACCCTGCATGACGTGTTGCTGACCATCGGCTTCCTTGTCGTCACGCGCACCGAGTTCAATCTTGCGAGCATTGCCGCCCTGCTGACCATCGTCTGCTATTCGTTGAACGATACCGTCGTTATTTACGATCGCATCCGTGAGAATTACACACGCTATCGAAAGATGTCGCTCTCGGTACTCATCGATGCGTCGATCAACCAGACGCTTTCACGCACCATCCTGACGGCTGTAACGACGATATTGGCGCTTGCAGCGCTCTATCTGTTTGGCGACGGTCTGCTTCGCTCTTTCAGCATGACATTGCTTTTCGGCGTGGTTGTCGGAACGCTCTCGTCGATTTATATCGCGGGCCCGGTTCTCATACTCTTCAACCGCCGAGGCGGCCGAGCCGGCGGGCAGAATCCCGCTCGCGACGACGAGCCGAACGCGGCAACAGGGACGGCCTGATAATGGCAAAAGGCATCGAAATGCGCCAAGCGCACTTTCCCGGGCGGGCGCCGATAGACGCTTATGGGAACGGCGGCTTCCGCTTCGCGGAGATGTCTCACCGCGGCTCGGTCCTCATGTTGCCGTCCGGCGTCTATGCGTGGGACGCGGTCGAGGGTGATCCGCTTTCGCTGGAGAAATTCAAACGTGTGCTGGACGAAGCGCGTGAGATCGAAGTGCTACTTGTGGGGACGGGTCGCGAAATCCGCCCCTTGCCGGCCGAGCTGAAGGCCGCGTTGCGCGCGCAGAACATCTCATCCGATCCGATGAGCACCGGGGCGGCGGTTAGAACCTATAACGTCATGCTCGCCGAATCGCGCGCCGTTGCCGCGGCCCTGATCGCGGTGTGATTTCGAAGGAAGCTGTGCGTGCAAGAGGCCGATACTCAGATTCTCGCAACCTTGCGGGACACAGATCGCGATCGATACTTGGCTTGCCTGCTTTCCCCACCTGAAAAGCGACGCTCGCTTGCGGCTCTCTATGCATTCTACGCGGAGATCGCCCGGGTGCGCGACTTGATACACGAGCCGCTTCCCGGCGAAATCCGACTGCAATGGTGGCGTGACATTCTCTCGAACGAGCAATCGAGCGGTGAGGGGCATCCGTTGGCGGAGGCGCTTCTGGAGTGCATTCGCGAACATCATCTGCCGGTCGCGGTGCTCGAGAACATGATCGATGCGCGGATTTTCGATCTTTACGACGATCCCATGCAGGACAGATCGGCGCTGGAAGGCTATGCCGGTGAAACGGCTTCCGCCCTTATCCAGCTTTCCTCGTTGATCCTTGATCCGTCGAACGCCGCGAAATCGGCGGAGGCCGCCGGACATGCCGGAGTCGCGCAGACGGTCGCCGGCCTCCTTTTGCTGCTGCCGATTCATCATCGGCGCGGCCAGGTCTATCTTCCTGCAGATCTCCTGCGTGCGACCGGGCTGGACCGGGAAACTTTTCTGGCCGCCGGCGACACCAAGGCCATCGATCGGGCAATCAGCGCATTTTGCGGCTTTGGCAGGGATCATCTTGCCAAGGCGCGGCAGGGCATCGGCTCGATCTCTCCGCAGAATTTCTTCGCTTTCGCTCCGGTGGCATTGGCCGAGCCGGTGTTCGACCGGGCGGAAAAGGCGGGAGCGCGTCTGCTCCAGCGCCCCATTCAGCCGGCCCAATGGCAGCGGCAATGGCGAATGTGGCGCGCAACCTGGCGCAAGCGCTTTTGAGCCAGCCCCGGAGTTGCACTTGGTCAAGCCGGCGCAAGTCTCACATTGTATAGGCGGGAGCTACCGGATTCATGCCGTCCGAAAGGGGCTTGTGTGATGTTGTGGCTGTTGCTCATCGCGGTGGTCGTCGCCGTCGGAGCGTTCTACATGAGGATGAACGCCCGTGCCGAACGGGATTTCGACAATCCTGACGCGGGCTCGGCGATGGTCGAGTTTGGCCGCGTTTTCCCTGATGAAGCAATTCGAGCCTTGCATTCGACCATCGACAGGAAGGCGATCTTTCTTCGATTGCACGACGGCAAAGCGGGCTTTATCCAGTCGCACGGCACGCACTACGTCTGCCACGTCATTCATCCTGGCAAGGTGCGGGTGAACAGTTCCGACAGCGGACACGGACTGATCGTGCACTTTCCGGATTTCGCCTACCTGGATAACGACTTCGAGTTCCGGACCGCCGCCGAGGCGGCGGAGGTCTCGCTCTGGCTGCTCGGCAGCTTCAACCCGAAATCGGAATTCAGCGATGAGCCGCCGGCGGCGCAGGCGAGCGACTAAGCGGTCTTCCGGGCCGGAACGGCGAGCCAGCTTGCGCAATCGCTGAGAGCCCGGGATGCCGTCGCCTGCTTCTTTGCGAGCGCCTTCTCCTTGCCGCGAAAACGCTTGGCGCCGTCCGGTTTCGTCAAAGCGCCCGGTTCCAGTGGCGGAAACAGGCCGAAATTGACGTTCATCGGCTGGAAGGAGCGCTTGCCCGGTTCGTCGTCGGAGACGATGTGTCCGCCGGTGATGTGATTGAGAAGCGCCCCGAAGGCGGTCGTTGCCGGCGGCGGCACCGGCGTTTCGCCCTTGCGCTCGGCTGCGGCGAACCGGCCGGCAAGCAGGCCGATGCTGGCGCTCTCCACATAGCCCTCGCAACCGGTGATCTGGCCGGCAAACCGCAGGCCCGGCCGGGACTTGAGCGTCAGGGTCGAATCGAGCAGCGTCGGCGAGTTGATGTAGGTGTTGCGATGCAGGCCACCGAGCCGGGCGAACTCGGCCTTTTCAAGCCCGGGGATCATCCGGAAGACTTCCGCCTGTGCGCCGTATTTCAGCTTCGTCTGGAAACCGACCATGTTGTAGAGCGTGCCGAGTGCGTTGTCTTGTCGAAGCTGTACGACGGCATAGGGCTTGACCGTGGGATTGTGCGCGTTGGTCAGCCCCATCGGCTTCATCGGACCGTGACGCAGCGTTTCGCGCCCGCGTTCGGCCATAACTTCGATCGGCAGGCAACCATCGAAATAAGGCGTGCCCTCCCATTCCTTGAAACCGGTCTTGTCGCCGGCGATCAAGGCATCGACGAAGGCGTTGTACTGCTCCTCGGTCATCGGACAGTTGATGTAGTCCTTGCCGGTGCCGCCAGGGCCGACCTTGTCGTAGCGCGACTGGTGCCAGCAGATATCCATGTCGATCGTATCGGTGTAGACGATCGGGGCGATCGCGTCGAAAAACGCGAGTGCATCAGCGCCGGTTTCCGCGCGGATCGCCTCGGCCAGAGCCGGCGCGGTGAGGGGGCCGGTGGCGATGATCGCAAGATCCCAGTCCTTCGGCGGCAGCCCGGTGATCTCCTCGCGGACAACCGTGATCAAGTGGTGACTATCGATCGCGGCGCTGACGGCCGCAGAGAAGCCGTCGCGATCGACGGCAAGGGCTCCACCGGCGGGCACCTGATTGCGATCGGCAGCCTGCATGATCAGCGAGCCCGCGAGCCGCATTTCCGCATGCAGCACGCCCACCGCATTGCTGGTCGCGTCATCGGAGCGGAACGAGTTGGAGCAGACGAGTTCGGCAAGGCCGTCGGTCTTGTGGGCGTCGGTGCCGCGCACGCCGCGCATCTCGTGGAGGATTACCGGTACGCCGGCTTGGGCAATCTGCCACGCGGCTTCCGATCCGGCGAGGCCGCCGCCGACAACATGAATGGGGGAATAGGAAGTGTTCGCTGTCATGGGCGGCTTCCTATCACAGCCGCCTTCCGGTTCCAATTGCGAAGAAACGAAAACGGCGCCTCTACAGCGCCGCGCGTCTCATCAGACGCGCAAGGGACGCTGCAGCACTTTGAATTTGCTGCAGCAGGCGCCGTCTTGGATGTTTGGACGTTCGCTCCGATTAGCGGAAAGAACGAGCCGCAATGTTGCGGATATCGTAGCGGGTAATGCCGATATCGCTGAGCGCGTGGTTCGAGAGGCTGCCGAGCTCGGCAACAGTGCGGCGATAGTTGATCCAGCTTTTTGCAATGCGAATCGGGTTCATGGTCGTGTCCTCAAGATCAGTTTGTCGCGACAGTGATTTGTCTGCGTCGTTGAGGTTCTTATACGCTTGTCTAATTGGAAGATGGAGTGCAAAGAAAATGCATCTGCTATGCGTTTGTGCAGTGCATCGCCGATTTCGTAAGCACCGCGCTCTCGCCGCTCGAAAACGCGCCACAAGTTAAAAGTTGGCTAAATTGCTCGACTGCGCGTTAATCTCTTGTGTTTTCGACGGTTTTCGCGTCGCGCCGGCACTGAAGGCCTTTCGGATGGAGCAGCCGATGCGCGCGCAATTTGTTGCGCCGAAGGTGGCTTTCGCAGTCGCGAGACGGCCGTATGCGCCGTCGGTCAAGGACGAAATAAAAACGCCCTCCAGCGACGCTGGAGGGCGTTTCAGAAATGGATATTCGGTGCTTGGGCTTACTTGATCGCCTGGCGAGCGACGTATGGAATGTCGCTGCGGCCGATGCCGAGGTCGTTCAGCTCACGGTCGCTCATGCGGCCGAGTTCGTTGCAGGTGTGACGATACTTGCGCCAGTTGTTGAAAGAACGTGCGAGGTTCATGATCCTATCCTTTCTAGGGTCGTTTGCCAGCGCTCTATCTCTCTTGCTGGCCGTCATCTGATGGTTTGAAATATAATCGATTTGATCGGCATATACAGAGACAATGCTGCATCGCACCCATGCGTCAATTGCAATCCTTCATCTTGCCCGTGACCCGCCCTTGACGTCCTGCCGCGTCGCCGGCCCGCGCTGGCTGTTGCAGGAGAACGGATCCAAAAGGGAAAGGGCGCAAAAAACAACGCCCGCTGGGGGAGGAGGTCCAGCGGGCGTTGCTTGTTCTGATTGGCAACCGGGAGGAGGAGTGTCGCCAATCCGTATCGGGGTGCGCTGGGAGGAGGAGTGCGCCGCCCGATCGATGGTTGTAAAATAAGCTACGATACGCGTTTTGTGCAGAGGCGCGCGCCGAATAGCATCCATGCATTTGGCGCATGGCTTGAGCGCGCAACACCGCGAAATTGCTTCAATATTGTGCAATCGGGAGTCTCTCGCGAGCTAGGTCAGGGCAGGGAGGGGCAAAAGCAAAACGCCCGCTGGGGGAGGAGGTCCAGCGGGCGTCATGTAAGTGATTGGCAACCGGGAGGAGGAGTGTTGCCAATCTTATCGGAGAAGCGTTGGGAGGAGGAGTACGCTGCTCCGAATTCGTCGAGCTTCCGCTCGGGTCTTTCCGGAATTCCGGGGGCGGGCGACCAATCCCGCCGGCGTCCGTTCAGATCGTCACTGCCCGTCGCCTTTGATGATGTGAATATAGCGATCTTAAATCGATTTGTGCAGTGCAATATACGCATGGAAGATATGCGGCCGGCGCAACCCCGTCGCAAACCCCGTTAACCGGAAGTGATCTCGGGGCAGAGAAGAACAGCCCCGTTGTTTTTTCTCGCCTTTTTCACCGATTTGTTATTCTCTAAAGCCGGTCGCGAGGCGTCGGGAAGACGCCTATGTGGCCGGGGAGCACAAGTCCGGAGGTGAGATGTATCGCGGACGCATGGAACGAGATCTGAAGCGCTGGGTGGATCTCGGCCTGCTTCCCCAGTCGTCGGCAAGTGCGATGCTCGCGGAATATGATGCGCGCGAATCCACTTTCAGCGTCGGGCGGGTCCTGTTGGCGCTGGCAGCGCTTCTGCTTTCGGCGTCGCTCTTGCTGCTTGTCGCAGCGAATTGGGAAGCATTGCCGCGTCTTGCCAGGGTCGCGGGCGTCGTCGCCTTGATCTGGCTCTTCCATTTTCTCGCAGCTTATTTCCTCGGCCGCGGAGCCAAGGCGGTTGGCGCGGCTCTGCTCATTCTCGGCACCATGTCCTTCGGTGCCGGCATCGCGCTGGTCGGCCAGATGTATCATCTTTCGGGCGACGCGGCGGATGCGATGCTTCTATGGTTCGCCGGGGCATGCCTGTCGGCGGCGGCCTTCGCGTCGGCTGCCGTCACGACGATTGCCGCGTGCCTTGCCTGGGCGTTTCTCATTACGCTGTTCGACAGCGGAGGGATTGTTCCGGCGATCGAGTCCTATTTCTGGCTCGTGCCGGTCCTGGCGGTCATCGTGCTCACCCTGGTCCGCTACACCGATGCGGGGCGTACGCGCCACTTGGCTTATCTTCTCTGCGTCGCCTGGCTCGGCGCGCTCTACGTCGACAACCCTGAGATCTGGCTCGCAATCGCCTTCTTCGCCGCCGGCTTCATTGCCTTTCTGCTCGCGTCGCTGCCGCGATCGCCGCTGTACGGACTGGCCTCCGAGGCCGGTTCCGCGCCTTCGTTCTATTCCTTCGCGGTCGCCGTCATCGGCCTTGTGGCTATGCAAAGCGCAGTGAGAGGTGCTTGGGCAGAGACCGCCCTCGGCGTCGGCCTGCTTGCCTTAGCCCTCGTAGGCATCGGTCTTGCCGGCGCGCGTAACGGTGCAGTTCGCTACTTGGCCTACGCGGTATTCGCCGCGGAGATTTTGTATCTGGCTTTCGAGACGCTCGGATCGATCCTCGGCACATCAGGATTCTTCCTGATTTCAGCGGTGGTCGTCGCGCTTGTGGCGTGGCTCGTCATCCGTGTTGAGCGCAGGCTGGGGCGAGTGGGGGAGGCTTCTCAATGAGTGGTGCTTTGCCTGTCGCCCGCTGGCGCAATCCCTTCGTCGCGGCCCTCTTGGTGGCTCTGCTGCAGACCGCCGTGCTTGGATACATGATCGAGAGCCGCGCTTCGATCCTGCGCAACGGCAAGGATGTGCTTCTAAGAAGTGCACCCGTCGATCCACGCGATCTCTTGCGCGGTGAATATGTGACCCTGTCGTACGATATCTCCCGCATTTCGCCGGACATCATCATAGGCGGTTTGCCCGAGGAGGCTGCGAAGGCGCAGCTATTCGTGCGGCTCAAACAGCAGCCGGACGGTTTCTGGGGACCGGTAGAGGCATCGTTCAGCCCGCTCGCAGAGGCCGCGGGCAGCATTGTCATCAGATCGCTGCCGTTCTCTTACTATCCGTCAGCCGGCGCGCCACCGCTCTTCCCGAATTACGGAATCGAGCGCTACTACGTGCCGGAAGGCGAGGGCAGTGTCATCGAAACTGCGCGCAGCGCCCAAGCGCTTTCTGTCAACGTGCGTGTGGATACGGAAGGGCGCGCCCAGATCCGGCAGGTTTCGATAGACGGAGCACCGGTCTACGAGGAGCCGATGTATTGATGGCCCGCGCCGGCGCGAAAGAAGTTCATTTTGTTGCCGGCTTCTTGGTCCAGAATAATCGAGGCAACGGCGAAGACGCGGGCGTGCATTGTCGCGCATTTTCTCTTTGATCCGGCAAAAACGAGTGATATAGAGACGCCGCGCTCGGGAAAGCCCGAACCCTTCGCATGTCCAGAATATCCGCGGTGCTCCCGCTGGTTGTCTTGCGGGAAATGCGATCAGGCGGTGTGGTTGTCTGAACGCGGGTATGGTGAAATTGGTAGACACGCCAGATTTAGGTTCTGGTGCCGCAAGGCGTGGGAGTTCAAGTCTCTCTACCCGCACCAGGACAACAACTTGCCAAACGTCGGAATTCGACGGTGAAGAGGGTAGGCGGAGTGCCATTTTGCTTGCAAAACGGTCAAGGAATTGCGTAAAGCCACTCCCGGCAAATGGATCGGCTCACGTGCTCGCCAAGCCTTCGAGGCAAGAGCACTGTCAACGTGAAGTGAAGGTTTGAACATGCAGGTTATCGAAACGCTCGCTCAAGGGCTGAAGCGCGAACTCAAGGTCGTTATCCCGGCCAAGGACATGGAAGCTCGGATGAATGAGCGTCTGGCCGAAGTGAAGGACCGCGTCCGCATCAACGGCTTCCGTCCGGGCAAGGTGCCGGTTGCGCATCTGAAGAAGGTTTACGGCAAGTCGATCATGGCTGATCTTGTCAATGAGATCGTTCGTGAGAAGCCGACTGAAATCCTGTCGGAGCGTGGCGAGAAGTCGGCAACCCAGCCGGAAATCGCGATGACCGAGGACGAGGCGGAAGCCAACAAGATCCTCAATGCCGAAGCCGATCTCGAATTCACGGTTGCCTACGAGGTCATCCCGAAGTTCGAGCTCAAGGACGTAAGCGGCATCAAGGTCGTCCGGGAAGTTGTCGAGATCGCCGAGGACGAGGTCAACGAGCAGATTCTGCGTATTGCCGAAAGCGCCCGCACCTACGAATCCAAGAAGGGCAAGGCTGCCAACGGCGACCGCGTCACCGTCGACTACCTTGGCAAGGTCGAAGGCGTTGCCTTCGACGGCGGCAAGGATGAGGACGCCGAACTGGTGCTCGGCTCCGACCGCTTTATCCCGGGCTTCGAAGAGCAACTCGTCGGCGTCAAGGCTGGTGACGAAAAGACGATCACCGTAACCTTCCCGGCCGACTATCCGGCCGCAAACCTCGCCGGCAAGGAAGCGACCTTCGACATCACCGTGAAAGATGTCGCCGCCGCTGCTCCGCTCGAGATCAACGATGAACTCGCGACCAAGCTTGGTCTCGAATCGGCTGACAAGCTGAAGGAAATCGTTCGCGGCCAGATCGAAAGCCAGTACGGCTCGGTCACCCGCCAGAAGGTCAAGCGCCAGATCCTCGACCAACTCGACGAGCTCTACCAGTTCGAGACGCCGGAGCGCCTCGTGGACGCCGAGTTCGAAAACATCTGGCGCCAGATCAACACCGACCTTCAGCAGGCTGGCAAGACCTTCGCCGATGAAGAGACGACGGAGGAGGAGGCTCGCGCCGAGTATCGCAAGCTTGCCGAGCGTCGTGTCCGCCTCGGTCTCGTTCTCTCCGAAATCGGCGAGAAGGCCGGCGTTCAGGTGAGCGACGACGAAATGCAGCGTTCGCTGTTCGAACAGCTGCGCCAGTTCCCGGGCCAGGAAAAGCAGATCCTCGACTACTTCAAGAACACCCCCGGCGCCGCCGCTTCGCTGCGCGCCCCGTTGTTCGAAGAGAAGGTCGTCGACCACCTGCTTTCCGAGATCTCGGTAACCGACAAGTCGGTTTCCAAGGAAGAGCTGATGGCTGACGACGAGGAAGCCGAAGGCAAGCCGGCCGCCAAGAAGGCGCCTGCCAAGAAGAAGGCTGCGGCAAAGGCCGAGGCTGCTGAAGGCGAGGAAGCCGCTGCACCGAAGAAGAAGGCCCCGGCAAAGAAGAAGGCCGCTGACGAGAGCGCCGAATAATCGGTTCCTTCTGCGAGAAATTTAAGAGGCCGCCTTTCGGGGCGGCCTTTTTCGTTGGGAAAGGAAAAGCCGCCGAAACGGCGGCTGAAAGAGCGAATTGTCAAGCCAGCTAGGCCGTCTTGATCTCGCCCATGCGGTTCCACGCGTCGAGACCGGCGATCTTGTAGGCTTCGGCGAGCGTCGGATAGTTGAACGTGTTTTCGACGAAATACTCGACCGTGCCCTTCAGGTTGAGAACCGCCTGGCCGATGTGCACGAGCTCGGTTGCGCCTTCCCCGATGATGTGGACGCCCAGCAAGCGCCGCGTCTTCAGTGAGAAGATCATTTTCAGCAGACCGGAATCGAGCCCCATGATGTGCCCACGCGACGTTTCCCGGAACCGCGCAATGCCACATTCGTAAGGAATGCCGCGCTCTTTGACCTCTTCCTCGGAGAGGCCGCAGGTCGAGATTTCCGGCACGGCATAGATGCCGTAGGGGAAATATTTCTGCGGCTCCTTGGCGATCGCCCCGACGGCGACGCGAGCGGCGACGCGCCCCTGTTCCATCGAGGTCGAAGCGAGACTCGGGAAGCCAACGACGTCGCCCGCGGCGTAGATGTTTGGGACCGAGGTCTGGAATGTTTCCGGATTCACCTTCAGTCGCCCGCGGCTGTCCGCTTCGAGCCCGGCCGCGGGCAGGTTGAGCGCATCGGTTGCGCCGATCCGGCCGGCGGCAAACAAGACCAACTCCGTCGTGATCTTGCGGCCATTGTCGAGTGTAAGCAGAACCTTACCGCCGTCGAGGCGCTCTACCTTCTCGGCCTTCTGGCCGAGATTGAGCTTCATGTTGCGATCGCGCAATTGATAGGTGAAATCCTCGACGATCTCTTTGTCGATGAAGTCGAGCATTGTCGTCTTGGGGTCAATGACGGTGACTTGCGTGTCGAGGGCGCTGAAGATCGTGGCGTACTCGATCCCGACGACGCCCGCGCCGATGACGACCAGCGAACGCGGCAGTTCCCCGATGTCCAACAACTCATCGCTGTCGACGACGGTCTTGCCGTCGAAGGGAATGTAGTCCGGGCGGAAAGGTTTCGTTCCGACGGCGAGCAAGACGCTCGTTGCGGAAACAGGAATACTCTCGCCGTCGTCCTTGAGGATCTCGAGCGTTGTCGGGTTCACGAAACTTGCCCTGCCGCGGATATGCTGGACGCGGTTTCGCGCGAACTGATGTTCGAGCACCTCGACTTCGTGGTTGAGGGTGATGATGAGACGGCGGCGCAGATCGTCGGCGCTGATTTCCTGCTTCACCCGATAGGAGCGGCCGTAAAAGCCGCGCTCGCGCCAGCCCGACAGGTTGAGCGCGGTCTCGCGAAGCGTCTTTGACGGAATAGTTCCGGTGTGGACGGAGACGCCGCCGACGCGCTTGCCCTGCTCGACGACGAGCACCTTCTTTCCGAGTTTCGCGGCCTGGATAGCACCCCTGCGCCCCGCTGGGCCGCTTCCGACGACGATGAGATCGAACTGGTTCATGAACGCTTCCCGTATGCAGAATCGTTGTGCGATGCGGCAAATTTCATCGCAGGCGTTTATAGCGTCAATTGCGTCGTTTAATGAAGCACCATGCGCATTGTTCTATCGTGGATGCCGCCTGTGCCGAAATAAAGCTATGTTTGCGTATGACGTCGCCCGTCCGTTTTCTTACGCGGCAAAGCACAGGTGGAGTCTAGGAATGGCATCAGAAGCGACGGCGATCCCCGGCCATGCGGCTGGCGTGACAAAGGCCGAGGCGGTTCCGCCCACCCGCCCGGGGGTCATCGCTGCTGCGGTCTACCAGAACGGCCAGCGTCTGCGTGACATTGAGATCGACGAGGCAGGACAATGGCGGGGCCGCGAAAATGTCGTCATCTGGATCGGCCTGCATGAGCCGGATGAGGCACTGTTGCGGCAGGTTCAGGCTGAATTCGATCTCCACGACTTGGCGATTGAGGACGCCGGAAAGGCGCATCAGCGTCCGAAGCTGGAAATCTACGGCGACGCGATCTTCGTCGTGGCGCGCACCGCGCACATGGCCGGTGATGAAATCTTATTCGGCGAAACGCATCTTTTCGTCGGTCGCGGCTACATTATTTCCGTTCGCCACGGGGCATCGACCTCCTACATGGCGGTCAGGCAGAGATGCGAATCCTCGCCAGCAGCACTCGCCCACGGTGAGAATTACATCCTCTATTCGATCCTCGATTTCATCGTCGACAACTACATGCCGGTTGTGGAAGCGATCCATGCCGAGGTCGAGGAACTCGAGGATAAACTCTTACGCGACCGGTTGGCTAAGGCGGATATCGAACGCCTTTATCTGCTGCGCCGAAACCTGCTGCGCCTGCGCAATGCGGTGGTGCCATTGGTGGATGTGTGTCGCCGGCATGAACACCTCGAACTTCCGGGCATGGATGCGGCAATGCAGCCCCTGTTCCGCGATGTGACCGATCACGTTCGACGGGTCCAGGAAGACATCGATGCGCTGCGCGAGGTTCTTGCCTTCACCTTCGAGGCGAGCCTGATGATCGGCCAGTCGGAGCAGACGGAAATCTCGCGCAAGCTCGCTTCGTGGGCAGCCATTCTGGCGGTCCCGACGGCGATTGCGGGCATCTACGGCATGAATTTCGAGGATATGCCTGAGCTTCGGTTCCGCTACGGCTATTTTGTCGTGTTGGCCGTGATCATCGGGCTGTGCGTGACGCTCTACCGCTTCTTCCGCCGTGCCAGATGGCTTTGACGGGAAGGGCTAAGCTTTCAGGCGCAGCGCGCATTAAATCAAGCGAAGGCCCTTGAGGCTCGCGTGCCCGTCCTTGCCGATGATGATGTGGTCGTGAAGCGCGATGCCGAGCGGCTTGGCGGCTTCGGCGATCAGCTTGGTCATCTCGATATCCGCACGAGAAGGCGTCGGGTCGCCGGAGGGATGGTTGTGCACCAGGATCAGCGCGGTCGCGGATAGCTCAAGTGCACGCTTGATCACCTCGCGCGGATAGACCGGCGTGTGGTCGATCGTGCCTCTCTGCTGGACTTCATCGGCAATCAGCACGTTGCGCTTGTCGAGGAAGAGGATGCGAAACTGCTCCTTGGTCTCATGCGCCATCGCTGCATGGCAATAGTCGATGACCGCGCTCCAGGATGAAAGGACCTGCTTGTCGCGCAACTCGCTCTTCAGCATCCGGTGGCTGGCTGTGGCGATGAGCTTGAGATCAAGGGCGACCGACTCGCCAACACCCTTGACTTCCTGCAACAGATTGAGCGGCGCGCCGAAAACGCCTGCGAGCGTTCCGAAGCGGGCGAGCAGCGCCTTGGCGATCGGTTTGGTATCGCGACGCGGGATCAGCCTGAACAGGATGAGTTCCAACACCTCGTAATCCGCGAGCGCTGCATCGCCATGTTCGCGGTAGCGGTCGCGCAGGCGATCGCGATGGCCGTGATAGTGTGCTTCCGCGGGAGGAGCAGAATTCAATTCGGCGTCGCCGGCGCGCGGCTTCTGCTGTGCAAAGAACTGCCGCTCGTCCGTCGACTGCAGTTCGCCTTCGGAGAGGGGCGGGGTTCTCGTCACGCGTTGCCCACTGCAGCAATGCCGGGCTTGAACAGGCCAGCTGGCGAAAGCGTGAAGATTTCGCAGCCGTCCGCGGTGACGCCGATCGTGTGTTCGTATTGTGCCGAAAGTGAACGGTCGCGCGTGACGGCGGTCCAGCCATCCGACAGAACCTTCACGTGCGGCCGACCCAGATTGATCATCGGCTCGATCGTAAAGATCATGCCTTCGCGCAACTCGGGGCCTTCGTTGGCGCGCCCATAGTGCAGGATGTTCGGCGCATCGTGAAACAGCCGGCCGACGCCGTGGCCGCAAAAATCGCGCACGACCGAACAGCGTTCGGATTCCGCATAGGCCTGGATGGCCTCGCCGATCGCACCGGTGCGTGCGCCGGGCCGAACAGCCGCGATGCCGCGCATCAAACATTCGTGCGTGACATCGAGCAGCCGTTCTGCGGCACGCTTGACCTCGCCGACGGGATACATGCGGCTGGAATCGCCATGCCAGCCATCAACGACATAGGTAACGTCGATATTGACAATGTCGCCTTCGCGTAAGGGCTTCTCGTTCGGAATACCATGGCAGACGACGTGGTTGATCGACGTGCACGACGATTTCGTATAGCCACGATAGTTGAGCGTGGCGGGAAGCGCGCCGTGGTCCATGCCGAATTCGAAGACGAAGCGATCGATCTCTTCTGTCGTTACACCTGGTAGTACGCGGGACACGAGTTCATCCAGGCAACGCGCAGTGACCTGACAAGCCTTGCGCATGCCTTCGAAACCATCCGGCCCGTATAGACGGATGACGCCGGTGTTCTTGTAGGGGGCAGCGCCGGCCTCGATATAGGTTACCATTACAGAGCTTTCATTGTTTTAAGCGCATGTCATAAATCAGCGAGGGCGGGTTCGTCCACTGCCATGGCCGCCGTCGGTACTATTTGCGAGGGCGATATCGCGCATTTGATGGCATAAGCCTCGACGCCGCGTTTGGCAGCGCGTTCGAATGCACGAGCATAGACCGGATCGAGTTCTCGGCATATCCGGAAGACATCGCAATCGTGTCTTTGGACAAGATAGAGCATGATTGCGCGATGACCGGCTTCCACCATGTCGCCAAGTTCCTCGAGATGCTTGGCGCCGCGCGCAGTCGGGCTATCGGGGAATTCGGCAAGGCCGCAGTCGCGGCTGAAGTGGACGTTCTTCACTTCTACATAGGCGAGACCATTCGTCGGGTCGCTAAGAAGGATGTCGATCCTGGAGTTGCGGCCGTATCTCTGCTCGCGCCGCAGTATCTGGTAGGTATGAAGGTCGCCGACGAGTCCAGCGGCGATCGCTTCCTCGGCAAGCCGGTTCGGCAGCCCGGTGTTGATGCCGACGAGTGTTCCGTCTGCTTCGACGATCTCCAGCATATGGCGGTATTTCCGCGTCAGGCTGTCGTGCTCCGAAAGCCAGATCGGCGAGCCGGGGGTGGTCAATCCGCGCATCGAGCCGGTGTTCGGGCATGAGCCGGTAATACTTGTTCCATCGGCGAGAACGGCGTCAAAAAGAAAGCGCTTGTAACGCTGCACAAGCGTGGCTGGAACGAGCGGACGGGAGAAGTTCACGAGTAATCCGATCAGGCCCGAGCGCGTACGTAGGAACCCGGCGCTTCCTCAAGCGAGTTGAGCGGCCCGCCGGGCTTTCGGGCCGGAACGCGTTTCTTGTCGAGCTTTTCAACCCAGCCGTGCCAATGTGGCCACCAGGAGCCCGGTGTCTCCTTTGCCTTGCCTAGCCATTGGTCGATGTCGCCCTTGGCAGGCCCACCGGTCCAATATTGATACTTGCTCCTGTCCGGCGGATTGACGACACCGGCGATATGACCCGAGCCTGACAGGACGAACGTGACCTTGCCGCCGAAGCAACTGCTGCCGAGGAACACCGATTTGGCGGGCGCAATGTGATCTTCCTTCGTCGCCAGATTGTAGATCGGGACCTTGACGTCGGCGAGCGATATCTTCCGGCCGGCCAGCACCATTTCGCCTCTGGAGAGTTTGTTCTCCAGATAGCAGTTGCGGAGATAGAAGGAGTGGTTGGCTGCAGGCATCCGCGTTGAATCGGAGTTCCAGTAAAGCAGGTCGAAGGGCAGGGGCTCCTCTCCCTTCAGATAATTGTTGACGAAATACGGCCAGATCAGTTCCGAGGCCCGCAGCATGTTGAAGGCGGTCGCCATCTTCGAGCCTTCGAGATAGCCAGTAGCACTCATGCTACGCTCGACCTGACGGATTTGATCATCGTCGACAAAGACCTTGAGGTCTCCCGCATAGGTGAAGTCCACTTGCGTCGTGAAAAGCGTCGCCGAGCGGATACGGTCATCGCCTTCGGCGGCGTGGAGTGCCAGTGTGGCAGCTAGCAACGTGCCGCCGACACAGTAACCGATGGCGTTGACCTCGCGCTCGCCGGACGCTTGCTCAATGATGTCCAGCGCAAAGCCGATGCCTTCGCGCGCATAGGCCTCCCAGTCCTTCGAGGCATGGCGTTCATCGGGGTTGACCCAGGAGATGACGAACACGGTGTGGCCCTGGTCGACCGCCCATTTGATGAAGGATTTCTGCGGGTTGAGATCGAGCACGTAGAATTTGTTGATCCACGGCGGGCAGATCAGCAGCGGCCGCTTGAGCACTGTCTCGGTGCTCGCCTCATACTGGATCACCTGGCAGACCTCGCTTTGGGCGATCACCTTGCCCGGCGTGATTGCGATGTTTTCGCCGATGGCGAACTTGCTCGTATCCGTCTGCCGCAACCTGAGATCACCGCGCCCGGCTGCGATGTCTTCGGCCAACATCTGCATGCCCTTGACGAGGTTGGCGCCGCTTGACGCCACGGTTTCCCGGTAGAGCTGCGGGTTGGTCGTTATGAAATTGGTCGGCGAAAGCGCGCTCGATATCTGCCGGACGTAGAAGGCCGCCTTGTGTTTGGTGTGATCATCGAGCCCTTCGGCATCATTGACCATTCTCTCCGCCCAGTCCGAAGTTGCGAAGTAGGCCTGGCGAATGAAGTCGAAGAAGGGGTTCCTCACCCAATCCTCGTCCGCGAAGCGCTTGTCGGTGCGCGCGAGATTTGTCGGGTCCGTGGCGACGTCGCCGGCTATGCGGTGGAGCGTTCGCGACCAGATATCGAAGAAACTGCCCAGGAGATGTGTCTGGGCTTCCAGTGTCCGGCGTGGATCGGAAAGCCAATATTCCGAGATCTTGGAGAGCGTCTTGACCATGTCGGACACCGGCTCGCCAAAACCATCCGTCTTCTCGCCGGTTTCGCGCGGGGCAAGCCATGCGGACGCTGCCTTGCCGAGTTGTTCTGCTGCGCGGGCCAGGTTGACGGCCAGGCTTTCGGGATCCTTGACGATGTAGGGCTCGATCGATTTAGGATCAAAGCCGGCAAAACCGTTCTTACCACCGCCGTCCTCGGCCTTCCTGTCTGCTGTCACCCGGCGTCCTCCACAGCATCTTATCTGTTTTGTATTTTTACATTCTGCCCGAAAATGATTACAAGGGCTAGAGCATTCAGCTTTCCAATGGAATCACAGGAAGCGAGTAAATCGCTTTGAATTCAAATGGTTAAAGTGTCATCGGCGTGTCTTTTTCGGGCGTGCGGTGCACTGGTCATCGTCGCGCCGGAAAAACAGGGGTCATCGCCAGCATGCTTGTCGTCGGAAAACAGGGCTCGGTTTCTTGGGTTTTGGGATTGCTCCTCGCGGGCGCTCTTGCCGGATGCAGTTCGACAGCCCACTTGGCTACCTATCCATCCGTTTATGGGCAAAAGCCGGCCGCGGCCGCCCAACTGACCGATGAAGAGGCGGTCTCGATGCAATCCCGGTTGACGGCGCTTGCCGCTGCCCGCCAATCCGGCTCGATCTCCGAGGCCGAATATCAGCGACGCTTGAAGGAATTGCAGTTGCTGGCCGAGCAACACGGTGCCGACACGCTGAAACAGATCGCGAATTAGCGCTTGCCTTTCAAGTGATTTGGACGCAAAGCGTTGAATGGCCGCCATGACGGCCGTTCACCACCGCGTTTGCTTCCGCGAAAGCCGAACGGCTCGTGGAGGCTTGCGCCAAACGAGGTTTGGAGATGGAAGAGTTTCACAAAGTCCGGCGTTTGCCGCCCTATGTTTTCGAACAGGTCAACCGTTTGAAAGCAAGCGCGCGAGCGGCCGGTGCTGACATCATCGACCTCGGCATGGGCAATCCGGACCTTCCCACCCCGCAATCGATCGTCGACAAGCTTTGCGAGGTTGTCCAGGATCCGCGCACACATCGTTATTCGTCGTCGAAGGGCATTCCCGGGCTGCGTCGTGCCCAGGCCGCCTATTATGCCCGTCGCTTCGGCGTCAAACTCAATCCCGAGACCCAGGTCGTCGCGACGCTCGGTTCCAAGGAGGGTTTCGCCAATATGGCGCAGGCGATCACCGCGCCCGGCGATGTCATTCTGTGCCCGAACCCGACCTATCCTATCCACGCCTTCGGTTTCCTGATGGCAGGCGGCGTGATCCGTTCCATTTCCGTGGAACCGGACGACAGCTTCTTCGCGCCGCTGGAGCGGGCTGTGCGGCATTCGATCCCGAAGCCTCTGGCACTGATCCTCAACTACCCGTCGAACCCGACGGCGCAGGTCGCCTCGCTCGACTTCTACAAGGAAGTCATCGCGTTTGCGAAGAAGCACGACATCATCGTGCTCTCGGATCTCGCCTATTCGGAAATCTACTTCGATGACGCGCCGCCGCCCTCCGTGCTGGAAGTGCCTGGCGCGATCGACGTCACGGTCGAGTTCACATCGATGTCGAAGACGTTCTCCATGCCCGGCTGGCGCATGGGCTTTGCTGTCGGCAACGAGCGGTTGATCGCGGCGCTGACGCGGGTCAAGTCCTATCTCGACTATGGCGCTTTCACGCCGATCCAGGTCGCCGCGACGCAGGCGCTCAACGGCGACGGCAGCGACATTGCCGAGGTGCGCAACATCTACAGGCGCCGTCGCGACGTGATGGTCGAGAGCTTCGGCAAGGCGGGCTTCGAAGTGCCGCCGCCGCCGGCGACCATGTTTGCCTGGGCAAAGATCCCCGAGAAGTTCCGTCATCTGGGTTCGCTCGAGTTCTCGAAGCTTCTCGTCGAAAAGGCAGATGTCGCCGTCGCCCCCGGTATCGGCTTCGGCGAGCAGGGCGACGACTATGTCCGCCTGGCGCTCGTGGAGAACGAACACCGCATCCGGCAGGCTGCACGCAACATCAAGCGTTTCCTGTCCGCGGCGGATGAGACGATGCACAACGTCATCTCGCTTAACGCACACCGGTAGGAAATCGGGTACGTCCGATATCCGAACCAGAATAGCCCCGCCACGCCTGGCGGGGCCTCTACATGTTAGGAACTTGCTATGTCAGATGCCCTCAAAATCGGCATTGCGGGCTTGGGGACCGTCGGTGCCTCGCTCGTGCGGATTCTCCAGGATCGTCACGAGATGCTGGCAACCACGTGCGGTCGGGCGATCGAGATCATGGCGGTGACAGCGAGGGACCGATCCAGGGACCGCGGCGTGAACCTTTCGAACATCAAGTGGTTCGACAATGCGGTTTCGCTGGCGTCCGAGGCGGATATCGACGTTTTCATCGAGTTGATGGGCGGCGCCGGAGATCCGGCCTATTCGGCCGTGAAGGCGGCGTTGCAGCGGGGCATTCACGTGGTCACCGCCAACAAGGCGCTTCTGGCCGCCCATGGCATCGAGCTTGCGGGCATTGCCGAAGAGCATGGCGCACTGCTCAACTATGAGGCCGCGGTTGCCGGTGGCATTCCGGTCATCAAGGCGCTTCGCGAATCCATGACGGGCAACACCGTCTCGCGCGTCTATGGCATCATGAACGGCACCTGCAACTACATCCTGACGAAGATGGAGAAGGAGGGGCTTTCGTTCGAAGACTGCCTGAAGGAAGCCCAGCGCCTTGGCTATGCAGAGGCGGATCCGGCTTTTGACATCGAGGGCAACGATACGGCGCACAAGCTCTCGATCCTGACCAGCCTCGCCTTCGGCACCGCAATCGCCGCCGATGACATCTATCTCGAAGGCATCACCAACATCTCGATCGAGGACATCCACGCGGCCGCCGACCTCGGTTACCGCATCAAGTTGCTCGGGGTCGCGCAACGCACCGAAAGCGGCATCGAGCAGCGCGTGCATCCGACGATGGTGCCATACGATTCCGTCATCGCACAGGTCGACGGCGTAACGAACGCGGTCGCGATCGAGTCCGACATTCTTGGCGAGTTGCTGATGGTCGGCCCCGGCGCCGGCGGCAATGCGACCGCTTCGGCCGTGCTTGGCGATATCGCCGATATCGCCAAGAGCCGTCCGGGCGCGCAACACGTACCGGCTTTCGGGCGCCCGGCGACCGCACTGTTGCCCTACAAGCGGGCCCGCATACAAAGCCATGAAGGCGGTTATTTCATCCGGCTGAAAGTTCTCGACCGTACCGGAGTCTTCGCCAACATCGCGGGGCATATGGCCGAAAACGATATCTCGCTCGAATCGATCATGCAGCATTCCAAGCACTACGTGGATCCTGCCGAACCGAAGACGATCATCCTGGTCACGCATGCCACGCATGAAGCTTCCGTGCGCAAGGCGATCGTCGCCATCAAGGGCGAAGGCTATCTTGTCGGGGAGCCGCAGGTCATCCGTATCGAGCGGCCAAAGGCGGGCTGATCGCCGTCTGACACATTAAAACTGTTGAGAAACGGCTCCGACAGGCCTCCGGCCCGCCGGAGCCTTCTTCATTCGGGTTCTTCCAGCCGGAAATGTCCGCTAAGAACAGGGGACTGCAAGCGGGCAATCAGCATGGACGTATTGGCGGATCCGATCCAACGGGCATTTCTCGGCGTCGAGCGCTCGGTCAGCGGGCAGCGCTGGGTGTCGCGTCTGGATCAAGCCGGGCAAAACCGGGCCTTGGCGATCAGCCAGGTCCACGGTTATTCCGAGATGATCGCCCGCGTCCTCGCCGGCCGCGGCGTAGCGCTCGACGATGCGGCCGCGTTTCTCGATCCGACACTTCGCGCGCTGATGCCGGATCCGGACACGTTGACCGATTGCCGCAAGGCGGCTGAGCGGCTGGCGCTGGCGACGCGCCGCCGCGAGAAAGTGGTGATATTCGGGGACTATGACGTCGACGGCGCCGCCTCTTGCGCTCTGATGGCCCGCTTCCTGCGTCATTTCGGCATCGAGGCCGACATCTACATTCCGGACCGTATCTTCGAAGGTTACGGCCCTAATCCGCAGGCGATCGAACAGCTGGTCGGCAATGGCGCCAATCTTATCGTTACGGTCGACTGCGGTTCGACCAGCCACGAGTCCCTCGAGGTTGCCGCCCACCGCGGCGTCGATGTCGTCGTCATCGACCACCATCAGGTGGGATCGTCCCTTCCGCCGTGCCATGCGCTCGTCAATCCGAACCGCGAGGACGACCTGTCTGGCCAGGGGCATCTTTGTGCAGCGGGGGTCGTCTATCTTGTGCTCGTCAACACCCTGCGGGTGCTGCGCGGCCAAGGGGACCCGCGCGCCGTGTCGTTCGATCTGTTGGCGCAGCTTGATCTTGTTGCATTGGCGACCGTCTGCGACGTGGTGCCGCTCAAGGGGCTCAATCGCGCCTATGTGGTCAAGGGCCTGATCGCCGCGCGTCATTTGGGAAATCCGGGGCTCGCGGCGCTGCTCCGCAAGGCTGCAATCGGCGGCCCCGTGACGCCCTATCACCTTGGATTCCTGATCGGCCCGCGTATCAATGCGGGTGGACGAATCGGCGATGCCGCCCTCGGTAGCCGGCTGTTGACGCTCGACGACACGTCGGCCGCCGAAACGATCGCCGGCCGGCTCGATGAGCTTAACCGCGAGCGTCAGGCCATGGAGGCGGCGATGCTCGCCGAGGCCGAAGCGGAGGTGCTGGCGGAATACGGGACCGGCGAGGGGGCCTCGGTGATCGTCACGGCGCGGGAAAGCTGGCACCCGGGGATCGTCGGGCTCATAGCGGCACGCATCAAGGAGAAATTCCGTCGGCCGGCCTTCGCGATCGCCTTTGATCCGAGTGGACGAGGAACGGGATCGGGGCGTTCGATCAATGGTTTCGACATGGGCAGGCTGGTGCGGGCGGCGGTCGAAAGCGGTCTTCTCGTCAAGGGCGGCGGCCACGCCATGGCGGCCGGCTTGACGGTCGAACGCGCGAATCTCGGCAGGCTTCGTCAATTTTTCGAAGAGCGGGCCGAAGCGGTGGTGCGCGATCTTGTGTCCACGGAGGCCCTGAAGGTCGATGGCGCGCTTGGCGCGTCTGGTGCGACGATCGAATTGGTCGATCTCCTGGAGCAGGCCGGCCCTTACGGTTCCGGACATCCGCAACCGATCTTCGCCTTTCCCCAGCACCGGCTGCGCGACTGCCGACAGGTCGGCTCCAATCACGTCAAGGTAACGCTCGAGGGCCAGGATGGCAGCCGGATCGACGGCATCGCCTTTCGCGCCACGGAAACACCTCTCGGCGACTTCCTGCTCGGCAGCCGCGGCTCGACCATTCATGTGGCAGGATCGGTTTCGGCAGACCTCTGGCAGGGAACCCGCCGTGTCCAACTGCGTGTGACGGACGCAGCAAAGGCGATCTGACGCATTCGTGGCGATAACCGCCAAAACCCTCCAAATCAGCGAGTTGGAGGAAAAGCTTCAACGATTTTATGAAGAGAAAGTGGCACGCCCAACGGGACTCGAACCCGTGTTTCCGCCGTGAAAGGGCGGCGTCCTAGACCGCTAGACGATGGGCGCCCAAGACGAGGTGGCTTATAGAGAGCGCTTCGGATTCCCGCAAGTGATGAAGAGCCATCAAATTCAATTTTTTGCAGAAAGCTTGTGTAAGTTCGGCACGATCAAGGCGGCGAACGTCCGTTCGCTGCCACACGTCGTTTACACTGCAAAGAGCGAGATGGGATTGGTACGCCCAACGGGACTCGAACCCGTGTTACCGCCGTGAGAGGGCTTGTTTTGCGGCAGTTTCGCGTCCGCCGTTGTTCATTGTAGTTCAGTATAATCAATATGTTACGTCGCGCTTGTTCACTGGCGTGCGTTGGCATATATTTGATGCATATTTGACGATTTTTGATTTTTAAGGCGGAAAATCGGATGGCGAAGACCCTGAAAGAGGCACAGATCACCACGCGCAATGCTCGATCCAAGCTGCCATCGGGCGTCATACATTGGAAAGGTATCGATCCCGATGTTCACATTGGCTATCGAAAGGGCAAACGGGGCGGAGGCGGGTGGCTCGTCCGTTGGCGGAATGGGGTCGGCTATCGACAAAAACCACTAGGTACAGCCGACGACGAGATAGCCGAAGGGACGCTAGACTACAACGCGGCCGTCCGGGCTGCAAAGAAGTGCGTCGAGGAAGCAAGGGCGGAGACCAGAGCCGCCGCCGAAGGACCGCCGCTCACGGTAAGGCTTGCGGTCGAAGTCTACATTGCCGAGCGAGATGCCCGCGACAGCAGGCGCAAAGGCAGGCAGGTTCGATCTGATGCCGGCCAGCGGCTTCAACGCTACGTGCTCGGCCAAGACAGGAGGGGCAAGCAGAAGGCCGCACCCGCATCGCCGTTGGCAGCCGTGTTAATGCACGCGCTGAAGGAATACGACCTGCAAAAATGGCACAGCAGCCTACCTGACAGCCTGAAGGCCACAAGCAAGCAACGCCTCGTCAATGATTTCAAGGCGGCGCTGAATAGTGCCTACGCGGCGCATCGTACCCGGCTCCCATCGGACCTGCCGGCCATCATCAAGCACGGCCTCAAGCCTCCGATGCAACATGATGACGAGGCAGCGCCACTCGCGCGCGACAACCAGATACTTTCTGACACACTAATCGGACGGTTGATCCGCGCAGCCCGAGAAATCGATTCCGAACAGGAGTGGGAGGGCGACCTCTATCGCTTCGTGGTTGTTCTGGCCTCTACCGGCGCGCGGTTCAGCCAAATCGCACGGATGAAGGTCGGTGACGTCCAGCGGGCGCAAGGACGCCTCATGGTGCCAGTCTCCCGCAAGGGCAGGGGAGGCAAGAGTGGAAGCACACCTGTCCCGGTCGGAAAGGACGTGCTCGACGCCCTTTTGCCGGTGGCGACCAATCGGGCCGACGATGCACCATTGCTGGAACGTTGGCGATGGAAACAGGCCTCGGGCGGCATCCAATGGGAAAGGGCAGGGCGCGCGCCATGGTATTCGGCGAGCGAAATTATGCGACCGTGGCATGAGATTCGCGAGCGCGCTGAAATCCCCGAGGTGATCCCGTATGCCTTGCGGCACTCCAGCATCGTGCGTGGCATTCGCGCCAATCTTCCGATCCGGCTGGTTGCCGCTTTGCACGATACAAGCGTGGCCATGATCGAACGCCATTATGGGCGCTGGATTGCCGATGGACTCGATGAGCTAGCAGCGCGCGCCGTGGTGCCGCTAGTGCCTCCGGACGATGGCCGAAAAGTGGTGCCGATGCTGGAACGGGCCTGACACTATGGGCGGCTCAGGGGGAGGCGACTTGGAGTTCAGCTACACGGAGGCTGAACGTCAGGCGTTGGCCGAGGCTGTGCCCGATCCGGATTGGATCGATGAACTTGGCGATTGGGAACGGCTGGTCCAGTTTGCACACCACGACGAATTTCGAGCAGATAAAGCTACCTACATCTCGCGTGAGTTGGAGCGGCTGGGGCGTGAATGTCTCAACGAAGAGGCAGCCTTTCGGAGGGCGGAAGAGTACGCCGATGAGATTCGCGTAATCGCCCGCGCCGCGCGCAACCTCCGGAAGCGACTGGCAAGGTCCACTCCTTACGGAACTGATTTCGCACGCGCGTTCCTCGGCAGAGGCTTGTTGATCGACGATAAGGGAGACTACATCCCCAATCTCTATCGGGATGAAGTCTTTCTCGGTCTGCTTGGTGAAGTGATCAGCAACGAGGAGGCAGTCGCGGAGCACATTGCTGCCTTGCACGCCAACGACGTGTTTGCCGGGAGGCACCACCCCGCCTTTGCGCGATTTGTGGATGCGGCGATCATTTTCTGGCAACTCTGGACCAACAAACCCGCTGGCGCTAGCCATCAAGTCGGCCCGGCGGCCCGTTTCCTGTGCGCTGCAGTCAATCCGCTGCTCGCTTTCGCCGAGCAGCGGGGGCTCCTCTTACGTCGGGGCGGCCACTTGACTGAGGGCGTGGCTGGTCGATTGATCGAGGAGGTTCGCCGGCTCGACCCGCCGCTGAACGACGATGGGACAAAAACGGATCAATAAAAGTGCCGTTTTTGTCCTCAACACCCGAGGCAACTGCTTGCATCCTTCAGCGAACATCAGTGTTCAGCTTGAAGGAGAAACAAAATGGACATCCCGAAAATCGGACTACACATCGACGAAGCGGTCGAGGTGTCCGGCATCGGCAGGACCAACCTTTATGCCGCGATCCGGGATGGTCGCCTGAAAGCGCGAAAGCATGGGAGGCGAACGGTCATTATCAGCGACGACCTTAAGGCATTTCTGTTGTCGCTGCCCCAAAAGGAGATTGCGCGCGAGGCCACCCGTACCACCAGAGGTGCGTCATGAGAGGTTTTGCCGCCTGGAAACTCGATCTGCTCGACCGCATGTCGGTTGATCGCCGCCTGTCGGGGACCGACTTCCGCGTGGCTTATCGCCTGCTTTCCTACATGGACGCAGCAACCGGCGATTGCTTTCCGAAGCAAGAAACCATCGCCACCGATCTCGGTGTGACGGATCGCACGATCCGGAAGGCGCTCGCCAATCTCCGCGCCTGCGACTGGCTTAGGGTCGAAGAACGGCCGCTACCGAAGGGCCGTGGCAAATCGAATCTCTATCATTTTGGCGATGCGACTACCGGAAGCACGGTTCCGGTGAACGACACGAACACCGGAAACGAGATTCCGGTGAACGATGCGACCATCGGAAATTCTGCGCAGGACTTCCGGAACAAAATTTCCGGTGCATCTAATAAGGAACACGTTGAAAAGAACACGTTGAATCGAGAGAGCGCGAAACGCGCGCCGCGCGCCCGCGCTGTACCCCTGCCCGACAATTTTTTACCGGACATGCGAGTCGCTCTCGCCGCTGGCTTGGATCGCGCCGAGGCCGAGCGGCAGACCGCGATCTTCCTCGACTACTACCGCGCCAAGGGAAAGCCGATGCGCGACTGGAATGCCGCATGGCGCAACTGGATTCGTCGAGTGCCGGATTTTGCGGGCCGTTGCAATGACCACCGTCACCAGCAGCAACATAGACACCACATTGCCGAACAAGCTCTGGAGGCCACCTTCGAGGCCCTCGTGAGCGAACAGTCAGGAGGATTGTTCGATGACAGCGGCGAATCTGCCGACGATACCACCGGATATCTCCCGCCTCGCGTCCGACACTGACAAGCTTGGCGTGCTTACCCGCCTGTTGGCGGCTTACCCCTCCCGAGCGCCCAACGATTTTAGGCTAGTGAAACCCGCCTACCTGCAGGCGCTTGAAGGTGTCTGCCAATGGGCGCTGTTCGAGGCTGAACGGCGGATCAATCAAAATGCCTTGGGCCACGGCTTCATGCCGTCGCCGTCCGAATTGCGTGGCGAGATTGACCGCGTGATGAAACCGATTCTCGAAAGACAGCGGCGAGCCGCCGAAGAAGCGCGGCGCTACGCCTGGCCTGAGGATGAATCGCCACGGCCGGATGAGGCTGCGCGGGCGCGTATGCGAGAGCGCTATCGCCAACTTTGTCGCTGGAGGGAGGCGAATATTCCCGACTCGCCAACAGCGAAACCGTCTCCGCCGAGGCCGCCGAGGCAGATACCGGACTATTCGGAAGAGCCGGTCGAAATAACCGCCGCGTTGCGCCGGACGCTGAAGGCGAACGAGTCCTTCGCTGCGCCCGAAATCGAAAACGAGCAGTCTCAGCGTCAATCCCGACGCGGGGAAGAAAGGAGAAGAGTATGACCGACACAGCCGAACGCTGGAAAGTCAGCATCACCTATCTGCATGACAATGGGCCGAGGGAGACGGTGATCTACATCGACGAGATCGCCGAGCTTGACGCCATCATTGAGCATGGCCCGGATTGGAACGCCCTGGTCGATTGCCGGATCACCTTAAATGGGCGGAGCTCTCCCGAGGGCTGGACTGTCGAGCAGCTAGCCGCTGGTTATTAAGCAGTATCCCGCCGGCCTGACCAGCATCGAGGTTCAGGTCGGCACGGAATCCCTAGGAGGGTATTATGCCAAAGCCGAAAAATCCGTCACCGGACGAAATGAAGAAACATGCTTGCGACGCGATCATCGAGCGCGCTGCCGAAATGATGGTCGCCGGGGCCGGCGCTTCGATCCCGATGATGATCGACCGCATGCTGACCTATGCCGCCGCGCAGGCGGCAACCCTGGAGGGATCAGCCGTCACGGCCGAGCATTTCCGGCGGTTTGCCGAGAACATCGAGGGCGGGCTGTTCTGGTCGATCACTGGCGAGGACAGGCCGGGCGGAGGGAAGCCGAATTGACGACAGTCGTCGGTATGGTATCTTAATACCGGCTCTATTGTGCGTTTGAGGCCGAAAGAGCCACGGCTACCAGACCGTTCCGAACATTGAACGATGAACCGCGCATCCATGCGTCGGTGGTAGCTGTCCCATGCATAAATTCGACCCGCAGACCCGCTTTGCCGCCGCGCTCGATCTCGACATAAAGGCCGATGGCGAGGGCTTCTTGACCGGATATGCCTCGGTTTTCGATGTGGTTGACCGGCAAGGGGAAATCGTCCGTCGGGGCGCGTATCGCCGCACGCTTGCCGAACACAAAGTGCAAGGCACCCACCCGGCGATGCTGTGGGGCCACAAGCTAGACCGTCCCATCGGACGGTGGGTCGAACTTCGCGAGGATGAGCGAGGCCTGTGGGCCAAGGGCAAGCTGTCGCTAAATACTGATGCCGGCAAGCAGGCCTACACGCATCTGGTCAATGGCGATCTCGACGGCCTGTCCATCGGCTTCGTCGTGCCAGAGGGCGGGCGCAAATATGGCGCCGACGGTACATTTGAACTCCTCGACATCGACCTCGTTGAAATTTCAGTCGTGACAGCTCCGGCAAATCGCGGGGCGCGCATTTCATCGGTCAAGGTGCTCTCCACAAAATCCGAATTCGTGAACCTGTTCCGGGCAAACGGGCTGTCGAAAGCGACGGCAAGGCGTGCGGCGGCAGGCGCTTGGCGCGCGCTTCAGGATGACGACTCCCACGATCAAGCGGCGCGACTTTTGCGCCAGATCGAGGCCGCTTCCGCACAACTGAAAGGACTCTAACCATGACTATTCAATCCATCTCTTTGACGCGCCAGGCGCGCGCCCTGCTGGCTGCCGGCGCGTATTTGCGCAAGAAGGACGCGGGCGGCGCCGAGGATGTCTTCGAACAGCTTTCTGCAAAGTTCGGCGAGCACGCCGCCACCGTCCTGAAACGGATCGGCGAGGCGGACGAAAAGATGTCCGGCTTTGCCGCGCGGCTCCTCGATATCGAGCAGCGAGCGGCGCGGGCCGATCACTATGGAGGCAGCGGCGGCGGCCATGCCGAGAGTTGGGGTCAGCAATTCACCAGACACGACGGATTGAAAGCCTTTGCCGATGAAACAACGCGGCCCGGTCGCTTCCGCCTTGCGGTGAAAACGACGTTGACGAATGATCCCGCCTCGGGCGGCAGCCTCGGCGTGCCCACGCGCGATACGACGGCGATGATGCCGCGTCGCCGGATGCAGGTTCGCGACCTGTTGCCGGTGGTTTCGGTCTCCAGCAATGCGGTCGAATACGCGGCGCAGACGAGCCGCACGAACAATGCCGCCCCCGTGGCCGAGGGCGCGGTTAAGCCCGAGTCCGGGCTCGCATTCGAGCTTCGGACACTGCCGACGCAGGTTATCGCGCATTGGCTACCGGCATCTCGGCAGGTGCTCGAAGACGTGCCGCAGCTTCGGGACATCATTGACGGGGAGCTTCGCTATGGCCTCGCTTTCGTCGAGGAAGGCCAAATTCTCTACGGCGACGGCAGCGGCAGCAACCTCGATGGCTTGGTGCCGAACTCGACGGCCTTCGCCGCCCCCTTCACAATCGCCAGCGCAACGTTGCTTGACACTATCGGTCTCGCGATCTTGCAGAACGCTTTGGCAGATTTTCCGGCGGACGGCATCATCCTGCACCCGAGCGATTGGATGCGTATGCGGCTTCTGAAGGACGCCGATGGCAAATACATCCTTGGCGATCCGCAAGCCGTGATCACGCCGGCCTTGTTTGGTTTGCCAGTCGTTGCGACGCAAGCGATGGCAGTCGACAAATTTCTAGTGGGGAATTTCCAAATGGCTGCGACGCTCTATGACCGTTGGGCCGCGCGGGTAGAAGTAAGCACTGAGCATGCCGATTTCTTCGTGCGCAACCTCGTCGCGATCTTGGCGGAGGAACGAATCGGGCTAGCCGTCAAGCAGCCCCTGGCTTTGACCTATGGCGATTTCGGCAACATGGCGTGATAGGCGGCGGGCGTGGAGGAGAGGCGATATCTCTGAGCTCGTTGGGGGCGGTTCACCACTACGCAAATTTACCCACAATCTATACCACTTCGAGGAACCGCCTGACTTGACGTGATGCATCGAGTCAGAAACTTAGAAAGTGCTCGCGGATAGATTTTTCTGTCGTGTTTCGCGACGGTTGAGTGCAGTGCCACGGCCAATGCTCAAATCCAGTATGGGCCGACACGGTTAAAATCCTATCGTTATCTGACAATAGCCAACGAGTATCCGCGAGCCTTGCCCCCCATAGTCACTCAATCTGCTTCTCGGCTGAGTAACATTAAATCACTCGACCAGCTCGCAGCAGTGCTTGAGGAGCAAACGAGGGTCTTAAGCTATTGGCTGTACAAAGCTGAGCCCGAAAGAAAATACGTACACTACAGTATTCCAAAAAAGAACGGCGGCTGGCGGCACATCACCGCTCCAAAAGACGGGCTGAAGAGGATCCAAGGCAAACTGGCAAGGCTCTTGGCGGAGATTTACAACGACATAGAGCAACGCCGGTCAAATGCTCCATTTAGCTTGCGCGTGTCCGAAAGCGTTTTAGCTCACGGTTTTAAGGACAAATACAGCATCATAACGAATGCTAGGGTTCATGTCGGAAAACGATACGTTTTCAATACGGACCTGGAGGATTTTTTCCCGTCTATCACATTTGGCCGAGTGAAAGCCTTCTTTATCGCAGATAATAACTTTCGCCTTTCCCCCCCTGTTGCAACGATGATTGCGCAGCTCGCGTGTTTTCGAAACCAGTTGCCGCAAGGTGCTCCGAGTTCGCCTATCATCTCGAATTTTATTGCCCATATCCTCGACATAAAACTCAACAAGATGGCCCGGGCGGGAAACTGCAGCTACACGCGGTATGCCGATGATCTAACCTTCTCTACAAACGAGGCTAGGTTTCCCCCTACAATTGCGAGACTCGTCGCGGGCACAACGGATCGGTGGGTCGCGGGCGATGGCCTATTGGGGCGGGTTTACGCTTCAGGCTTCCGTGTTAACCACGACAAAAGCCGTATGCAATTGCCGAAGTCGAGGCAGGAGGCAACAGGTCTGACGGTTAATCAAAACGTCAACGTTGCGTCGACCTATTACAAGCTCGCGCGCAGCATGTGTGATCACCTGTTTACTGGAGGAACCTGCTTCGAGAAGATCGAGGGAAAATGGGTTGAATTTCCGCCACATAAGCTTCAGGGGCGAATGGATTTCATATATTCCGTTCGCCGAAGCCGACTACAGATATCCCTCGATCATGTTTCCAAAAAGCAGCATCCCATCGCTTACAGGGAGCGCGAGGCCGAGTTTTGCAAACAGCAAAGCTCCTTCACTACGCTGTACAGGAATCTGCTGAATTACCAATCATTCCACGGCATGGAAAAGCCCGTAATCGTGGGAGAAGGGATTACAGACGGACTCTATATAAGAGCCGCTATACAGAGTACAGGTGTCCTTTTCCCCAAGCTTTACGACGCCACCGGGGATGGCGAAATCCTCGTAAGCTTTTATAAACATTCCGAGAAGCGAAAGTTCTATCAAATTGGGGAGGGCGCGTCGCAACTCAAGCCGTTCATCCAAGAATACACTAAGTTGATGGGGCCGTTCAAAACGAGGCCAAAGCAGCCTGTAATTGTTATCGTCGACAACGACGATGAAGGACGAGGTGTTCTGAATGTCGCGGGTAGCCGGTGGCAAAAGGACGTAAAAACAGCGGCTCCTTTCTATCACCTGGTTTCGAACCTCTATATTATTCCGATCCCGGCTAAAGCCGGGCTAACCAGCACTGCAATTGAAGACCTTTTCGATTCTGCCTGGTTGGCCGCGCAAGACATAGGCGGACGAAAGTTTACAAAGAGCAACGAATTTAATAGCGCGACCCACTTCGGAAAGGCAGAGTTGGTAGGCCAGATCGTTCGTCCGCAGCGGACAACCATTGACTGGGCTGATTTCCAGCCGCTCCTCGCGCGAATTCAAGCCGCAATTGTCGATTACGAGGCCAAGTTGGCTCTCTCGCCGTAACCCAGGCTGTAGATTTCCACTGAGAACTGACCTTGCCCCTCTCAGGGGGTTGCGCCGGCTTCGATAGCCGCCGACGGGGGGCAGGTGAAACTTGCCAAGGCAGGACGCGTCGGGCCGGCGCCCCCCGCATGCGGAGAATTTTTTCTTGCGCAGAAAAACTGCTCCCCAACGAGGCGTATTCCCGAAAGCAGAGTTATTTTTCTACTGTTATGGAAAACGCAACGCGATCAATAGGCCGGCCGGCGCATGAGCCATCAGCTATGTCGCGGCGCTTCGTGCAAGCGATGGCTGGCGCGGGCATGCCGCAAAGCGAGATCGCCGTTGTGATCGCCGTCACGGTGCCGACGCTGCGAAAGCATTACCGTGACGAATTGCGCCGCGGCGCCGCCATTGTTGAGGCGCGCCTCGCTAGCCGTCTGATGCGCATCGCCAGCGGCCGCGACGGCACCGCGTTAAAGGCGATCATTTTCGCCCTGCAATGTCGCTTCGGCTGGTCGCGATATGCGCCCCCGCGCAGCTGAGGCGGGCTGAGTAAGGTGACGGGTGGAGAAATTGGCTACAAACGCCGGCAGCGCCCGAAACGTTCCCTTCTGCGACGCCAGTTTGCGCGGGCTAGCTGCGGTTTTCCCCAACAACTTGGGAATAACGGGGACTCACAAGATTGTTGATCGGCTCGATCTTGGTTTCCGCGAGCGTTTGCCGGTATCTAGATACGGCAACAAGCGAATCGGGCGCGCCTTCACAGTTAAACAAAAAATTGTGAGGCTGGCTCTTGCGCGGAGAGGTAGAGATACCCAGATGATGCCAGATTTGACTGCGTGTCAGATCAAATGCAGCAGCCCGGCGGTGCGCCAACACCAGCCGGGCCGAATATCCACCTTGCGGCGGGCTTTTGTGATCACCGGGTTTAAATGGATACGCAATGTTCCATTGTCAAGTGATTTCTTGAAGGCTCGCCCGCGTATACTTCAAGGAAATCACCTTAATGAACGTTAAAATCAATATCTTAGCCCAGAAATCCTCATCAAAGGAAATGACCCCCTCTCAGGGGGCGCTGGCGATTGGAATAGAGCGGGACGCCGAAGTCCAAGGTATCGGAATGGGGATTCTCTCGGACGGGACGCCCTATCTGAACCAGCGCGGGCTGGCGGCACTTTGCGGCGTCCAGAATGCCCATGTAGGAACGATCAGCTCCCAGTGGTTTGACGCCGAGCAGAAGCCTAGGATCGTTGCTGTAAAATCTATTCTGTCGAAGTCGGGTGTGACCGTAGCTGCGCCGCATATTGAGGTCAGCCACAAAGGCGTCGTCCACTACTGCTACCCAGCGGACGTTTGCCTTGCCATCCTCGAATATTATGCCTTCGATGCGGGAGCAAATATCTCGGCTTCAGCCAGAGATAATTTTCGACGGTTGGCAGGATCGAAACTCAGAGACCTAATCTACAGCCAGCTTGGCTACGATCCGAGTGGGAAGGCGGCCGACAGATTCAAAAAATGGCATGAACGCCTTGCACTGAACTATCAATCCGCACCCAAAGGGTACTTCCATGTATTCAATGAGGCGCACACCATCTTTTATGAACTGATTGTTGCAGGCGCAAATATCGATGAACGATTCGTCGTCGATATCTCAATTGGGCAGCACTGGTCACGGTTTTGGGATGAGAATGGGCTGTCGGAAACATATGACGTCCGCAGGAAATATCCGCACCGCTACCCAGAGGATCATCCTCAAGCAAAGTCGAACCCGCAGGAGTCGTGGTGCTACCCGATTTCGGCACTCGGTGAGTTCCGTCGCTGGTTGCAGGAGGATTACTTAGAAGGGGGTAAATTTAAGAACTACCTCAGCGGAAAAGTGAGTGCTGGAACACTTGCTCCTTCGTTCGCCGAACTTGCGATTGAGGCCCTTACTCCGAAGGGAATCAGCGGGCCCCTCTAACAAGGCTTGATCAGCATAAAGCAGTGTCTGCTCGGCGGACACTGCTCAGCTCCACTTTTGTGCGTCGCTGCGTCTCCGCTTGAAGTCCGCGAACTGATTCGAGCCGCTGATCGCGTTATCAAAAGCCTTTTTCGTAACCGTGAAAGCAAAGCCTTAAATGCGCTGAGCGGCGGTACTGGCGCCGACCGAGGACCGCCGACTGGCACCGCAATGCTTCCAGCGTTCGCCAAGATCCGCCGACATTTATTTGATCAATATTCGA
The DNA here is from genome assembly GCF_029892065.1 of Sinorhizobium garamanticum. Lineage (NCBI taxonomy): Bacteria > Pseudomonadati > Pseudomonadota > Alphaproteobacteria > Hyphomicrobiales > Rhizobiaceae > Sinorhizobium > Sinorhizobium garamanticum. The sequence goes on along the minus strand of NZ_CP120373.1, from coordinate 3,757,677 downwards.
CGCTTTAGTCGTCGATGAATGTAAGTGCTTGATTTTATTGGTACGCCCAACGGGACTCGAACCCGTGTTACCGCCGTGAGAGGGCGGCGTCCTGACCGCTAGACGATGGGCGCGCTAGACGAATTGCACATATAGCTCAAGCCTTCGAATTTCCCAAGCCCCAGCGCAAGCGACAATGCGTAAAAATCGCTCGGCAACATACAGTGCGAGTCAGAATTTTCCGACTTGCCATCATCTCCAGTGTTCCCATTGGCTTGCGGACGCCATCGCTGCAGTGCCCGCCGGGGTGCCGTTCTTGTTTCAAAGGAGGAAACCAGAGGCGCTGTCGATCACGCCATAATCCATGCCGCTGTGACAGCGGATGCTCAGTTGAACGAAACACGCAGTCTTGGCGAAGACGCGGCTGGCAAGTAATTACGTCATGCAACACGCTCGTACTCACCCACTGCGGCCGCGTCGGCCTCCTTGAAAGAGTAAGCAAAAAACGATGCTGCAGAAATGCGCAGCAGGCTAGGAATGGAGAAAATGACTACAAGCGTCTTGGCAGCCAGCGGCGGCATTAAACAACTGATCTGCATCAATTGGGGAACAAAGTATGGAGCGCCATTCATAAACAGGCTTTACGCGATGGTAGCTCGCAACATTACGCCGCCTTTCACCTTCACTTGCTTTACCGACAACCGTGCAGGTCTGAACCCAGAAATACTTTGCGAAGACCTACCGCCACTCGACGTGGAGAACATGCCTACAAATACCAGAGGCATCTGGCCGAAGGCCCGACTTTGGGGGGCAACATTGGGAAAGCTGAAAGGTCCAGTTCTTTTTCTCGATCTGGACCTCGTGATCGTTTCCTCTCTCGACGGTTTTTTTGACGTCGGCGAGGCGGAAGATATCGTCATGACGAGAAATCAAACGACGCCCTTTGAGCGCCTCGGGCAAACGTCGCTCTTCCGCTTTCCCGTTGGGAAGCTCGTGCCGCTGCAGGAGAAGTTTCGATCCGATCCACAGGGCGTGGCCGACGAGTACCGGTACGAGCAACGCTTCGTAAGCCGCAACGCGCCCGGGGGCATAACATTCTTTCCACGAAAATGGGTTCTCCATTTTCGCCAGGACTGCCGTTGGCCATTCCCCCTCAACTATTTTCTTGCACCACGTCTGCCGAGCGATGCGCGTGTCATTATTTTCCCGCGTGGTCTGCATCCACAGCACGCGATCGAAGGGCGATATGGAACGAAGGCTCCCCACAAGACAGCGTTCAAACACATAGCGGGCGTCTTCGATGCGAAGCAAAGGAAGAACAAGGGCGCGCTGCAGTACCTGCGACACTATATTCGTCCGACGCCTTGGGTGGCGGAGCACTGGCGCGAATAAGCATGCAGTAGCGTCTTACGAGCGGTTGAGCTGCGAACGGATTACCGAGGCGATGCGGCGCGTTTCGTCGAGTGGCTCGTAGCTGTAGGGTTCGATCTTTCCCGCGAACGGCCGGGTCAGCTGCAGAGTTTCGTGCAGGTCGCGGTGATAGCGCTCGAACTTGTCCAGCCGCGGACCCGCGACGGGGGTTAAGTCAAGCGTAAAGACCGGTTTGCCCGTCGCCAGAGCCTCGCAGGGCATTGTTATTGAGTCCTTTGCGATCAGGAACGCGTCGGCGGCGGCCATGTAGTCGAGATAGGGGTTCTCGCTTCGTCTGTCCCACACGGCGATGCTTTCGCTGTTGAGTGCCGACAGGGCCTGCTGAGTGTGGTCTTCAGATCTGCGTGAGACCGATACAACGATGCGCCAGCCCTCTTTCTCCAATTGCTTGATGGCGCTTCTTATATTCTGGTGGGTTCCGTCGTCGTAAACATATGCGCCGTTCGAGCCGCCTACGAAGACGGCGGCTATTGGGCGGCCGTCCGGCGAGAATCGTCTGCGCGCGGCATCCCTAAGAGGTGCCAGCCGCGCCCAGGTAATCTGATGCGGGACTCCGACCATTGAATGATAGTTCGGTCGCTCGTTCAATTCGTCGACCCAATCGTGACGAGAGACGAAAACGAGATCATATCCTTCGATGCGCGGTCGTTGGAGGTGCACGGTCAGAGGTTTGCCGCCATAGGCAGCCTTAATGTCAAGAACTGCGGGTTCAGCCCGGAAACCGCAAGAGATCACGAGTTCGGGACGCTGTTCCTTTTTGCGAAAGAGCCTGGGTTCGAACAGTTTTCTCAAGCCGCGGGTCCGACTGATCAACTTGACCACCGGCTCACGGTGAAACTCTTTTCCAACGCCAAGGCACTGCGTAAGCGTTCCCGCCTTGCTTTCTGCCACCGCCCACACGCAATTCGTGTTCAACGGTTTCATCGCTTTGTCGTCGTTGTTTGGCAAAACCTGAACTCCGATCTGACGCTTATTTTGTTCCGCGCGTGCCTTATGTTGGCTTGGCATCACTAACCGAGATCGATCCTATTTTCGTCGATGAAATCGAGCATGCTGCGGTCTTCGACGACGTTGGTTTCGATATACTTGATGGTGGCAGCGACCTTGTTTCGGTATTTCCCTGCAGATCCGTCGAAAGACCAGCCTCTATCTGTCTTTTCCTTCAGCTCCTCGATCGACTTCGCGTAATAGTGGTTGAGCTGTATGAACTCCGCGGAGTAAAATTCGGCAGCCTTGCGCTTTTTCTTTGCTACCACTTTCCCCGCATCATTTGCCGTTCTGTCGCCGTGGGAACGTGTTTGGAAGTGATGGACGCCCACTTTCGTTACTTCGACCGGATCGACAATGCATTTGAAGTTACTCGCATCGAGGTTCTGCCGCATAGGATCGGAGACCCGCATTTTGTAATTGAGGCACACAGGCCCTGCCGGTCGCGAGACATGACCGCTGTGGCCGAACATGTGCCAGGGCAAGGAAATATTCGGAAACCCGCCTGCTCCTCGTAAGGCTTCCTCTAATGTTCGACCTTTCTTGGGAAGCAGAAATTCATCGACGTCGATGAACGCCATACGATCGTACCTGCCGCCAAAGTTTAGGATCGCATGTGCGAAGGCAATCGTCTGCCCGTTCAAAAACTCACCACTTTTCTCATCCCGCATGCGCATTTTCCAAGGGACGACGGTCAGTTCCTCCGGCTTCAACGCCCGCTGAAGCAGATCGAGCGTGCCATCAGTCGAGCCGTCGTCATAGACATGAAAATGTCGAACACCGACCGCCTGGTGAAAACGCACCCACTCCTCGATGTAGCTAGCTTCGTTCTTCACGCAGGCGACAATCGCAATGCCGTGTCGGCTCAACTCTGCTGCCGGAGGCGTGATAGCAAGTTCTCTCGTAAGATGCCGTTTAGCCTTCAGTCCAAACATCTACGTCCCTTGGTTGCTAAACATGAAGTCGGCTTCTTATTCTTCGCGCCCTAAGTCGGCGCAGAAGAATGCGGACTTTCAGGGCTCTTGAACATGCATTTTCCCGACTTATCAAGCGTGCCTGCTTTGATTTGGAATACATCACCCTTTATAGAGGGAGCGAGCCGAACTTGGAATCCAAGCCTCGGTAATGTCGAGAAGTCGCGCGCTAAAGGCACGCTAAGGTTGGGACGAGTGTGCATGGACTTTCCCGCTTCTGGAGCGACGGAGAATTTGACGACAACGGAGCAATGGCGTGCTCTGTTTTCCGCTTTCTCACACATCATCCTTGTCGCCAACAGCGACGAGGTAAGCGTCACGGAACTTCAGGCCGAATATCCGCGGACGGCCCTCTTTGTATTCTTCAACAAGGTCTACAAGGTTCTTGATGGACAATTTTCCGGCCGCTCTCTGCTGATATCACGCGCCCAGCCGAGAGGCGCCAACATTGTCTACCGACAGGAGGTCGCTGACGTCGTCAAGCTGTTCGCGCCCCAGGAGTTCCTGGGTATCATGAACATCCGCCTGGCGGCGAGCGAGAGGTTGAACACAAGCTCGGACTATTTGGGGACGCCCACGGGGCACTTGGATTTGACGGGCTTCTGCGCTGACTTTTACCCGCAGTCCAAAGTCCCCACGAGCGGCTTCGCCATAGCCCTGTGGCTAGTGGACCAGGCACTTCCGGCCGAGATCGTTCTGGCGGGGTTCTCGGCAAAGCGCAGCGAAAAGTGGCGGGTGGTGGCTGTTCATGACTGGACTTTCGAGCAGGTCTTCTTGCGCCTCTTTGCAAGAGTGGGCAAGCTGACGATGCATGGTGGTATCGCGACAAACAGTTACACATCGCTGGCTTCGCGTTTCCCGGAGTTGCCCGCTGCTGAAATCTCCTCGACGATCGCTGAAGTCTTGTCATCGCGACTGAGCCAGACCGATGCGCAAGTCGACAAGTTGATTTCTCTAACAAGCGTATTGCGGTCCATTGACGAATTCTTACGTCGGCTGAAGCCGAAGTTTCTAAGGAAAAAGAAGGCGTAGTAGCATCAAATTTCCGAGTACCGATCTGGTGAGGACAAATGGGGTCATGGATCTCCGACGCGCGCAAGCGCATATACCGAAATCTGAAGTACCGCATAATCCGTCCCGATCCGCCGGCTGCCCCCTTTCGAATCGATAGCCCCGTCGTGGTCGTCGGGTCGGCTCCCATATCCCATCAGCCGGCCGGATTGGACGCGAGCTTCCGGATCATTACCGTGAACGGTTCTCAATCGGTCATCAGCAAGTGGGGCGTCGATGCGCCCGACATAACGATGATGATGTTCAACCAGGTCGAAGGAACCACTCCGAACGCGGTTGAAGTCAGGCGTGTGCTAAAGGGACAGCGCACCGGGACGCTCTATGTATTTCTCTGGCGAAAGGACGACCGCGCGCGGCTGGAGGAAGGTTTGCGGGCGTTCGATTACCAATACGACCGACTGGAAATCGTTGATCGCTACGAGCGGATGGCGTTGCTGGACCGCGTCGCTAATTTGCGTTCCCTTGAGATGGACGCAGATTCCAAATGCTCAAATGGAATGAACGCGGTTCTGTTTGCCCTTTATAACGGAGCCCCCGCCGTCATCATTACTGGAATAAACCCGAACTCAACGGGTCATGCCTACAATTCGGCGGGTTTGACACGACTTCATGTCCACATGGATAAAATCCTCGTTTCGAAGTTGGTTAGTGAGGGCCGCCCGATCTTCACGGCGGATCCGTCGGTTTCGGAAGCGTTCGGCATACCGTTGTGGAGCGACCCGAGCAGCTGAAATTTCTTGATACTCACGTTGTTGTCAGTTGCCTGCTCAACGCCTGCGATAGGGAAATCAATGCGTTCAAACCGTCCCTTTTCCCGTTCTTGCATCAAGATCGCCGTTCGTCTGCTATTAGGGCGCTCCAGGGCACATGTGCAGGACTGGTTTCCCGGCCTCAAGCTTGAGCGTGCGACTGCAGATCGAGATGGCATGATCCGGTATCGGGGTGAGTTAGTGGGACATCTCACGAGCCCCTCGCGCGCCTTGAAGGCAATACCATCGAGGGTGCTTATCGTCGGCTCCGGTCCCTCGATCGCGCAATGCGACCTCACCCGCGCAGATGAGTCTTCCTGCCTTCTCCTGAACGGCGCGTTGCATCTTTATCCCCGCGTAATAGCAAGGCCCTTGGCGGTAGCAATTGAAGACGAGCGGTTCGTATGGAGACACTTCGATCTCATGAAGCGGACCCCGGCCGGATGCGTGTGTCTCTTGTCGGTGAGCGTCATAAGGGCGATTTGTGAGCTGGACAGCACATGGTTGCGAGACAAAAAGATCGTATTGATCGATAACTTGCGAAAGCCATATGGGCTGGCACGCCGTGATACCGCGGAACTGCGCAAGCTGTCCCATGTGAGGCTGAGCGAGGACGGCGACATCGGCTTTTCTGAAGATCCATCCGCCGGCATCTTTCAAGCAGGCTCAGTGGCCGTTTCAGCCGCACAGTTTGCCGTCTCCTGGAGGCCTCGCTCGATCGGGTTCGTGGGGATCGATCTCAGCAATGCAGATGAGCCCAGGTATTACGAAACAACCGATAAAGCCTATTCGGGAATCATCACGGCTCAAAAGTGGATTATCGACCATCTGGTAATGGCTCGGGGCATAGCCGCCGAAAGCGGCATCGAGATCGCGAATCACTCGCCAGTCTCGGCCCTTATCGATGTGGGGTTCGGCTACGACGCCACCTTTGCCAAAACTGAGTGAACTTTAGAGCGACTTCAGAAAAAGTGTGTACGGTTTTCCGTCCGGAATTGCGTCATTTCAAAGAGTTAGATCATTTCACTGTCCTCAATGAAACAATGAAATGATCTAGCTGCGATTGGGCGCTGGAGCTGCATCGGATAACTGACATCGGGGCGGGCGGCAGGTCGTCTCCACCGCCCCGATGAAAATGGCTCATTGTGTCGCGCGGCTAAGCCGATCGCTGCGTTACGTGGAGAACGCGATCACGTGCAGCGAACCATTCCTCGGCGTAGTCATCGTTTTTATATTCATCGAAGTAAGGCCCGCCATCTGTGAAATGGACAAGCTTTGCGTCCGGCGAATATTCGTACTCGTTGACGAGCCAGTTCCAGCTTGCTGGCAGCTCGCCGATGAGGTCGTCGGAATCCAGCCATTTGAACTGATGCAACTCCAGCCCAGTAGCAGTATTGACGTAATCCAGATCGAGCTTTCGGCACTTGGCGTTGTTGAACAGGATCACGCTCGACCAGTTCTTCTTTTCGTACTTGGTTTGGACTTGCCCCAGGAACTTCGTTTCGACTTTCGGAACGTAGTTGTGTTTTACGCACATCGCCGCATAGCGATCGTCTCTCAGTTCCCACAACTGGGCAATGTCAGTTCGCATCAGCATGTCGCAGTCGACGAAAAGCGACCAACCGTCGTAGCTGCTGAGATAAGGCACGAGAAATCGCGAAAAGGAAAATTCGGTAGATTGGAGAGGATTCCGCTCGCGCGTAAAAATCCTCTCGACGTTGTTCAAGGATATCGGCGTGAACGAGACCGGGATGGAGCTCTTTTCCAGAATACTTTGGCAAAGAACGTGATAGGCAACGACTTCCTTGCTATCAAAGCCGATGTAAATATGAGCACTTTGCGTCATCACACCTCCGATTATAGGTAGGCTTCAAAACTTTCTGGGTCTGGCTTGTTCCTCTATGCGGCGAAACGACTTGAACTGACTTTTGATTTGCGTCTCAACCCGACACCCGGTTTAGCCAAAAAAGGCGGCGGCGTGAAGCCTGGGACAGCGGATAACGTTCATCTCGCCGACAACACCGCTTCCGTGACTCATTGTCTCGTCGTGCCGATGAAGCAAAATTCTGTGCTTTGTGGTTCGTAGCCATAGGAGGGCGTCTGGCAAATTCCTCCTCGCCTAGTTAGCTTGTCGCTTTGCCCGCGGTATTACGACCAGCATGGGCCGATGGGGAGAGGGATGCGCAGTCTCCTGGTTCGAAGACCGGATCTCTTATACGTTCTGATTGCCGGTTATTGCCTGCTGAGCGTCGTCTTGAAAATTCTGCGCCCGGACTCGCTTGAGATCGACGAGTCAGAGCAAGCTCTGCTCTCTCAATATCTGCTGCTCGGATACGGAGCCCAACCACCCTTCTACAATTGGCTTCAATTTGGCGTCGTGGCCTTATTTGGAATCTCCGTCGCGTCGCTGACTGTCGTAAAAAATGTACTTCTGTTCCTCTTCCTACTATTCTACGGCTTCACTGCGCGTGTACTCTCCAGCAGTCAGCACGCTCCGGCGGTGGCGGTGCTAGGTGTCTTGACGCTACCACCGGTTTTCCTTCTGTCGCAGCGCGACCTGTCCCACACCGTCGCGGCGCTATTTGCGGTGTCGCTTTTCCTTTACGGTTTCTTCCGAGCTCTAAAGAAACCGCCCAGTCTTGGCGACTACCTGCTTGTCGGCGTTGCCGTAGGGCTCGGGGCGATTTCGAAATACAATTTCGTTATTCTCCCGGTCGCGGCATTGCTTGCCATTCTGCCAGAGGCGATGCTGCGCAAACATTTGTTTGACTGGCGTGTACTCGCTTCGGCTGCAGTTTGCGCAGTGATCGTGGCACCCCATGCCTTCTGGATCGTCAACAATATCGGCCATGCCACTGGCGTCACTGTCGCTGAGATGAAGGAGGGAGCGGAGAGTGCGCTGCTGCCGCACGCCATCCAGGGGCTTGTTTCCCTGGCGGGGGCGTCCGTCAAGGGCGTCGCCCTGACCGTTGCCGTCTTTGGTCTGCTCTTCTACGCGGATATCGGGAAGATCCTGCGCGCCGAAAGCCTATGGACGAGGGTCGTCGGCCGGATGATTCTCGCCTGCTTCCTCATGATAGCGCTTATCGTCGTAGCAATGGATGCCACCCACATCCGTGCGAAGTGGTTGGCGCTTTTTACGGCGCTTCTCCCACTTTATCTGACGCTAAAAATCGATGCCGCGGGTCTCGATCCTGCCCGGCGCCTGCCCGCGCTACTTTCGATAGCGGGCGTCCTCTCCGTCGGCGTCGTCCTGATGCTTTGGGCAAGGGTCTTTATCGGTCCAATGATTGGCGACTATTCCTTTGCACACACGCCCTATAACGGTTTTGCCCGCGCGGTGAGCGCTGACGCTGGTCCTCCTCCGGTCGCCATCGTGGTCGACGACAGGATTGTGGCAGGTAACCTCAGGATTCAGTTTCCCGAAACCCCGATCATCCTGACTGGGTTCTCTCAGGGGGCGGAAGGAGCGCTTCCGACAGGGCGAATTATGGCTGCTTGGTCGGCAGAGGGCAGAGGGCGAGAGGAGATTCCACCTCGCATTTCGGCCTTGCTGGAACTCATGCCCATCAGAATGGCCGACTCGAAGCCGACGATCGTCTCAGTTCCTTACAACGCCGGGCGCCCGGGCGACCTGTACACCTTTGCCTATGTTTGGGCCGACTTGCGCTGAAGCCGGTCCGGGCCGATCGAACCGCCCATGTCGCCGGTGATGTCGCCTTTATCACGAACGAAAGGCAGGCCGATATGCTCGGAGAGTTCTAACTCGGTCGTGAAGACATTTCCTCGATCTTTCAAACGCGTCAGAACGAAGGTGTCTTCGGCGATCTGCCGCCGAATTCTCCCCTTGTCGTCGTAAGAATGGCCCATCTTGGTGACTGAGAACCCAGCGAGGGTCACAGACGGCACGCCCATAAAAAGTCCGTAGCAGAGGGCGGCAACTCCGTTCGTCACCTTGCCCAACTCTCCAATGTTAGAGGGCAGCCCGCCGCTCACGACGTCGACAATTGCCTCGCGCTCAGCTTTGGTGGCGCGCATCAGGCTCTTGTAACGCACGTGCGGCATTGAAAATAGTCTCAGGTACATCACCCAAAGAGGCTTCGTATGGAGCCATAGAAGGCCTCTCGTCCTTACATAAGGATGCTCTTCCCACGATTTCTTCCGCTTTCGGAACGTCAAATCGGCGGGCGGGAGACCAAGTGCGTTGGCCGTCTTGCCCGAGTTATTAACGTCGACGCGTGCGCAATGTCCAATTAGGTCCGGTGGGATCGTGGGCGACGGCGCGGAGCCGAGAATCAACCACGGCTTATCCAGAATGCCAAGTCGTGAGAGCCAGCGACGGTGCTTTTCTCGCAATGTTTCGAGCGCGTCAGGTTCAATCGTCATCGCCAGTTCCATTGACCAAGTAGCAACGCGAGGTTGACTTAGGAGTTGCCATCATATGTCTCGCATAAGGTCGACCACGTGTCCATTCGCCGCTGAGTCTTTGTCTTCGGACTGTCAGCAGTATGCAGCTTCCCGGTTCTTCTGTCGGTCACGCGCCAGAAATTGTGTGGATATACTCGCAATACCGCACAATTTAGCCATCTTGATCTGATTTCGAAGGCTTCAACTTCAGCCATCGGTAGATTAGGGCAGTGTAGAAATGGATATGATTGTAAGCGACGCGATACTGGCGTCGATCAGTCGCACGATTGCCACTGCCGCTGACGGGTTAGATGCGCTGGCGGCTTGCCTTGAGGATGAAGTGGCTCTGCGCAGCAGTTTCGTCGATGCCGTCGAACTCGTCGCCTCGAGGAGTGGCCGCGTCGTAGTTGCGGGCATAGGCAAGAGCGGGCACATCGGACGCAAGATCGCGGCAACGCTTGCTTCTACCGGCACGTCCGCCTATTTCGTGCACCCGACGGAAGCAAGTCACGGCGATCTCGGCATGATCACGGCGCAGGATTTAGTTATTCTGCTTTCATGGTCCGGTGAGACGGTCGAACTCGGGAATATGCTTACTTACGCCAAGCGCTTCAATGTTCCCGTGATTTCCGTCACCTCGAATCCCGACAGCATAATCGCTCGCAACTCCACGGTCGCGATTGTCCTGCCGAAAGTGCCGGAGGCATGCCCTCACGGGCTTGCCCCGACCACGTCTGCGATGCTGCAATTGGCAGTTGGGGATGCTCTCGCAATGGCCTTGCTTGAGCGGAGGGGGTTTTCGGCTCAGGACTTCAAGACGTTTCATCCGGGCGGCAAGCTCGGTTCGCAGTTGCTCCTTGCACACGAACTGGCGCATTCGGGCGAGGCCGTGCCACTGTTGCCCATTGGCAGTCCAATGAGCGAGGCGGTCATCCAGATGTCTTCGAAGGGGTTTGGCGTCGTCGGCGTCGTTGGTAGCGACGGTGACCTTGTCGGCGTGATTACCGATGGGGATCTGCGGCGGCACATGTCAGAGAATCTTTTGCTCCTCACTGTTGAGACCGTGATGTCGCATGCCCCTCGGGTGATTACGTGTGGAATGCTGGCCAGTGCGGCAATGGAAATGATGCAATCGCAAAAGATCACGGTGCTGTTTCTGATCGATGATTTGCGTCGGCCATCGGGTATCTTGCACGTCCACGATCTTCTGCGTGCCGGCGTTGCCTAAGGACGGGGCGAGCACCGTACTATTCTAAGATGAACGCAAAAAACCGCTCTAGCTTCGGCGGTAGGTCATGGAAATGGGGAGCAGCTTGGCAGTAACCCACCAAGACTTCGAATATCGGCCGGACCTGGACGGTTTGCGAGCCGTGGCGATCTTGCCGGTGCTCCTCTTTCACGCAGGCTTCGGGTCGTTCTCAGGCGGATTCGTCGGGGTTGATGTTTTCTTTGTCCTGTCCGGGTTTTTCATGGCGAGGATCGTCCTAGCCGAGCTCGAGCGTGGCAGCTTCAGTTTTGGGGCGTTCTACGTTCGGCGGATGAGACGCATCTTCCCGGCTCTGTTCACGATGATCGCTGTTTCGACTGTGGCGGCGTGGTTTTTGCTCATGCCGCAAGAGTTCCGTTACTTCGGCGACAGTGTCCAAGCCGCTGCCTTATTCACCTCGAACATTCTGTTCCGCAGCGAAAGCGGTTATTTCGATGTCGCCGCAGAGATGAAGCCATTGCTTCATACCTGGTCTCTGTCTGTTGAAGAGCAGTTCTACCTGATTTTTCCCGTTGCGGTATTTCTTTGCTACAAATTCGCACGCAGGCACATTCTCGCGATTGTGTTGGCGGTGGCGCTCCTGTCCTTCGGGGCAAGCACTTGGGGGATCGCACACGCTCCGGAAAAAGCATTCTACTTGCTTCATTTTCGCATTTGGGAGTTGCTGGCCGGAGTTCTCGTTGCCATCGCTCCGCGCGCAGCCTATGCCGCCCGTGGGTCACAGGCACTGGCGGCCCTCGGACTGCTGGCCGTTTTCCTAGCCGTTTTTACCTATACTCCTGACACGCCCTTTCCGGGTGCCTATGCCGCAGTGCCCTGCCTTGGTACAGCCCTTGTTATCCACGCGCATTGTCGAGGCGGCTTGGTCGCGCGCTTTCTAAGTAATCCGGTTTCTGTCTCTGTCGGACGCATTTCATATTCGCTCTACCTCTGGCATTGGCCCATAATTGTGTTCTTGCGTTACGGCCTTGGCCATGAGCTGACAACCGGATGGGCCTTGACCGCGGTGGCGATGTCCTTCGCGCTAGCCTACATTTCTTGGAGGTTCGTCGAGCAGCCTGCGCGGTATGGCGGGCTGGCATCGTCGCGCCGTGCGATAGTCGGCGTGAGTAGCGCTGCGATTTCTTCGGCGGTCGCCTTCGGCGGAATCGTGAACGGTCTGCAAGGCATCCCCCAACGGTTGCCCGAAGGCGCCCAAAGGCTTTACCAAGCCACCTATGATGAGAGCCGATTCTCCTCAGAGCGGTGTTTCGCCGATACAAATGGAGAAGGTCTGACACCGGCTCAGATAAGGAGAGGGAATCTTTGTAGGGTGGGCATCGAGACTGCAAGCGAGCCGCAGTTCCTTGTGTGGGGAGATTCTCATGCCGCGGCCATTGCTCCTGCGATCGACGTTGCGGCTCGTCAAATGGGCATGTCGGGCATGTTCGTAGGGCGCGGCTCGTGCCCGCCTTTGCCAAATACGGATTTCGCCCGTCCGGCAGCGGTTAAACGGTGTATCGACCACAATGCCGCCGTGATGTCGCTGATCGCGCAGGAGAGGTTCGCCTTCGTTTTCATGGTTGGCTATTGGCCGAAGTACGTCCACCGGGCGGAACTTCCAGGTGAGGGCGTCTTTTTTGATCCTCGCGTCGAACCAGCGCTGATAGATTGGTCAGCGCCGGTCAGAAGGGGTCTCAACACGACGCTGACTAAGCTCGCTCGGCAGGGAACAAAGGCGGTTCTGGTGATGGATGTGCCGGAGATGGGGCACGAGGTGCCCGAAGCCCTCGCACGAGCTGTTGTTTCAGGACGCCCGCTCGACATAGCTCCTCCTCTTGAATACACGAAGATGCGGCAAGCACTGGCTCGGCGGGTTTTGAAGGAAGCGGCAAAATCGAGCGGAGCTCTCGTTGTGGATCCGATGAGCGTGCTTTGCGATGCCTCCAGATGTCATGTCATGCGGGGGGGCACCGTTCTCTACAAGGACGGAGATCACCTCTCAGCGAAAGGTGCGGAAAGTCTCTCAGGACTCTTCCGTCCGGTGCTAAGCATAGTGCGAGAGGGGGCCCACACTTTGATCTCTGAACCGAGATCTTGATCGTCCTTGCTTAAAGAAGAAGCTGAAATGGTGCTCGCGTGCGTGTTTGTCGTCTGATGGTCGACCGCGCGGGCCCGTCTTGGTCATCCAAGGGCTGATTGCACCGCCTCCATCAAGACTGCGAGTCTAAATTGCAAACGATAAGCGCTGCTGTTACTCTGCCGGCAGAATTGCAACCACCGGGGACGGAAGTTTGCATATCGACGATGATCGGCTGCGGGTCGCGACCCTCGAGTTTCTGGTAAGAGTCCTTGTAGCCAGTAAGGTCAGGGACAACTCTTTTGCTGACCTGAAGCATGACGTTCTTAGTGCACTTGAGCGTCTGTCGCCGCAATGCGCCGCCAGTGACGTTGAGCTGGCCGAGATCAGAGCAAGGATGCATGCCGAGGCGGATGCAATTCTGAGATGGGCAGTAGGCGGGCAGACGAACACGATTTCACCGATTGAGGATAGGCCACTATCTGTTTCGCACTATCGCCAATGGCGCTAGTTGGCGATATGCGCGAGCGCCGGTCATTGACGAAGCGGCGTCTGCTCGAACCCGGCGTCATTATCGAAAACCCTGGGCTCGACCTAGTCGGTGAGTACCGGCCCCTGCAGGTCCCGGCATTAAGCAGAGTTGTCGCCGGGAGAGGGACGGATCGACGAGAGAGATCATTGGACCCGTCAGCCTCGGTCGTCTGGCCCTTCGACTATTCGGTTCCTCCATCCTGCGGGCCATCGCCGGCGATCTGACTACCGATGATCGTGCGCCGTGACTTCCACGAATGGCGGCTGCTCAACTATAGGCGCGTCTCAGAAAACGGACGTATTTGTCCGCCGTATCTGTTTCGCGATGTTCTTGCGACACGCCATCCGTTAGTGCCACCACTGCCGCGGCGTCGAGGTCAGTGTGCGGATGCACAAGTTTTATGAGTGGTGAGTATTGCTCTAGCCACTGGTTTTTGTGCGTTTTAACGTCGAAGAGGAGGGAGGGGACGTTACAGAGCAGACCGAATATCGCCATGTGATATCGGCCACCAATGTGCAGGCGGCATTTTAAAATTGTCTCGGCAGCATGTTCTATGCCGGCGGTCTCCGCAAAAATGCCGCCACGGGCAAGGATCTCGGTCTCATGAGCGTTGAAGCGCTCAACCGCGTGCGTAAGAACAACGGGCCGAAGCCTCCACGTGTCGCAAGCCCTCAGTGCAGCCTTCAGGATTCCAACGTCTTCTTCGGCATTGTTTCTGGCTCCGGTGGTTATCAGGCAACCGTCGCGTTCGGCCGAAGGTGCTGGCGATATCCGAAGGAATGCTGCATCCGCCAGAAATTCGACCCCGTAATGTTCGGCTGAGATTTCGTCGCGGGCGGCGACATGACCGAGTTCGCGGAAGAGCGTTCTGAGATAGTCCGATCGTTCGTCGTCGTAGATCGGTATCGTTCCGTTCAATACCGCGAATGGCTTCCCTAGCTTCCTGGCGGTCAGGACAGGAGTGAAGAATGTTGCAAGTCCTTCTGCCGTTGTCCTGTGGTCCAACGATCCCTCTGGCTGAAGAATCACGAAATCGGCGGCCGCTATATGATCGATAGCGTCTTTGCCATACGCAGCAGAAAGCCGGTCTTCTATATCCGAGAGTTCATGCAACTCAGCGGATATGTTCTTCTGGAATTCCTGTCTGAAGGCCGCGAAGTTGAAACCGATGGACGTTATCTCGGCTCCCGGGAACGCATCCAGAATCTGTTTCTTCAGACCCTGGCTCGTCAGCCGGCATCCGATGTTCACCCTGAAGTCTGTATCGTTGAACAGGGCAATCTTGATTTTCGGCCGAGACACTTCCTGGAGTCGGTAAGAGCTTGCGAGCTCGTCAACGAAGCTCTCGTAATGTCGCCAAAAGCCGGATGGATCGCCTCTAGAAATATGCTCTCGGCAAATAGTGCGGGCGTCTGAGTACCTTTTGTCTGCAACGAGAAATCCAATGGCGCGCCTAGCTTTGGAAACGTCGGTCCCGCGTCCCGTTGCTGCCAGCAATAAGTGCCGTGCCGCTTTGTCAGGACTCGATTTCCTTAGGTTCTTCGCGAGCCGCCAATGTATGGCGGATTTTATCCCCTCGAACAATTTTCATACTTCCGTGCGTTGAGGATGATGGCTGCTGTATAAGTGCACAAAATACTATCTGACATCAAGAAATTGCGGAAAGGATCCTTCAAGGAGGGGCGCCGGTACAAGCTGGGCGACCGGGCTCCGCCAAGACTCGCCAAAACGGTATCAAGGCACTATAGAGACCCAGGGCGGTGCCAGTGCACAGAACGTCATGGATGGTGGCAGGGACGGCTTTTTGAACGTCAAGGATCGAAAACTGCGCGAGGTCGATTCCGAAACGACCACTGGGATCCTAAAGCGCGTCATTACCGAAAACGGCCGCGACCATATCCGCGGCTACGCTGTTGCCATTGCCTGCCTGATGGTGGTGGCTGCGACGACGGGCTTCATCGCCTGGATCAGTGAAACCGTGGTCAACGAAGCTTTCGCCAACAGGCGCGGCGACACTGTTCTTCTTATCTGCTTTTCGATTTTCGCTGCCTTCGTCCTGAGAGGATTGGCGACCTACGGACAAGCGGTCACTTTATCAAAAATCGGCAACAGTATTGTCGCACGGTACAAACGCCGGCTTTATATGCACCTAATGGCGCTGAGCGTTGGCTATTTCCAGGAGAAGCGCTCGGCACAGCTCACCGCCAAGATCAACCAGAACGTCGCCGGCATCCGCGACGTGCTTAACATGACAGTCACGTCGATCGCTCGCGATCTCCTGACTTTGGTCGCTCTCGTCGGCGTCATGGTCAGCAAGGACTGGCTGCTGTCGCTTATCATCCTTCTCGTGGCGCCGCCGATGCTCCTCGGGCTTCGCTACATTTCCAAGCGGCTGCGTCTGGCGACGCGCGAAGCAGTCGAGGCCAACAGCAGCGTGCTCGGCGCGGTGCAGGAAACCATTCAAGGCATTTCCATCGTCAAAGCCTTCACGATGGAGGATGAGTTGCGCCGCAAGGTCGAAAGGATCATTGACCGCGCGGAAAGCCGCGCCAACCGCATCGCGCGCTTGAGCGAGCGGACGGCGCCATTGACGGAGACCTTCGCAGGGCTGGCAATCTCGAGTGTGCTTGCCTATGCCTCTCTCCGCACGATCTACAGCAACGTGGCCCCGGGTGCCTTGTTTGCCTTTGTAACCGCACTTCTCATGGCCTACGATCCGGCCCGGCGCCTAGCTCGCCTGCAGTTGTCGCTGGAGCGCGCCGCCGTCAACGCCCGCATGCTTTATGAAATTCTGGACACGGTTCCGCATCAGCGAGACCTGCCGGGTGCCGCGGAACTGACCTTCAGCGAAGCGACCGTCGAGTTTCGCGGCGTGCGGTTCTCCTATGGCAATAGCGAGGAGATCCTGAAGGGGGTCAGCTTCCGCGCGGAGGGGGGCAAGACGACCGCGCTTGTCGGCTCGTCCGGCGCCGGCAAGTCCACGATCATCAGCCTCATTCCGCGCTTCTACGATCCGCAGTCGGGCGCGATCCTGATCGACGGGCAAGACATAGCAACTGTCACCAAGCAGTCTCTGCGCAGCGGACTCGCTTATGTCTCGCAGCAAGCTTACCTCTTCGAAGGCTCAATCCGCGACAACATCCGCTACGGCCGACCGGAAGCGACGGACGCGGAAGTCGAAGAAGCGGCGCGGCTTGCCTATGCGCATGATTTCATCCTCGCGCAGCCACAGGGCTACGATACGCCTGTCGGCGAACAAGGCATGACTCTTTCCGGCGGCCAGCGCCAGCGCCTGTCGATCGCCCGTGCGCTCCTCCGCAACGCGCCCCTTCTGCTTCTGGACGAGGCTACCTCGGCCCTTGATACCGAGTCGGAAGCGGCTGTCCAGAAGGCACTCGATCAAGCGATGAGCGGCCGCACGGTCATCGTAATCGCCCACCGGCTTTCCACCGTCGTTAATGCTGACAAGATCGTCGTGATGAAGGAGGGCATGGTCGTTGAGGAGGGGACGCACGAGGAACTTGCGCACCGTCCGGGCGGTCTTTACGCTCGCCTCCACAATCTGCAAGGCAGCGCTTTGGAATTGACCGTGGGGGCCGATGTCACTTAGCTCGCGCTCGACATTTCGCTGGCGAGCAACAATCCGAGCGGATCGCTGAATCCAGATCGGAGACCCTTCTGACAGCCGGCTTCCTCGCGGCGCGTTCTCCAGGTTCGGCTTTATCATCGAGTGTTGAACGCTTAAATCGACATTGGCGTCAGCTTGCTGCCGTCGTCGTTTTCATGACCGCCAGCGGGTCAGCGTTCCAGATTAAGGAGTTGGCCAGGTAATGATCATATCCCATCGCCATAAATTCATTTTCATCCACGTCCCTAAAACCGCCGGCA
Source organism: Sinorhizobium garamanticum (assembly GCF_029892065.1). Classification (NCBI taxonomy): domain Bacteria; kingdom Pseudomonadati; phylum Pseudomonadota; class Alphaproteobacteria; order Hyphomicrobiales; family Rhizobiaceae; genus Sinorhizobium; species Sinorhizobium garamanticum. Next base: position 3,740,333 of record NZ_CP120373.1, on the reverse strand, counting down.
GCACGATTTCCGCTTATCTTGCTCGCGAATTCGGGCCCTGGGATCTGCAGCTCGGGTCCTGGAGAGATGCACTCGGTAATGGAGCGAATGCCAATCGGCTAGGACGGATCGCCATCTTCTGCCATCTTTCTCCACTCAAGATCGCGAAAACGCTCGTCCGCAATGGCAAAGTCGATTCATTGGCCGGTGCTGCTCTCAGCCGGCGCTTTGCAGGCAAGCTCGCGGATCATTCAGGCGCAAGCGAAATCGAGGCCTTCGATCCCTCTGCCTGGAAACAGTATTTTAAGTTCTGCTTCGTGCGGAATCCGTTCGAGCGCGCCGTTTCTCTTTATAATTGGCACTACAGGAAGTCGGAAACGCGACCGAGCTTCTCGCAAATGCTCCGCTTGATCGAAGAGGGCGCCGCCGAGAGGGAGCAAATCAACTGGAGATCCTGGCAGCTTTACACCAAGAACGACGAGATCGTTGTGGATTTCGTAGGCCGGCAGGAGCGCCTCTCCGATGATCTAAGCATCATATGCGACAGACTCGGCTTGCCGTTCGATGACCGCTTTCTGGTCAGAGCGAAGGCGAGCCCAACGAGGCCTGATATTCGCAGCTACTATAAACCGGGCGATCGTGAACGCATCGAACGGCTTTTCGGCGCGGAGATCGAGCGTTTTAAATACCGTTTCCCCGATTAGCATCCGTGTCCCTGGAGCGGTGCGGGCCGCGACTGCGATGGTGCGCGGCGCTTGAGTTGCACCAGAACGACCTAAGCCCACGATGTCGGGGACACGTCTCTAAGTTTTTGATAAATAGGGATAGTGGCACGCCCAACGGGACTCGAACCCGTGTTTCCGCCGTGAAAGGGCGGCGTCCTAGACCGCTAGACGATGGGCGCCCAAGACGAGGTGGCTTATAGAGAAGCCTTTGGGTTCCCGCAAGTGATCAGCTGTCGCCAAATCGACTTTTCTTGCGGAAAAGTTCTTGAAAGTTTCACTTCTTCTTCGGACAAGCATAAACGCGATGCGATGTCGCAACGCCGAAGTATCCAATAACTATATCGAAGAAGGAATGGCACGCCCAACGGGACTCGAACCCGTGTTTCCGCCGTGAAAGGGCGGCGTCCTAGACCGCTAGACGATGGGCGCCCAAGACGAGGTGGCTTATAGAGAGGCCTTTGGATTCCCGCAAGCGGCTAAATTCATTTTTCTCAAAAAAATGACAGCGCGATCGAATGGGCTTTCTTCACGCTACATCAGCGCTTTGGGCACGTCACTGTTCGGCAGCCGTCAGCCCTTGCGCCGGCGGCAGCGCCAGTTCCAGTCCCGCTCGGGGCCTATATCAATGTGAACCGATTCCGTGTGGCAATAGGTGCCGACGCCGCCGCGGCCCGGAATGCTGCGCAGGAAACTCGCGAGTTCCCACTTGTTGACACCCTTGACCTGAATGTCGGCGGCTTCGCATCGCGTGTGGAGAGACTGGCGTTTCCGGTTGATCTTGATCGCCCTCAGCCCGGAGGTCACCATGACCTTCTGTCCGTAATGCTGCTCGACCGTCTTCAACATCTCGAGAAGTTCCGGCTTGAAGCAGCCGGTTTCCACCCTCTCCGTCTGCAGGACGAGGCCGTTCGGTGCGAGACGGGCGAGACCGGATAGCGCTGCCGTTTCGACTGGTGCGTCCTCCTCGTCGGCGACGTGATCTTCATGCTCCATGCTGAAAAGCGGATTCATGTTGACGCCCGGCAACGAGGTGTAGGCGAGGGAGGCGACTTGCGGCTGGCTCGCATTGCTGGCCGTGATGGTCTTCTTTTCCGTTTGCCGGACAGCGCGTTCGCCGTCGGTGCGCGGCTTCTCTTTCCGCTTCGGCGCAAAGAGGCTGGCGAGCGTCCAGGTCTTACCTCTTTGCTGCGTTTCGCTCTCTCCTTTCGTCGGATCAACGGGTTGACCGGAATTCGCGTGCTGTAGCGTCGCTGGATCCACCGAGGCAACTTCTACCGGCTGCAACTCGACCGGCGCTTTTCCGGACAATGCCGCTTGCGCGCTCAAAGGCAGCGGAACGACGAGCGGAAGGTCGTTTCCGGCCGCAGTCGCCGGTCCGCCCGCGGCCGTGTCTGCAACGGTCTGCGCTGCCGTTGGCGTCTCGTTGCTCGCGCCCTGTTGTGACGGAGCGGCGGGCTCGACCATGGTTTGCCCGTTGCTGAAGAGGCTGTTGCTTGTCGCATTGACCGTTGTTGGTTGCGGCAGGATGGCGTTGCCAGGCGTTGCATCCGCCGCCTGGTTGGTATCCGTTTGGCCATCAGCCGTGGTCGTGGGTGTTTGTCCGTAAATGCTGGACGAGGCGGCGCGTAAGCCCGTGCTCTGCATCGTCAGCGATTGCTGTGTCGCCGCCGGATCGGCCTGGGCAGCACCGTCCGTGGCTTGCGGCGCGGCAGGTCCGGAGTTGGTCGCGACCTGCTCCTCGCCATTGCCTTCGGTCTCCGCCACCTCAGATGGTGTCGCTGATTGCTGCGGCTTCAGGGAAGCGGCCTCGTCGCCGGCCGACGACATGCAACCTGCCAATGCAAACAATGATACGGATAATGCAGCCGCGCGTCCGAAGATCAGGAGCGCGCATTTCCCCTCCAGATGTTGCAACGTCTTATCCCCGCTCTCCGTGCACGTCGGAGGCTTTCGCCATCGCACATGCATTAAGTCTCAGTTCCGAAACATCGCCCCAGAACAAACAACTCATTTCCCTCGCGGTGAGCAGAAGCCACACCACGGGAAAGGTCAGGCCAAGTAAAGGGCTTTGACGCCGCAATTGATTGCGAAGCAGAACCCCGTTTCAACGTCTGGTGCGCAAAGTTAATGAACATCGCGCAATTTGTAAACCTGCACTAACCTTTTGCGCCTTCACGATAGATATGCAAAGGCCCGGCATCCTGTCCGGGCCTAAGATCATTCGTCGATATTTCCGATCCTGAGGGCTCGCCTTGGCTGCCGCGCCAGATGGACCGAGCCGACGGCACTGTTTAACGCTAGTCGGCCGAAATTGCGCGGAGCTTACCAGCTGCCCGTATTGCCCATCGAAGCCCAGGGCTCCTGCGCGGGCAGATGCTCGCCCTTCTGCAGGATCTCGATCGAAATTCCGTCCGGTGAGCGGACAAAAGCCATATGCCCGTCGCGCGGAGGACGGTTGATGGTCACACCATTGTCCATCAGATGTTTGCAGAAGCCGTAGATGTCGTCCACTTCGTAGGCGAGATGGCCGAAGTTGCGGCCGCCGGTGTAGTCCTCCGTGTCCCAGTTATAGGTGAGTTCGAGGCACGGGGAGCTTTTGTCACTGGCCAGGTCGAGGTCGCCAGGCGCAGCAAGAAAGACCAGCGTGAATCGGCCTTTTTCGTTTTCGTACCGGCGGATTTCCTTGAGGCCGAACAGCGTGCAGTAGAAGTGAAGAGCCTTTTCCAGGTCCTTTACACGAACCATCGTGTGCAGATAGCGCATTGGGTTGTCCCTGTTTCTGAGAATATGGCGTATACTTAGCCTGCAGCAAGCCAGAGGCAAGGCTGCGTCCCCATAAATGACCCCGGCCAAAATATGTCGAGGGACTTGCGCATGCGCGGCGGGACGATGTTATTCTGGTCAATAAGAATCAGTTAACCGTATCAAGAGTTGCGCGTAAACGAGGGGCTGGGAGAATGGCGGATAGAACATCTTCGAAAGACGTCATCCACAATGACGACTTTGGCAATGACGCCCTTGACCTCATCGAAATTACCGGCGTTATCAAGTGGTTCGACGTTGCCAAGGGCTTCGGCTTCATTGTGCCCGACAACGGCATGCAGGACGTATTGCTGCACGTTACTTGCCTGCGGCGCGACGGCTATCAGACGGTTCTCGAGGGCGCGCGCGTCGTCGCCCTTGTTCAGAAACGGGACCGCGGGTACCAGGCTTTCCGTATTCTTTCGATGGACCAGTCGACCGCTGTCCATCCTTCGCAACTCCCCCCGGTCAGAACGCATGTTCAGGTCACGCCGACCAGTGGTTTGGAGCGTGTGCTCGTCAAGTGGTTCAACCGCACCAAAGGTTTTGGTTTCCTGACTCGCGGTGAGGGGACCGAAGACATCTTCGTGCATATGGAGACGCTACGCCGTTTCGGGCTCACGGAACTGCGACCCGGCCAGGTGGTGCTGGTACGCTTCGGCGATGGCGAAAAAGGTCTCATGGCTGCGGAGATTCATCCCGACGGCCCGACGCCAACCAACCGGTCACACTGATGGCTTCGCCTCTCCGCATATTTGCAAGAAGCGCCGTCGCGGCGCTTTTTTTGTTGTCGCTGTTCGTTTCCGCAGCTGTTGCCGATGTTTCCTTTGGGCGCGACAAGGTCCGTCTTTTGACAGGGGCGGGCGCACATGACCTGACGGTCGAACTCGCAGTCGATCCGGGCCAGCGCGAGCAGGGGCTCATGTACCGCCGCCAGATGGAGCCCGACCACGGCATGCTGTTCGATTTTGGCGAGACGCGCCGGGTGATGATGTGGATGAAAAACACCTATCTGCCGCTCGATATGCTCTTTGTCGCGCGTGATGGAACGGTTCGCACGATTCATGAAAACGCGGTGCCGATGTCCGAAACGATCATCGATTCCGGAGAGCCGGTGGTGTTTGTGCTCGAACTCAATGCCGGTACAGTGAAACGACTCGGCATAAAGCCGGGCGACCGCCTCGAAGGTTCACGGATCCCGGCCGCAAACTGAGTGCGCCGGGTTTGCCGCGCCATTCCATTGGGCACAAGATTCATGTTGCAGGCACGAGGCGAAGCGTGTATCTCCGGGCCTCGTCGGTACGGAGTGTAGCGCAGTCTGGTAGCGCATCTGGTTTGGGACCAGAGGGTCGGGAGTTCGAATCTCTCCACTCCGACCATCTAAATTCACGAAATAATTGATATTTTGGCGTCCATCTAACGGCTTTCGCACGCCCGTGTGTGAGCGCACCGGGGCGTGCTTCGCCACAGAAGAAAGCTCTCCTTCGGCCCGCGTCCGTTGGTTCGCAACCAACCGATTCGCCGCGCCCGCGGCGCATTTCCGACGCGGCGCGGCACGCTGTCGGAAAAGCGTCATTTTCCCATCATCAGTCATTCCGTTTTAGATCAATCTGCGCTAAGGGAAGACGCATAGCGGGGCCAAAGCCGGCCCGCGCTGCTGCACAATTCCTTAATCGGAGTCGATCTAAACTCAGGAATCATGCAGCAAATAACGTGTTTCAGCGATCGCTGGCGTGTGAAAGCCGCGGCGCTGCGATGGATAAACGGGAGCCGTTCGAAACAATGTCCGCGAAGATCTATCGTCCCGCAAAGACGGCCATGCAATCCGGCAAGGCCAACACGCATCTGTGGGTGCTGGAGTTCGATCAGGAAAAGCCGCGTACCATTGATCCCATCATGGGATATACAAGCTCCGCCGATATGCGCCAGCAACTGCGGCTCACCTTCGAAAGTGCGGAACAGGCCATCGCCTATGCCGAACGCAACGGCATCGAATACCGCGTGATCGCGCCGAAGGATTCGACGCGCAAGAATGTGTCCTATTCGGACAATTTCCGTTTCAACCGGATGCAGCCCTGGACCCATTGAGGTTGTTGGCAAGTCCGCAAGAGGGCAACGCCTCAACGGCCCCTTAGCTCAGCTGGATAGAGCACCTGCCTTCTAAGCAGGTTGTCGCAGGTTCGAGTCCTGCAGGGGTCGCCATCTATTATAAATCGTCACATCCCCTCGGGGAATCGTCACACAACTCGGAGCATTCGTCAGATCGTCGCGGATTCCGCCGACGGAAATCGACGGGGCCAAAGCGTCAGGTTCCGGCCGCCGTCAGGCTTGCAAGCAACGGAGACCGTTCTAGCCTGCAGTTATGGCTACGCCACGGGGTTGTGCGTCATCGGTAGGCCGGTGGCACACGGCCCGTTTCGACCCGTTGCCGACAATGGCGCGTACGCGATGATTGGCTCGATTGAGCCCCAAGCGGCCATTGACAAAGACTACATCTCCAAGCCTCTTTGCCCGATGATCAGCGTCGAAAAAGCTTGCCCTATCGTCACCAGAGCCACTGAACGGGGGCTGGAAGTACTCGCCTTCAAGCACCCCTCGGCGGGGAACCAGTTTGTCCGGTTCGGCTTGGAGAAGGTCTTCATAGAGCCACATGTCAAGAATGCGTTGGGCATCACCGACGGCCATGTGCGATTTCAAGGATGTCGTGCCGCGCGTCACGACGATCATATTCATATCCAGGTTGAGTGAACGAAAATCGACCCGGAGCCTACAGCCCGTTGTCGGTTCATCGATTAATGATCAGGTTCCGACACCGCACCTGGCGCAAATCCGGCCGCTATAGACAAGCGTGACTCGTGCCAGTGATACAGCCATTCCGGAAGTTTTCGCCTGTATCGGAGAGATGTCCGATACCCGTATGACGGGAGCTGAGCGGAAGCGCCCACGATAGTTGCACCTCCATCATGATCGCGCTAAGCAATTTTGCTACTCCCCGTAGCTGGTTGTGTTAATTTAGCAAGCTATCAAATAACGGTCCTTTGGGGGAAGCCATGGATCGTAAGCTTGCAGCTATTCTCGCCGCTGATGTCGTTGGCTACTCCACTCTCATGGAGCAGGACGAAGAGGGCACTTTCGAGCGTCTTCGAGCCGGGCGCAAGGAACTGTTTGAACCTGAGATCGCCCGCCACCACGGCCGCATCTTCAAGCTGATGGGCGACGGATTGCTGGCTGAATTCGCCAGCGTTGTGGACGCGGTCGAATGCGCAGTTGCCCTGCAGCGCGGCCTTGCCGAACGCAATGCGTCCTTTCCGGAGGAGGAAGGCATCAACGTCCGCATCGGCGTGAATCTTGGCGAGGTGATCGTCGAAGGTGATGATTTCTACGGCGAGGGCGTCAACATAGCCGCTCGCCTCGAACAGATGGCCGAGCCCGGCGGCGTCTACGTCTCTGGCAAGGTTGCCAAGGAGGTGGAGAAGAAACTCTCCTTCGGCTTTGAGCCCATGGGCGAGCACTTGATGAAGAACATGGACGAGCCCGTGCCCGTCTATCGCATCAAGCTCCTGGGCGTCCCAAAAATCCGGAGCCGACGCCGCCGTGGGAAACCTTATATGCCTTGGGCTGCCGCAGCGGCGGTCGCTCTCCTCGCGTTCGCCGGAGGAGGTTGGCTCTATTTCGACCTTTTTGCCACTCCGGCGGCGACGGGCGTTCCCTCCATCGCCGTTCTGGCGTTTGACAATATGAGCGACGACCCGAAACTTGATTATTTCAGCGACGGGGTCAGCGAGGACATCATCGCCGGGCTGGCGCGTTCGCCCGACCTCTCCGTCATCGCAAGGAACTCCTCGTTCACTTACAAGGGCAAGCCCACCGACGTCCGTCAGATCGGCAAGGACCTCAACGTTTCCTACGTGCTTGAGGGAAGCGTGCGGAAGGAAGCTGACCGGGTCCGTATCGTGGCCCAGCTGATCAATACCAAAACTGGCGCTCATGTCTGGGCGGAACGGTTCGACCAGTCCGGCGACAACCCGATGGCACTCCAGGACGCCGTGACAGAAAAGATCGTTGGGGCGCTCGCCAGCGAAACCGGGCAGATAAAGCGCTCATGGTACGGTGAGGCGTGGAGCAAGAACGCTGCTAGCCTTGAGGAGTATGACTATTACCTCAGGGGGCACGACAAGCTCTTGCAGTACACGCCCGAAACTACTGAGGAAGCCTCTCGGACGACGGCCGAGGGAATGGCAAAGTTCCCGGAATCTGCGCTCCTGAAATTCAATATGGGTTTCATTTCTTATGTACGCGGCGTCAACGGCTGGTCACAAGACCCGCACGATGACCTAGGAAAGGTGCCGGAGCTGGGGCGGCAAGGGATGGCCAGTGACAATCTCTCGCCGCTGGAGCGGAAATTGGGGCACTGGCTGCTCGCGTACGCCAGTCTTGTGGAGCGTGATTTCAGGAACGCCATGAGAGAGGCGGAAGCGGCAATCGCTTTGGCACCGAATGACGCCTTCATGCGAGCGGTGTTGGTCGACGCGGCGATTGGAGCGGGCGATACCGAAAGCGCGATTGCTTGGACGAATTTTGGGATGCGCAACGACCCAGCCAACAAAGAGTTCTATTCGTATCTGCAAGGATGGGCGTTGATGTCAGGGGAACGGTATGAAGAATCGCTCAAGGTGATGAAGGAACTAAGCAATTCGTTCGCTGCCATCCCACTCGTCAAGGCAATCAACGCCGTAAACCTCGGAAACCTTGATGAAGCCAAAAATAACATAACCACGGCGCTCGAACTCGATCCGAGCTGGACCGCCAAAAAATGGAGGGCAATTACTTTCGTCGAGGAAAAGGTCCTGGATCGACAAGTGAGCGACTTGGTCAAGGCAGGGCTACCGGAAAGGTAGCTGTGGGAACGAAAGCAGCCTAAACGATGAGGCCGTGCTGCTTCAGCAAAGTCGCAATCCTGGACGCGGCCATCGACCGGGCTCGCCGTGCCATGGGTTCGTCGGTTAGATACCCTGAAGGAAGCCCTCCGGCAAGCATAGCAACAAGGCACCCTCGGGTTCAGCACGAGCGGCCGCGTCTGCCATGCATTTCAGGGCTGCATCGATGTTTTCCCGGTATTCAAAGGTCTGGGCGGCAGCGACTCTTACGGTCCTCACTTCTGTGATCCTTGGATATTTCTGCCAGCAGCGACGAAGGTCGTCGTCGAAGGCATTCCTCAATCGAAGTTTCCTCCGCGGCTGCGAGAATGACTAGATGTCTCAGTTCTGGCGATCTGCCGGACAGGAACGGCGCGTGACCTGTCAGGCAACACGTTCGGCACGGATCATGAGTAGGAATGCTGCCAGATCGCGCCACCGGACGAAACGGGGTGTGGTTTCGCACGCCTTCACCGTTGGCTGCGGCTCGCGGACTTCGACGATTCGATACCCGGCATCAGCGGCGCCGTTCAGATATTCGCTGATGGTGCGGGGAAAGCGGGGACCTCAAAGTCGCGATCTGCGGCAGCAGATGAGGCCCGGTGGCATGGCGAATACGAGGAGGATTTGATGGCCCTGCCGACGGGTAGTCAGTTCTTATTCTCCTCGTTTCGTCTTCTTTCAACGATAATTATTGCGTATGCTCCAAATATAAGTAAAATGCCTGTCGCAACGCCGTATTTATAAAATCCAGTTGCTGAAGCAATATAGAATGATATCAGGCCAAATATGAAGTATATAATCTTAATTACTCTCATTTTATACCATGATTTACACGTCAGTGCCATTATCATACTCAATCTATTACAGCTTGCCAGCGTCAATGCAAAAGCAATTGTATGATCAGTCTTCAAAACGCTCACAGCGCGACGTCTTCGTCACTCGGCCGATCACCAAAGCGCCATCTCTCAACCGAAATTGGTTTGCTCGAAATAGCGCGACACCCCAGACCCATCGCCCGCCCGTCGATGTCCTTCTGCCACCGCAATCCAGAAGTAATGAAACAGGGGTGTAGGATGCTGAATGCGATAAACCCGCCGGGCCGCAGCAACCTGAATGCCTCCCGCATGGCGGCTGGGAAATCTGGCCCGTCCATCAAAGCCATGGTTGAGACGACGGCATCGAAGGAGGCATCGTTGAAGCCGGTGTTCTGGCGATAAGATTTAATCCTGTAGTAAATATCGAGCGGCTTCTGCAACTTCGGCCTCTGATACGTGGCTCACGCTGTGCTCCTTTTCGGGATACGTTTTTGTCAATGTATTTGTTTCGAACGAGCCAGCAACAGTGTGCTATTAGGTCCGCCGCTGAGTAGAGGGGACCACATGAGCGACGATAACATCATTAAGTTCGAACGGCGGAAACCAAAGCAGGGGCCGAGGACGGTCAGCCCAATGCGGCGCAAAGCACTTTCCTGGCTCGCTGTAATAGCGGGACTCGTCCTGGTTTGGGCGTACTACCAGTTCATCGCGCCGCCGAACCTGCCATGAGCGGCGCTTCGTTGGGGCAGACCTCGACGTCAGGCATGGAGTATCGCGGCCTATTGATGGCTGCAGCTTAGGAACGCGATGTTTCCGCCGGGCTCTGCTTCAGCACAATTACGGTGCCACCGACCTTGCTTCATCCGTAATCGGACATGTTTCTTGTAGGATACGGCATCTTTTGGCCGCTTGGTCCGGTGCCGGGTCCAGTTGCAATAATGACAGGCGGCGACGACGTTCTCCTCGACGTCGCGCCCTCCGTCACATCGAGCCTGTAAATGCTCTCCAGTGCACCGGAAGAGAAAGACGGCCCTCCCCAATATTCCAAAGCGTGCGCTGAAATCTTCCGGATCAGTCTCCCACATGGGCAGATCGCAGTAGTAGCACAGCCCCCCTTGGCGTTCGGCAGCCAAGCGTCTGAGATTTTGTATGCTGTTTGATTTTGATTTCACGAGTCCACGTCCCTTGCTTCATTGCTGAAGCGGACGTGCAGCGACTTATGAAGCCGCCCCTCAGTTGGGAGGTTATTCCTCGCACAAGACGACGCCTATATGCGTCACTCCGCAGTCTTTGAACGGTACGAGCGCAAAATATACTGCGCAACGCTGACGGGTCTTAACCCCAAGCAAGCAAATCGCCGTGCCCCCGATAAACCAAAGGTAAATGGCTTAGCCAAATTGTCAACCATAGCCACGCTCAGCAGTGCGTCCGAGCACTTTTGTTCCCTTGTCGCCAGTATTACCCAACGGTTATAAGAGTGCCAGATCGTTGGATTTACAACCGAACGGTGATTGTTGGTGTGTGCGAGCGTGTTACCCAGGCAAAAGCGTGAGAGACCTTGAATGCCTCTGCGCTGCGTCGACGAGACTGGTAACGATGTCCATGCGTTTGATTTGTCTGCCGAGGAATGGCGGGCGCTGGGCGAGCGCAATCGAAAAAGCCGCATGCTCCGAATGCCGTGCTGTTCCACAGCGGTTATCTTGCGGCGGTCAAGCCGAGGAACACAGCATTTCGCGCACAAGGCGGTTGGCGATTGCACGACGGCACCGGAAACGGAAGCTCATCTGCGGCTGAAGCGCATCGCTGTCGAGGTTGCTCGGAAACACGGCTGGGACGTCAAGACCGAGGTCAAAGGAATTGCTCCGACCGGTGAAGAGTGGATCGCTGACGTGTTGGCGCAAAAGAACAACGCGAAGGTGGCAGTCGAAATTCAATGGTCATCCCAAACAAATGGCGAAACGATGCGAAGGCAGGAACGATACCGACAATCCGGAATTCGTTGCCTTTGGCTCCTTAAGAAACCAGGATTTCCAACGACAGAAGCTCTGCCAGCTGCACAGATTCTCGAATATGGCAGGACGTATTCCGCCCGAGTAGCTTACTCCCAGGAGATGCCTGTCGAGGCGTTTCTTGACGCGGCATTTGGCGGCCGGTTTCGGTATGGGATTCCTTCACAGGGTAGGGCGGCTGTTCATATCCGGGTTGGTGAGATCGATTGCTGGAAACGACAATGCGGTGCGAAGACAAGGATTGTCACAGGGATCGACATCGAATTAGGCCCTCACACGATCCCGTTCTCGGTAGCAGAATTGGGAGAATATCCACGGCTCTTCGAAGAGGTCTTCCGCCACCTGCCTCACGACCCCAACATTGGCCGCCTGAAAAGGCGTTTCAGCAAAACACAAGAACGGCAATACCTGAGCAACGGATGCTATCGATGCGATAGTCTTGTCGGCGAGTTTTTCGAGTTCGAGGCTCGATATTCCGAGGAGATCGTAAACTCATTTCACGTTCGGATGACCCCGGAGTGGAAGCGAGCAATCGAAGAAGACATGCGATATCAACCCGATTGGGCAGTTTATTCCCCCGATGAGCTTGAGTCATAGCAGCAAGCCGTCGCGTTGCTCATCGCAGAGCAGCGGCTGTGTTTAGTGGAAGTGTCGGAGCGCCGACAAAAATACGGGAACTCAGGTCGAACTCGTGAACGAACGCTGTACCCCCGTGCTGAGAACCAAGAAATCTAGCGGCAACCATTTACGCCGACGACCGAATCTGAGCGGTGTCCCCGAAGCTGCAAATCGCCCGTTTCAGCGACTCCGAAGCGATCTGACAAACCTCTTCGCGAATCCGAGCGGACGTGACGACGATCCGCATGTCCATGCCGAACGGCCGATTTTATTGTGATTTTACTAGGGATCAGATTCCGAGCCGATGTGACGGGCTATATCTATCTTCCTGATTTGACAGGGAAATCGCTGGACAATGTGAGGTGCGGCGCAGTCCAAGTTCGACAACCGTAGTCACTGCGTGATTCCTTAGATCGGAATCGATCTAAGGACAAAATCATGCAGTAATTCAAAGTGCTACAGCGATCTTTGCGCGTCCGATTGGACGCGCGGCGCTTTAGACTACTCCAACGCCAATGAAGCGGCCTCTTTCTGGATGCGTCGCCACCGCTCCAGTTCGAGCGTTGCGTCTGGTAGGGCGCGATGGGGGGCGACCGCGGGCTCCATGATCTTGACGACCGTTGATACGAGCCCATCAACAACAGCGTCCGCTATGTCGTGACCAAGGATCGCTCGAGCAGCCTCGACGAAGGCATCATGGGAATGGCTGAGTCTCAGCGCATGACGCGGAAAGCCCGCAGTTCGTAGGAGCACGCTTAGCCACTTTCCGTCCCAAGACGGCGCGCTCGCATATAGCTGGTGGCCGGACAGGCTCTCGACCATTTCCGTGGCGATGATTTCAACAGGTACGCCCTCTGCCTCGAGCAGGCTCTTCGATATGCCATGTATCGATTCTGCGTCGGCGGACCAGTCGTCCCAACCGGAAGCTGGGCGGATGAGGCTGGTGCGGGCCGCGCCACTCTCGAACACCCACGCGACTTCAACCGGAAAGCTTGCCTTGGCGAGAGACGATGCTTCAAAATCCACGAATACGATCATGCATACGACCTAGAGCGGTTTTCCCGCGCAGCCACTATGCATGATTCCTCAAATCGGAATCGATTTGAGGACAAATCATGTAGCAGTTCGAAGTGCTTGGCGACCTTTGCGTGTCTCAAAGGACGCACGGCGCGGTAGGGCCACGAGCAGGGCCGGCGTTCGCGGGCTCCGCCGACAAGCGGCCAGATGTCCGCGCTAGGAACATCCCGTTGAATTAAGCATCCTTTTCTTAGCCCGCGCGTTCGGAATAGGACAGCCGAACAATTGAAGGCATCTGCAGCATGGAGGACGAAGCAGACACCCATCAAGAGGACGGCGACGGCAAGGTTGGCGAGACTGTCAGCTTTCCATTTGACCGGATGACCGTCCAGCGCTTTCGCGAGACGTTTCCGCGGGCTCGATGGAGCGAGGAGCGCAAGGCGTGGTTTGTTCCCGGATCCACGGCAGGGCGCAGGATCAATCGCTGGCTGGCGAGAGAAACGTCGAGAAAAGATCCCTACGCCGACCAGAAGGGCCGTGATGCTTACGCGTTCGAACCCATTCTCAGCCCGTACCTGAAGGTCGACAACAATGGCTTCCGGATTCGCACGCCGTACTCACGAAAGATCGTCGACGAGCTCCGTCAGGTGCCGTTTGCTCAATGGCAGCCGGCAGTCAAAGCATGGCGCGTGCCGTTCGCCTCCTACGACGACCTTCGGCGGCATTGGAAGGTGATTGAGGAAGAGGCAAAGCGCAACGAACCTGAGGAACGGCGCAAGCGCGCTGAGGCGCGCAAGGGAACCGCGGAGGAGAGGGCGGCACGACGCCGATCCGCGGAGAGGCGGCGTCGCCGTATCCCATTGTCTGCCGACGATTTGCCACCAATCGGTAAGCCGGTCTCGACCACCAGCTATGGGATCATTGTCATCACTGAGGTCACCGGTGAAGTCGTCGATCGAGACCTCGTCGCTGATGTTTACCGCGAGGTCACCGATGAACACATTTGGGGAAGATGGCGTGCGCCCAGCTTGGACGAACTCGTCCGAACCTGGCCTTCGAAAACCGAGCCGGGAACCTGCGAGGTTGAACGTGGTTGGTGGCAACCAACGATCGAGGAACTGCGCGAGGCCAGGAGGAAGGCGAGGGCGAAGGAACGAAAAGCTCGAACTACGCAGCAACCGATGGGATAGGGTATTCCCCGGAGGCGTCGCCGAAATGGGCCTCATTCGTTGTCACTTGGTATCGAGCGGCAGCGCTACGCTCGGGTTATAAACCTCTTCGAGCCGGCAGATTTGCACTTTCCACCTCCGGCAGCTCTCGTATTGCTGACAGGCAGCTCGTCGCCTCGGAATGCTCTCTTAGTCGAGCGAAGTGAATTCGTTGCAGGGTTTCGCTGCTGCTATCGCGCTTAATCGGGCCTGCCAGTTCGACGTCTGGCATAGCTTGAATCTTAGTGAGAACGCGAGCTCGCTGTTCGATGCTCACGCTCGCCCGGATGGTGAACACGATGTCCGTCATTGGCTTATGCCGGCGATGAGCTGTTCCAAGTTAAGACGACCATAGCCGAAATCGGGCGTGAAGTCTTGGTTACCCATCGCGGGCACCTTGTCGGCGCTCGAAGCCAGTGCGCTTCGGATCACGGCAGGGCTTCGTTCGCCACCATTCGCGATGTAGAGCGCTGCAGCCGCTGCAACATGCGGCGTTGCCATCGAGGTGCCCGGCCACGCGTCATAGTCCGTTTCACGAATGTCGGGCTTTCCCTGTCTCCAACGCCCGTCCGGTCCTCTTTCTGCCTTCCAACCCATCTGCCCGGGATAGGTCGGGAGCGTCGACCAGATTGCCTCACCTGGAGCTGCGATCGTTATGTGATTGCCACGGTTGGAAAAGTTGGTGACGCGATCCTGCAAGTTTGTTGCGCCGACGGCGATTACGCCCGGGATGGCTGCGGGATATGAGATCGGACTACCTTCACGTCTGTCGTTCCCCATGGCCGCAACGACGGTCGTTCCATTTGCCAGCAGCTCCTCGAAGGCAGCGCTCTCTGTCGGGTCGGGCGCCCCAGCACCACCGATCGAGAGATTGATGACGTCGATGCCCGCATCCGCGCAGTCGAGAAGCGCGCGTAGATACATGACCGGATCCACGAAATAAGCATACTCCGCCGTTCCATCTGGATACGTCAGCAGGTCGGGGCGGTCATCGAAGATCTTCCAGGCGTGGATTCTCGCCCGCGATATTCCATTGATGCCGAGATCGTTGTTGATCGTTGCCGCAATGGTGCCCGTTACATGGGTGCCATGTCCGATGAGATCCTGAGACGAGCTCGCGCCGGGAAGATCCGGATGCTCATAAGTGTACTGAGCCACCTGCTCACTGAGGTCGGGATGGGTGGCGTCTATGCCGGTATCGAGGACGGCTACCTTAACGCTGCCCGCATCGTCATATCCGTTCAGGTTTCGCGCTTCGTCCCACCTGATCCTGCGCAGGTTCCACATCGTGTGGGCTAGGGGAGGTACTGCGGCAATCCGGCCGCGAGGCGCTGCCGGCGATTTCTTCTTGGCCGAACCAGCCGATCTGCGCGGCGACCTCGCGGCAAGATAACGAAAAGGGACCCTGGAAACAGATGCGACGCTTGGATCGCCCGCGAGAGCAACCTGAAGCTGTCTGACGTCCGCATCGCTTGCGAGCTCAATCAGACTGGTCGCTCCGCCTGGAGTCCGTCCATCCAGGGCGGCGTTCAGACTCAACGCCGATGCAGACGCCCCTTCTTCCTCGCTGACAGGAATTATCTGCGGCCCCAGTTTGGAGTCCGGTTCTCTTGCCGGTCGCACCAGCATGCGACTGAAGTAGTGAGGGGACGAACGAGAGACGGGCGTCACACGCTTTACCAATCCAGCCCGCTCACAGAAGATCAAAGCCTCTAGACCCGCGGTAAGTGGAGGGCGGGAAGCAGCAACGGCGGCTTCCAAGCTCCGGTGATGCGGCTGAGGCTTCATTCGCACGAACAGCATCCCCTCGTGATAGACTGGCAGGCCGGCATTTATGAACAACGGTCCCATACTTAAGATCCTCCTGCTGCGAGGAACACCGCTTTGCCCCTCGCAATACTTTTCTCAACGGCTCAACTGGTCTCAACGTCTCAGCTGGGCTCCTTGCCACTGGTTGGCACTTGCCGACGAATGGAATCTTCGTTTTGTCGATGGTTGCGAGGTCCTCTGCGGCCGGAGTGGTGACGAGTGCGTTTCCTTAATGCAGAGGATGTCGATCTCCGGCAGGCCGTTATAGCGCTGCGCCCTCCGCGCTTGCCAATCCGAGAGCCAGCGTCATATCGTTGATTATTCCAAAGCGGGCTTGAATCACTGCAATTTTCGCGGGAGTGTCGGCACAAGACGCCTCGATATCCATGAACAATTGTTCGAACCCCCTGGCGTGACGGTGCCGAACATCTGGCTCGGTTCGTCGCCTATGTTTCGCCAACTGTGTTGCACATGCGGTGGCAGAACGACCACTGTTCCTGGGGGTGCGTCGAACTCCTCATCACCGCGTTGGAAACGATAGAGCCCACGGATAACGCGAAACACTTCGGTCTCTCGTGTGTGAGTGTGAGGAGCCGGGCCGTGGCCCGGGGGGCGTGAAGGTTTCCCACATCCCGAAAGCGCCTCCCGTCTCGGCGGCCGTGACATGGATAACAACCTTGGCCCCAAAAGGCGTTTTCGCTATGCGCTCTCTGCCAGGTAAGGAGACAACTGCATTCCGGAAAGTCGACATCGCCACCCTCCCCAGTCGGTTGTAACATGTATAGCAGGTTGCCGAGCGGTGGTTAATCCACCGGAGCGACCAGACAGGGTTGCAGGTGCGACTAAGTCTGTTCGCCAGGCATTCTGAGGCGGCCTTCGCGAGACGCGTCTTGTCGGTTCCGTGTGCTGGTCCTCAACCACTAAAATCTGAGAGTTGAGCCCAGGCGATTGAACGGCCAATATACCTTCCGCCTGAATTCGGGGAGATGACCATGGACGCCGATCTGACCGAGTTGTTTATGGGAATAGGTGCGGCACTGCTCGTGCTTGTGACATTGGTCGCAATCGCACCCGAGGTGGGCGCGCCGACAGACGCCATTGCGATCTCTGTTGCATCGGCATCGTAGAAAGTCTTTCCCCTGGCATTTCGACCTGTTGGGCGGCGTCAAACCGGCCCGCCTGTAGCGTCAGTCACCTCCGGTTTAGTCGGCGCGACTTCTCCTTCGTGAATTGGGAGGAGAATGGCGGCGCGAAGATGGGCTCCTCATCCGTGATCGCCCTGCCTGTGCCCCGATCAACAAAAAAGGTCGGGCTAAACCCGACCTTCCTGCAGCCATTGCCAGTACATCCGTGGTCAATGGCGATGGGGCTATCCTTAGTTGCCGAACGTAACGGGAGCGTGACAATGGCACGATGCGAGTAGTTGTCCCTGTAGTAGACGAAGCCGACGACGACCACCTCTTGATGACAAGTAGCTGACCGATCATCACGGCCGCTATGCCGCAGGCACGTGAACGTTGCGTGCGGCACCGCCGCCGGTGTCAAAGCTAGTCATCGCGCCCGAGTCCCGCTTTTTGACGCAACCGGGCCGAACCATAAGCTTTAGCGCGCGAGGAAGAGATGAAGGTCCCAGAACGGGGCAGAAGGGACTATTGGGGCGTCGCCCTGGGACCTCGCGCGCCCACGCCGGCATCGGGGGATAGTCCGCCGTTGGCGCTCAATTCCGCCAATATGTGTCGGGAGGACCATTCCGCAACGGCCTTAGGACCTATGGCTGTGCCGCGTCGGACTAAGGTCCGATACATGCCCATTTTGGGCTGCCTTCGGCGGGTTCGCTGGAACACTCTTGAACCCAACGGGTTCGGCTCCGGAAGGGATTTTACGTGGAGTACTTCCGATGAAAGGTATCCTCATAAAGAGTGCAATTGCTTTGAGCCTCGGCGTCACCTACGTGCCGGCTCTCGCGCAGACCGAGCAGCCGGCACAAGGACAGTCCACCGAATGTCCGGCAGGCACCGAATGTCCGCAAGGAGGTGCGCAGGGCCAGCAGCCCGACACGCAGGGTGCCCCAGCGCAACCGGAAGGTGAAGGTACCGAACAGCCAGGTCAGCCCATGGAAGAACCGCAGCCTGATGCTGAGCAGGGTGGGACCGGACAGCAGCCGCAACCCGATACCGGCACGCCGGAGCAACAGCAGCAAGATCAAGTCGCTCCCGAAGCGGAGCAGCCGACCCAACCCGACACCGAACAGCAGCCTCCGGAAGGACAAACGGACCAGCAGCAACCGGATCAAGGCCAGACCGAGCAGCAACCCGATCAGGGGCAGACCGAGCAGCCGCAAGGCGAAACCGGTCAGGATGAATCGCAGCAGGGCCAGACCACTGGCGGCGATGTCAACGTGACCGTGGAACAGAAGACGGAAATCACGCAGATCATCAAAGAGGAGAATGTTGAGCCCGTCGATGTTGATATCAACGTGACGGTCGGCGCAGCCGTCCCCGAAACCGTCGAACTGAGGCCACTCCCGCCGCGTATCGTGAAGATCGTGCCACAATACGAGGGCTACCGCTTCTTCGTCCTGGCCGATGGCCGGATCGTAATCGTAGAACCCTCGTCGCTTAAGATCGTCGTGATCCTGGCGTAGGTCTTGCGAATCACGAGGTCCGGCACGGTTTGCTGCGAGCCTTAGCTTCGCGCCTGCGATCTTTCCGCCTTGGCGCACACGCGGCTGAGAGGCTGACATAGCAAGGCGGGCGGAACTTCCGGGCTGCTGTCTTGTTAGTCTGGTCAGGAGGAGCGCATGCCACCGCCAAAAGAGATGGATTTCGTATTGGCCAGTCTTCCTTTGAGGATAGGGACCTATGTTCCCGATGATCTCATTGAAGACTGGTTCGGTCCGGGCACGGGAATGAATCCGCCGGCTCCGGCAGCATTGGCGGAAGCTGCGTCCTACGGCCGGCGATTCGAATGTGAATTCAAGCATTATCCCGAGCGCAAGGAGGGCGTTTTCTGGAAATGGGTACCAGCGATCTAAATCAGGACAGATTGGAGGCGAAAGCGATTGCTGCGGTCGCCGAAGAGCTTGAACGGCAGGCAGCCGAAAATCCCTCGAAACTCAGTGTCCGCCGAACCAGAGGCAAACTCACCGTCAATGGTGAAATCGATGTCGACGCGGTGGTGATGGTGGTCGTCGGATCGATGGCAGGTGGCCCGTGAACCGCGCCACAGGCAGTCCGAGAGGCTGACCCGCCATCGTGGTCCACGCAGGAGTGCTCGGCGACAGGGCTGAGCTGACTTGGGGGCGGCCGCCCCTGGAACTTATCCGTTCCAGCATCGTTCAGCTTTAGCAACGACTTAAATGAGGACATGGAGGAGAAGCCATGAACATCGGCAAGGTTCTCGCAACCGGATTAACAGTGGCCGGTGCCCTTATGGCCCTGCCATCTGCTTCGCCGGCCCAGTCAATAGACTTGTATCTTGGCCCGGGCGGGCCCGATGTGCGAATGCGCGAGCGAGATTATGACCGCGACGACTATCGATCGAATCGCGGTTGCAGCGAACGCCAGGCCATTCGCCGCGCCTACGCCCTGGGTCTAGATGATCCTGAGGTCGAATCCGTTACCCGCAGGCAGGTCGTCGTCGACGGCGTCGGTCGCCGTGGCCGATACACGACCGTATACTTCGCAAATCGACCAGGCTGCCCTCGCATAGGCTAACGCCTGTTGTTCAGGCGCAAAGGTCGATGAGCAATCGTCTCCCGATCTCCTACCTAATTGGGTCGGGCTGAGCCGGTTGTGTATATCGACAAGCCGCGGGCCGGCCGAATGGAGGCCGGCCCGCGGCGCTTGCCGTCAAGATCACTCGCCGCCGCGATATCGCAGATCTGCGACGAATTTCTGTTCGCCAGAAATCTGGCCCCCGCTCGCGCCTACGGCGCCCCGCGTCCCCCAGACGCGCAAGACGCTGTAGCACTTCGAATTGCTGCATGTCTTATCCCGGCTAGGATTTAGGACATGCAGTGGCACTTTTGAGCCTTGACCACTCAGACGCGACCGGCAGCGCCATTGGCCGCCAATTCTTGCGCGATGCATCTTCACCGACTTCTGTGGACGTTCATGCCCGGTTCAGTCACGGCAAGGAAAGATCGCCCGATCGGAAACAGATTCGGTGATATGAATGAAGAAGATCGGTGTATTCGTCCTTGCGGCGGTTACGGCATTCACAAGCTACGCTCCGGCTCAGGCCATGCCCTTTGCGCCGGCGCCGCAGTCGAACCCGAGCGGGATAGAATTGGTCCACCATAAGCCCTGGCACCATGGCGGGCCGCGTCGCGGTTGGCGCGGCGACGACGGGCCTCGTTACAGTCATTACAACGGTTATCGCGGTTATCGCTACCGTCGCGACGGATATCGTCGGCACAATGACGGATGGTGGTATCCATTGGCGGCGTTCGGAGCGGGCATGGTAATCGGGGGTGCAATTGCAGCGCCGCCGCCGCCGCGACGTGTCTATACGGATGCCAGCCGGGCTCATGTCGATTGGTGCTATGGGCAGTACCGCTCCTACCGAGCATACGACAACAGCTTCCAGCCTTACTACGGGCCTCGCCAGCAGTGTGTCTCGCCCTACTACTAAGCGTGACTGCTGAGCGTGCCCGAAGCTATTGCATGTTTCCTCAAATCGTACCCGATTAAAGGATAAGGAGATGCAGCACTGCAAAGTGCTACGCCGCCCTTTGCGCGTCTGATAGGACGCGCGGCGCTGCAAGTGTCGCCTGATTTCCTGAAACGGATCAGCCGTTCAAAGTGATACCGCACCACACGTCTCAAAAGACGTGTGGTGCGGTCTCATGCAGCAACTGAACGCAGCGAGCAAAAAAGCCTACTGCGCCGGAGCCGCGGGCTGCTGTGGCGTCGCGGGCTGCTCTGGAGTTGCGGGTGGAGTTGCGGGGGGCGTTGCCGGTTCCGTCGGCGTCGGAGCAGGAGTCGTTTCGGTTGTCTGTGGGCCAGACGCTGGCATTAGATACACTACGGCAAGGATGATGAGTGCGACAACGATAATGCCGATGACCACATTTCTGTTCATGGCGACTCTCCTCGGGTTGGTCGTCTCAATGTGAATATTGGCCCAGCATTCGGATTTTTCAACCAATAGAATTGAAGGCGTCTCCAATCTACCGAAGACTGCAGCCGCGTTTTCAGGCCATGCAAGAGCTTCCTGCGATTGACGCGCGCGAGACATGCACCGCGGGAAGTCGCGCGCATGCAGGATCTCATTCGGTCTTTGGCGGAGCTCGTCGGTCCAAGAGTTTCTGGAAGATCTCCGCCTGTTGTTCCGCAGCTGAACGAATCGCGGCGAGATGGTCGAGCATCGAGCCGAACGCAACCAGAATGAGTCCGCCGGCGATCGCCGGGAATGCCCAGGGGAGCACGGCCAGCAGCGTCCTGATATCGAGCGAGGGTATCAGCGTCATTGCAAGCAGTGCGAGCGTGCCGATTGCGATGACACCGCCCAGAAATTCGAGAAACTTTCCCATTGTTCCTCCCGTTTTTCGATTGCTTTCGTGCGTTGCTCCCCGGTCCAAATTGCCTGGTCCCGTCCTCAGAAAAAACCCCCGGTAGTGGGGGCCGGGGGCGTCGATCGAAACGATCTCAAGCGTCAGAATTTCACCCCGACGCCGACTGTGAATTGATGTTGGTCGAGATCGACATCGACGCCACCGACATCCTTGTCGCCAAAATCATTGTAGCGATACTCGGCACGACCGAAGACGCTGTTGGTGAAGCCATAATCGACGCCGCCTCCGATGGTCCAGCCGTTGAAGGTCTCCTTTTCCTTCGGCGCGCCGGCAACATCGACGAAGCCGCGAGTCACTGCCCAGCCACCGGTCGCGTACAACAGGGCTTTTTCGTTCAAGGTGTAGCCGACGCGCCCGCGCACCGATCCGGAAACGTCGGTTCCGACCTCGGTGTTTGCGCCGAAGATGTTGAAGGTCTTGTCGTTCCAGTTGTAGGTGACGTCTCCTTCGATACCAAGAACCCAGTCACCCTGCTGGTAATTGTAACCGGCGAAAGCGCCGAAAAGGCCGCCATTGAAGTCCCTCGAGGCGCTTGCGCCGGGGACGCTTAAATCGCTGTTGAGCCATCCGCCGCCGCCCTGGAGGCCGACATAGCCACCGGTCCAGACGAATGTGGGAGTTGCTTCGACAACCGGCGCTGGCGCTGGAGTCTCCGCCAGGTCTGCTGCGTTAGACGTTCCCGCCAGCAGCGACGCGCCGAAGATCGCAACAAGCACGGTTCTGCTCATTCCAGATGCCTCCTGTTGTCTAACTCCAGAGATTATCAACTTATGGGAAACGAGTCTGCCAAAAATCAGTTCGGCCGAATTGCACGCATCGCGAAAAAAAACGGGCCGGCGGGTTTGGATTCCGACCGGCCCGTCCCGGAAAAATCGCGGAAAGGGGAACGTCTCTGCGCGGGGCTGCAAAATGCCGCGCGAAGGGAGATCGATTGCCTGTCGATAATGCCTGAACGGCGATTTTGGAATTGACACATCGCGCATAAAATTTGACGTTATGCGCATGTCGCAACGCGTCGAAAAACAATCTCCGATTGAGGTCGTGGTTGTCGTCCTGCCCGAGTCATCGATCATGTCGCTGGCCTCGGTACTGGATCCGATGCGTGCCGCAAACCGCGTGGCCGGTAGACAGGTCTTTCGCTGGCGGTTGCTGTCCGGCGATGGAGAGGCGACGATGCTGACCTGCGGCATTCCGATCGATGTCGAGGGTCGATTCGCGCCGCCGCTCGGCGGTGATCTTCTCCTGGTGATCGGAGGCTTCAATCTCCACAAGCATGCCGGCAAGCGGTTTCTTGCGATGCTGCAGGAGTGCGCCCGTCATTTCGATATCGTCGCGGGGATCGAATCCGGCTGTTGGTTGCTCGGGCGGTCGGGGCTTCTCAATGGCCGCAAAGCAACGGCGCATTGGGAAGAACTCGAGGATTTCAGCCAGACTTTTCCCGCGCTTACCGTCATCGGTGACCGCTTCGTGACCGACGGCAAATATTGGACCTCCGGCGGCGCTTCGCCGACGTTCGACATGATGCTGCATCTGATCACCGAGAGGTTGGGGCCAGCTCTGGCGCTCGATGTGGCAAGTATCTTCGTTTACGATCAGATGCACAGCGCCACCGATGTGCAGCCTTTTGTGTCGCTTGGCCGCATTGAGGCGCGCGATCCGGAGCTTGCCGGCGCGATAAGGCTGATGGAACGCACGCTGGAGCGACCGTTGACCGTGGCGGCGTTGGCGCGTCGGTTATCGATCTCGCGCCGTAAGCTCGAACTCCTCTTCGCCAGGGGGCTCTCGATCAGCCCCGCTGCCTATTATCTCCGCCTTCGGCTCCAGGTCGCGCACCGACTTGTCCGCGATTCGGCGATTCCGATACGGGACATCGCGTTGCGTTGCGGCTTCGACAGCCTCTCGGCCTTCTCGCGCGCTTACAGCCGTGAATATCAATCGAGCCCGTTGAAGATGCGAAGCGTCACCCGCGGAGAAACTTCTCTGCGCGCCGAAGTGGCGCATGGTCGTAAAGGGGATTCGCTCCCTGGTTCAGACGCGGGATGACGTATCAGCGGGACGATCGGGCAGACGCGCTCGCCGCGCAGGCTCTTTCGAACTCCTTGACCGTTTCCGGCGTGTTGTCTTCTGGCAAGACAGCGTCGGCGGCATCTGTCTGGGCCGTGGCATCGCCTTCATACACATAGGACTGAATGTAATAGGCAATCTCACCCTTCCAGACCCTGCGGCCGTCTATCTCCTCGCAGGCGACAGCGTGTTCGAAGTCCGCTTGCAAGTCTTCCACCGTGGCGTCATTGGAAAGCGCGCTCGTAGGAGCCAGGAGCGAAGCGAGGAACAGGGCGGTATACATAATGGCTGTCCTTTTGACGCAGGCTGCGGAGGGAAACAGTTGGAGGGCTCGTTGGTTCCATTTGATAGAGAACGGATTGCGCGCTTACGGAAGAGCCAATTTCGCGAGCCCGAGCTTTCTCCGCCGCGCGATGTGTATGAGCCACAGTTCGAGATTCGTCGAAGCGCGACGTGTGCCGAGGAAATGCCAAAAGACCTCCCGCTTACCGCAATTGCCTGCGGTGGCGGACGGAGGTATGAGGTAGCTATGAAGGTTCGTGGTCACCCAAATGTCGCCCCGATGCGAAGCCAAAAGATGACGCTTTACGTGAACTATCTTCGGTAAATTATTGTTTTTTGGTGAGCGCGCAGGGATTCGAACCCTGGACCTACTGATTAAAAGTCAGTTGCTCTACCGACTGAGCTACGCGCTCCCGCGCCGCGGCCGCAAAGCCCGGTGGAAGTGCGCGGACATATGCACACGAGCTTGGCTGCGGTCAACCTAAAAAATGCATATACCACGCTTATGCATTCGGTGCGAAGCGATCGGAAATCGAGAATGTAGGCGAATGGCTTCCATCGATCAGGTTTCGGTCAAAGGGCCGGGCGCGTGCGGCAAAATGATCGCCAAAAGGTGATTGGTTTCGCTGTATACGTATACGTATAGAGAGCGATATGCCGAGTGCCGGAGTTCTAGCCGTTGTCGATTGCTGATATTTCCATCTGGACCGCCATCCTCGCAGGCGCTCTGTCCTTTCTTTCGCCCTGCGTCCTGCCACTCGTCCCGCCGTACCTCTGCTATATGGCCGGCGTCTCCGTTGACCAGTTTCGCGGTGGTGACGCCGTCGCAGTCGCCAGCACCCGGCGCGCCGTGCTGCCGGCGGCACTGTTTTTCACGCTCGGTTTTGCGACCGTCTTTGTGGCGCTCGGGGCGGGCGCGTCGTCGATCGGCCTCCTGTTGCGGCAATATGTGGATCTGCTGTCGCGTATCGGTGGCATCATTATCATCGTCATGGGCTTGCATTTCCTCGGCGTCTTCCGCATCGGGCTGCTTGCCCGTGAGGCGCGCTTTCAGGGCGGTGGCAAGCCCGCGACACTATCCGGCGCCTATATCATGGGCCTTGCTTTCGCCTTCGGCTGGACACCCTGCATCGGCCCTGTTCTCGGTACCATTCTCGGGGTTGCCGCCGCCCGCGACACCGTAAGCGACGGTGCGCTGCTGTTGGCGATCTATTCGCTAGGCCTTGCCGTTCCGTTTTGGATCGCAGCCGGGTTTTCCGGGGCGTTCATGCATTTTCTCTCGCGCTTCCGGCGTCATCTCGGTCTCGTCGAGAAACTGATGGGCGCGCTGCTCGTCCTGGCGGGCCTCGCCTTCCTCTTCGGCTTCATCAGTTCGGTCGCGATCTGGTTCCAGCAGACCTTTCCCATCCTGATGCAAATCGGCTAAGCACCGCCGCAGGCAAGGGAAGGGGACATGACGGAAATTGCAGGCCTGGTGCTGCCCTTCTTCGGGCTGATTTTTCTCGGCTATCTTACTGCTCGTCTTGTCGATCATCCCGGCGAGGCGATGGGCTGGCTGAACACGTTCATCGTTTATCTCGCCTTGCCTGCGCTTTTCTTCAAGCTGGTCTCGCGCACACCCGTGGAAGAACTGACGCGCGCGGACTTTATCTTGACCAGTGTTGGGACGACCTATGTGGTCTTTGCCCTGATCTTCTCGGTCGGCCTGTTTCTACGCCGGAACACCATTGCGGAGGCGACGATCCAGGGATTTGCTGCCGCCTACGGCAATATCGGCTATATGGGGCCCGGGCTGGCGCTGCTTGCGCTCGGTGAAGCTGCGGCCGTTCCGGTTGCACTGATCTTCTGCTTCGAGAACGCGGCGCACTTTACTGTTGCGCCAGCAATGATGGCGACTGTGGGCGGCCGGAAGGAGCCGCCTGCTGTCCTCGTGCTTGGCATTGTGCGAAGGATAGCGCTGCATCCCTTCATTTTGTCGACTTTGGCCGGTGTCGTCGCCGCTTTCCTCGCGGTACAGCCACCGGTGCCGGTGCAGCGGCTGATCGATTATCTGGCGCAAGCAGCCGCTCCTTGCGCGCTGTTTGCCATGGGCGTTACCCTGGCGCTGCGGCCGATCAAGCGGATCCCTGTCGAAATCGGTTACATCGTTCCGGTGAAGCTCGTTCTCCACCCTGTGTTGATGTATGTCGCGCTCAGCCTCGGCGGTGGATATGATCCCGTCTGGGTGCAGACGGCGGTGCTGCTCGCATCGCTGCCGACGGCGACGAACGTGTTCGTGATCGCGCACCAGTACCATGTCTGGCAGGAGCGCGCCTCGGCGACAATCCTCATCACGACGCTGCTTTCGGTCGCGACCGTAACCGGCTTGCTTTTTCTGATCCGGTCAGGCGCTCTTCCAGCTGATCTTTAGGCTCTCCTTAAGCGCGTGAATGGCGCTGCCGGGATGAATGCCTTCGCGCATCAGCAGCCCGCGAAGTGGGCCGGCGGATGAGAGCAGATGCAGGCCAATCGCGCGCAGCGCCTGAACCGGAAGGAATCCGGAGAGCAGCGAGCGGTTGAGAAGATCGACACTCGCGGTTCTGCTGACGATATCGATACGCCTGCGGCTGTCGAATCGATCGCCCGTGTCAGCCGGCAATTTGCCGTCGGTCGCCGGTCCCACGAGTTCGACCAGCGTCATGACATCGCGCAGGCTCAAGTTGAGTCCCTGGGCCCCGATCGGCGGAAAAGCATGCGCCGCTTCGCCAACCAGCATGGTGCGGCCCTTGCCGAAGCGGCGGGCCGTCATGCCAGAGAGCGGGAAGAATTGCGGGATGCCTTCTGCTGTAACCTTGCCGAGTATCGATTGTAGCCGATCCTCGATCGTCCGCGAAAGCACATCCGGCGCGAGCTTCAGCGTCGCTTCCGCATCGCGCGGTTTCTGGACCCAGACGAGGCTCGATCGGTTGCCGGGAAGTGGAACCTGCGTGAACGGGCCGGCTTCGGTGTGGAACTCGGTTGAAACGTCCTGGTGCGGAAGCTCATGGCCAAAATTCAGCACGACAGCCGTCTGCGGATAGGACCATG
This sequence comes from Sinorhizobium garamanticum, assembly GCF_029892065.1. Classification (NCBI taxonomy): domain Bacteria; kingdom Pseudomonadati; phylum Pseudomonadota; class Alphaproteobacteria; order Hyphomicrobiales; family Rhizobiaceae; genus Sinorhizobium; species Sinorhizobium garamanticum. Next base: position 3,713,442 of record NZ_CP120373.1, on the reverse strand, counting down.
TGTGCACGGAGATGCCCGCCGCCTCGCGCACGGCAGAGCGCCGGCCATCGGCGCCGATGATCAGGTCGGCAGTGATCGTTTTCCCGTCGTCGAGTCCGATCCGGACTTCCTCTTCGTGGAAATCGAAGGTCGTGGCCGCCACGGTCATCCGATCGAGCGTCGGCAAGTCGGCTTCATGCTTCTCCAGGATTTCGAGGAAGGGCGCATTTGGAATGTTGTAGCCGAAGGCGTCCAATCCCACTTCCGGTGCCCTGAAGTTGACCGGCGGCGCACGCAGCAGCCGTTTTGTGTCGTCGATGATATGAATGGCGACGAGCGGGGCCGTGAGCGGCACGGTCTCATTCCAGAGATCGAGCTTCTTGAGGTATTCGATCGACTGGTCCATGAGCGCGGTCGTGCGTCCGTCGGCGATCGCAGGCTTCGGCCCGATCAGCGCGACCCGGTGGCCGTTTCGCGCCAGCGCGATTGCGGCGAGCGAACCTGCAAGGCCCGCTCCGATGATGACAATGTCATAGTGATCCATAGCCGACGCATCCCTGCGCATTCTCTTGAAGTCTCGGTAGTCGTTCTACTCGCATAGCCCATTGAAATAAATGGGCAGATTCAACGCGGAAGCAAGCGCCGCGTGTCCACAGGACAATTCCCTTGCGATGATTTTGCAGTTGAATTTTGCTGGCGATGCATTGCAAACGGTGCATATTACGGCCAAAGCGCCGGCGATGCGGTCGAGGTGTAGCCTCGTGGCCGCGCAAAAGGCCGGATGTAGGGGATAGGCGGCGTCGCCCATGAAGTTCTTTAACTACAGAAGAGTTCCCTATGCGGAAATAAGGGCCTTCTCCGTACACATTCTGACGGCCTCCGGTTCGTTCCTGGCTTTCCTTGGGGTCGTGGCGGCGGCTGAACATCGCTTCGTCGATATGTTCTGGTGGCTCGGGCTGGCGCTGCTCGTCGACGGCATCGACGGGCCGATCGCGCGCAAGGTACAGGTCAAGGAAGTGCTGCCCAACTGGTCGGGCGACACGCTCGACAACGTCATCGACTACGTGACCTACGTCTTGCTGCCCGCATTCGCGCTCTATCAAAGCGGTATGATCGGCGAACCTTGGTCCTTCGTGGCCGCAGGCGCCATCGTCGTGTCGAGCGCGATCTATTATGCGGACATGGGAATGAAGACGGACGAGTACTTCTTTTCCGGCTTCCCGGTCGTCTGGAACATGGTCGTTTTCACGCTCTTCGTCATCCAGGCGAGCGAAGTGACGGCGTCGATCGTCGTTTTCCTTTCCGTCGTGCTGACGTTCCTGCCGATCAATTTTCTCCATCCCGTGCGCGTCAAACGGCTAAGACCACTCAACCTCGGCGTTTTCCTGGCCTGGTCCGCGCTCGGCATGTATGCTCTGCTTCTGCATTTCGAGACACCCGACTGGGTGGCTATTGGCGTCGTAGCGACCGGGCTCTACCTCTACGTCATCGGTTTTGTTCTGCAGATATTTCCCAATCTCGGCCGCGCGTAGGAGTTGACCATGGCACAGGCGATCGTTATTCGCGAACTCGGAGGACCCGAGGTCCTGAAAATGGAAGGGGTGACGCTGTCGGCGCCCGGGCCTGGCGAGGTCCAGATCCGGCAGGTGGCAGTTGGCCTCAACTTCATCGACGTCTATTTCCGCACCGGCCTCTACAAATCGGCAACCGGCCTGCCATTCATTCCGGGCAAGGAGGGAGCGGGCATCGTCACCGCCGTGGGTGACGGAGTGAACCTGTTCTCGATCGGCGACCGCGTTGCCTACGCGTCGGCCGATGGCGCCTATGCAAGCGAACGCAATGTCGAGGCATCGCAATTGGTCAAGGTCCCCGACGGGATCAGCCTGGAAACGGCGGCTGCGATGATGCTTAAGGGCATGACCGCCCAATATCTGCTCAATCAGACCTTCAAGGTCGGCCCGGAGACGACATTGCTCTTCCACGCGGCAGCCGGCGGCGTCGGTCTGATCGCCGGGCAGTGGGCGAAGGCGCTGGGCGCGACCGTGATCGGCACGGCCGGCTCGCAGGAGAAGATCGATCTGGCGCTCGCCCACGGCTACGACCATGTCATCGACTACCGGACTGACAATTTCGTCGCGCGCGTCAAGGCGCTGACTGGCGGTCGCGGCGTCGATGTCGTTTACGATTCGGTCGGTCACGATACCTATCCGGCGTCGCTCGACTGCCTGAAACCGCGCGGGCTCTGGGTCAGCTTCGGCAACTCTTCCGGGCCGGTGGAGGCGTTCAGCATCGGTCTCCTGGCGCAGAAGGGCTCGCTCTTTGCAACACGCCCGACGCTCTTCAGTTATGTCTCGACGCGAGCGGCATTGGAGGCGTGCGCAAATTCCCTGTTTGATGTTGTGCAAAGCAACAAAGTGCGTATCAATATCAATCAGACCTATCCGCTCGCCGAGGCCGGCCGGGCGCATACGGATCTGGAAACAAGAAAAACGAGTGGAACGACGTTGTTGATTCCGTGATCGAAACCTGAAGGTGGGCGGGGATCAATAGAGGGGAAAAGAGGGCAGCGTGCCTGGTAAGGGACAAACTGCGAGCGGTCCGTTGTTGGCCGTGAGCAACCTGACGAAATTGTTCGGCTCGTTCGCAGCCTGCAACGCGATCAATCTGCAGATAGAGCCCGGGGAAATCCACGCCTTGCTTGGCGAGAACGGGGCGGGCAAGTCTACCCTGGTGAAAATGCTGTTCGGCGTGCTCGCGCCCACGGCCGGCGAGATCACGTGGCAGGGTGAACCCGTGCGCATCGGCAGCCCCGGTGACGCGCGCAAGCTCGGCATCGGCATGGTTTTCCAGCATTTTTCCTTGTTCGAGGCGCTGACCGTCGCAGAGAATATCGCGCTTTCGATGGATCGGAACGTCTCGCTTGGCCGCGTCGCGGACGAGGCGTCGCGGCTGTCGCACGCCTATGGTCTGCCTCTCGACCCCAAGGCGCATGTGGCGGATCTTTCAGTCGGCGAGCGCCAGCGGATCGAGATCGTGCGTGCACTCTTGCAGAATCCGCAGTTGATCATTCTCGACGAGCCGACCTCGGTGCTGACGCCACAGGAGGCCGACCGCCTGTTCGAGACGCTTCGGAAACTGAAGTCGGAAGGCCGCTCCGTCCTCTATATCAGCCATCGTCTCGAGGAGGTGCAGCGCCTTTGCGACCGGGCGACGGTTCTGAGACACGGCAAGGTGACGGGAGCTTGTGATCCCCGCGTGGAAACACCGGCCTCGTTGGCGCGGATGATGGTCGGAAGCGATGTCGCGCCGGTGACCCCGGAGGGCACGACCACCAAAGGCGATGTTCAGTTGGAGGCGCGCCATCTTTCGGTTGCGGCGCGCACGCCTTTCGCGGTTTCGTTGAAGAACATCTGTCTCAAGGTTCGGGCGGGTGAGGTGCTGGCGATCGCTGGCGTCGCCGGTAATGGGCAGAGCGAGCTTTTCGACGCCTTGTCGGGTGAATATCCGGTCGCCGACGACAACGCGGTACAGATACGGCAGAGGCCCGTTGGAACGCGGAATATCAATGCGCGACGGCTCATGGGCGCCGGCTTCGTTCCGGAGGAGCGGCATGGGCACGCGGCCGTTGCAGCACTTTCCTTGTCGGACAATCTGGTCCTAGCACGCAATCAATCCGACAAGCGGGCCTTTCTGGGCGGCGGATTCCTCAGGATCATTCGCCAGAGCGCGGTGAAGGCTGCAACGAGGCGGATTTCCGAGGCGATGGATGTTCGCAAGAGCGGCGAGGACCCCCCGGCGGGTTCACTCTCGGGCGGCAACCTGCAGAAATTCATTGTCGGCCGCGAACTCGATCGCCAACCGTCCGTGCTCGTGGTGAACCAACCGACCTGGGGCGTCGACGCGGGGGCGGCAAGCCGCATTCGCCAGGCACTGGTCGACCTTGCCAAGGCAGGTTCCGCCGTGCTCGTCATCAGCCAGGACCTCGACGAAATATTCGAAGTGGCGACCGAGATCGCCGTCATCAGCGAGGGGCGCCTTTCCGATCCCTATCCGGCACGGGAACTGTCACGCGAGAAGATCGGGCTATTGATGGGGGGCATGTACGCCAAGACGGAAGGCGCGGGAGCAGCCCATGCGCATTGAACTCGAAAAACGCACCAAAGTCTCGACGCTGTTCTCACTCCTGTCGCCGTTCATCGCTTTCGCGCTGACCATCGTCTTCGGCGGCATCATGTTCGCACTGCTCGGCAAAAATCCGGTGACCGCACTCTACAGCTTCTTCGTCGAACCGTTGATCGAAGTCTGGTCGCTGCACGAACTGGCGATCAAGGCTGCGCCGTTGATCCTGATCGGTGTCGGCCTCTCCGTCTGCTTCCGTTCCAACAACTGGAACATCGGTGCCGAAGGCCAGTTCATCATGGGGGCGATCGCGGGATCGATCCTGCCCGTCGTCTTCTATGACTGGCAATCGCCGATGGTGCTGCCGATGATGATGTTGCTCGGCATGCTTGGCGGCGCACTTTTTGCGGCGATACCGGCCTTCCTGAAGGCGCATATGAACACCAACGAGATCCTGACGAGCCTGATGCTGGTCTATGTGGCCCAGCTTTTCCTCGACTGGCTCGTGCGCGGACCCTGGCGCAATCCGCAGGGCATGAATTTTCCGGAAACCCGCAGCTTTGCCACCGATGCGATCCTGCCCGAGATACTCGCTTCCGGACGCACGCATTGGGGCTTCGCCTTCGCCATCATTGCCGCGGTTCTGGTCTGGTTCATGATGCGTTATACGCTGCGAGGCTTCGAGATCACCGTGCTTGGCCAATCCGCGCGGGCAGGGCGCTTCGCCGGCTTTTCGTCGCGTAAGATGATCTGGTTTTCGATGCTGTTCTCGGGAGCATTGGCGGGGCTTGCCGGGATCGCGGAAGTAAGCGGCGCCATCCAGCAATTGCGGCCGGTAATCTCGCCCGGCTACGGCTTCACGGCAATCATCGTCGCCTTCCTCGGTCGCCTCAATCCGCTCGGCATTATCGCCGCCGGCCTCGTCCTGGCGTTGACCTATCTCGGTGGCGAGGCGGCCCAGCTCTCGATCGGCGTATCTGAAAAAGTCACGCGTGTCTTCCAGGGGCTGCTGCTCTTCTTCGTGCTGTCCTGCGACACGCTCATTCACTATCGCATAAGGCTGGTGTGGGAGAGGTTCGCCGCGATCAAGACGGATGGAAGCCACTGATGGGCATCGTTGAAGCAATCCTGTTGAGCGTCATCACGGCGGCTACCCCGCTCGTCCTTGCCGCCGCGGGCGAACTTGTCGCAGAGCGATCCGGCGTCCTCAATCTCGGCGTCGAGGGCATGATGATCATGGGCGCCGTGTGCGCCTTTGCCGCGACACAGCTCAGTGGTTCGCCCTACGTTGGCCTGCTTGCCGGCATCGCATGCGGGTCGCTGTTTTCGCTCCTTTTTGCCTTCCTTACGTTGACGCTTGTCGCCAATCAGGTGGCGACCGGCCTGGCATTGACGCTCCTGGGGCTTGGCGTCTCCGGTATGCTGGGCGAGAGTTTCCTCGGGATGCAAGGGATCAAGCTGCAACCGATCGCGATACCGCTCCTCTCCCAGATTCCGTTTCTCGGACCGCTGCTGTTTCGACAGGACGCCATTTTCTATCTATCGATCGCAGTGGTTGCCGGTATCCATTGGTTCTTGTTCCGGAGCCGCACGGGCCTGAAGTTGCGCGCCGTCGGCGACAGTCACGCCTCTGCCCATGCGCTCGGCGTCGACGTCATCAGAACGCGCTATCTGGCCGTCTTGTTTGGCGGTGCCTGCGCCGGTCTCGCCGGTGCGCAGCTGTCACTCGTCTATACGCCGCAATGGGTGGAGAACATGTCGGCGGGGCGCGGCTGGATTGCGCTTGCCCTGGTGGTCTTCGCGTCCTGGCGCCCCTGGCGCATCGTCGCCGGCGGATATCTGTTCGGGGCGGTTTCGATCAGCCAGCTTCACGCGCAGGCTTTCGGCATCGGCATTCCCTCGCAGTTCCTTTCTTCGCTTCCCTATGTTGCGACAGTTGTCGTACTTATCCTTATCTCACACAACCGGCGCATGACCCTGATCAACACGCCGGCATCGCTCGGCAAACCGTTTGTGCCGGACCGGTGAACAACAACAAGCCAGACGGAAGTTCTCAACCGACAGAGGTAAAAATGAAAAAACTACTGCTCGCCCTCGCAACCACAACTGCCGTGCTCGGCTTCACGTCGGCGGCAAGTGCCCAGGAAAAGGCCAAGATCTGCTTCGTCTATGTTGGCTCCAAGACCGACGGCGGCTGGACGCAAGCGCATGACGTCGGTCGTCAGCAGCTCGAAAAGGAACTTGGCGACAAGATCGAGACGCAGTTTCTCGAAAACGTGCCGGAGGGGCCTGACGCCGAGCGTGCCATCGAACGGCTGGCGCGGTCGGGCTGCGGGCTGATCTTCACCACGTCATTCGGCTTCATGGACGCGACGATCAAGATTGCGCAAAAGTTCCCTGACGTGAAGTTCGAACACGCCACCGGCTATAAGACCGCTCCGAACGTCGCGACCTATAACAGCCGCTTCTACGAAGGTCGCTACATTCAGGGCCAGATCGCAGCTAAGCTTTCGCAGAAGGGCGTCGCCGGCTACATCGCTTCGTTCCCGATCCCTGAAGTCGTGATGGGTATCAACTCCTTCGTGATTGGCGCCCGCTCGGTCAATCCGGACTTCAAGATCAAGGTCGTATGGGCGAACACCTGGTTCGATCCCGGCAAGGAGGCCGACGCCGCCAAGGCGCTGGTCGACCAAGGCGTCGATATCCTGACGCAGCACACCGACACGACCGCGCCCATGCAGGTCGCTGCCGAGCGTGGCATCAAGGCGTTCGGCCAGGCATCCGATATGATTGCGGCAGGCCCGCAGACGCAGCTGACGGCCATCGTCGACACCTGGGGTGCCTACTATGTGAAGCGCACGCAGGCCTTCCTCGACGGAAAGTGGGAAACGACGTCGAGCTGGGATGGCTTGAAAGACGGCATCTTGACGATGGCGCCCTATACCAACATGCCTGATGACGTGAAGGCGATGGCCGAGGAAACCGAGGCCAAGATCAAATCCGGTGAATTGAAGCCGTTCACCGGTCCGCTCAACAAGCAGGACGGCAGCGCATGGCTGAAGACGGGTGAAAGCTCCGATGACGCCACGTTGCTCGGCATGAACTTCTACGTTGAAGGTGTCGACGACAAACTGCCGCAATAAGCGGCCTAGCCCAAGCGGTAACGTCATCGAGTTTCCAAGGTCGGCAAACCCCGCGTCGCGACGCGGGGTTTGCCAATTCGGGTGGGCGATATCAGGTGCGACAAACCGCCCTTAGCCCTGGTTTCGGACCGGCTTTGAGGAATCGCTTATTCGAACTAAAGTTGAATACTTTCGCGCCGGGGATGAAGATGGCGGTTGAACGCCACGCACCAATTGACGAGCGCGCGACCTCCGCGGAGGTAATCTTGGGAGGGGGAACGGGTTGAGCAAGAGCCTGTTTGATACAGTGATATCCGGCGCACCGAAGCGCACAAGCCATGCACAAGTGGTGGACCAGCTCGGAAAAGCGATCGTTTCGGGGGAATTTCCGGTCGGCAGCATTCTGCCCGGTGATCCGGAACTGGCGGCTCGTTTCAGGGTTTCGAGAACGGTCCTGCGCGAAGCGATGAAAACCTTGGCGGCCAAGGGACTTGTGGTACCGCGCGCGCGCATCGGCACGCGCGTGAGACCCAAAAATGATTGGAACCTCTTCGACAGCGACATCCTGACCTGGCATTTTGTATCCGGCGTCGATGACGAGTTCTTGTACCACCTCAGCGAGGTGCGGCTGGCGTTCGAGCCGCACGCCGCGGCGCTGGCGGCGCGAAACGCGACCGATGCAGAGATCGCTGGCATGATGCGCCTTGCCGTCGCCATGGGCGACGCGAATCATACCGCGGAAAGCCTGGCCGTTGCCGACCTCAAGTTCCATCTTTCCGTGCTGGACGCTTCCGGGAACCCCTTCCTGCGCACGGTCGGCAGCTTGATCGAGGCGGCACTTGTTGGTGTATTCAAGTTGAGCTCACCCACCGCCGAAAAAAACGGCATCGACGAGGTTGCCCGCAACCACATTCGAATCGTCGAGGAAATCGGGAGAAGGAACGAGGCGGGCGCGCGTTCGGCGATGGAACATGTCATAAAGGTCGGGCGCGATCGCGTTCGACAGGCGCTGCACGCGGATACCGCCTGAGGCCGACTATCGCTCGCCATGAAATTGTAGCGCGACCTTGCCCGATCTCCGCGCGTAGCCTATCTGGGAGATGGTCGTCCCGCGCGGTGCGGCCTTGCATCAACGGCGACCTGGAGACCATGTCCGAGATTTTCGTAATTTTCGCTTTGCTTTTGATCAACGCTTTCTTTGCGCTCTCGGAAATGGCAATCGTCTCGGCAAGCAAACCGCTGCTTCGCCAAATGGTCAAACAGGGAAATCGACGGGCGGAGGCCGCACTGAAGCTGGCCGAGGATCCCGGGAAGTTCCTCTCCACGGTCCAGGTTGGCATTACCCTTGTCGGCATCCTGGCGGGTGCCTATGGCGGCGCAACGATTGCTGCCAAGATAGCGCCGTTCTTCGATGAAGTGGCTTGGATCAGCCCCTACGGCCACACTGTCGCCGTCGGGCTGGTGGTGACCCTCATCACCTTCCTTTCGGTCGTCATCGGCGAACTCATCCCGAAACAGCTTGCGCTCAGAAATTCCGAGGGACTGGCGATGTTCGTCGCGAGGCCGATGACTTTGCTCTCCCGTATCGTGGCACCCGTCGTCTATCTTTTCGAGATGTCGGCTGAAGTGGCCATGCGCCTGTTCGGCATGCGCCCGGACGATCCGGATCACGTGACGGAAGAGGAAGTTCAGGCGATCATGGCGGAGGGCGTCGAAAGCGGCGCAATCGAAAAGTCGGAACATGAAATGCTCCGCCGGATCATTCGGCTTGGCGATCGCAACGTGAAGTCAATCATGACTCACCGGACGGAAATGCGCTTCATCGACGTCAACGACGACCTTGAGGTGATCCGGCGCAAGGTCCGGGAGTTCGGCCATTCGCGCTATCCTGTCGTGGATGGTCCCACAGGTGATGTTCTTGGCGCGATTCTGGCCAAGGAGGTTCTGAACATCCCCGCAATTGCGCCGTTCAACCTGCGTGGCCACCTCCGCGAAATCCTGACGCTGCCGGAGACGGCCTCATGCCTGAAGGCGCTCGATGCCTTCAAGACATCGAGCATCGACATGGCGATGATCGTCGATGAGTATGGCAGCACGGAGGGCATCATCACGACGGCTGACATTCTGGAGGCGATCGTCGGTGTGCTACCGTCGAACTACGATGACATCGAGCACGCGCATATCCGATTGCGCGAGGACGGCAGCTATCTCGTCGACGGACGCACACCGATCGACGAGATTCATTTGGCGATCGGCATCGAAGGCATCGAGGCGGACGGCAATTTCGAAACGATCGCAGGTTTTCTCGTTCAGCAGTTGCGCAAGACGCCGGAGGAAGGCGACATCGCCGAGGCTCATGGTTACCGCTTCGAGGTCATCGACATGGACGGACGCCGGATCGACAAGATTCTTGTCTCCCGCTGCGTGGACGACGCAGCCTGACAGGGAAGCACATCGCCATAAAGCAAAAGGCCGGGCGATACCCGACCTTTCCTCAAACTGTCCTGGCGCCTGCTAGTCCATCCGTAGTCAGCAGCCGGGACAGATGATTGAGTGATTTCCTTGCTATGCCCTCTCCATGTCTATCGTATGACAAGGCGGCGGGGAGAGCGCGACTTCGTGGACTGGCTGGGCCTGTTTAGCGCAGCCGCAGGACGTTGCATGGATCGCCGCTTGAAGTGGCCGCTGCATGCGGTGCGCGAACGATGAGTCCGTCGGACTGCGCGAAGACATTCATCATCGAGGAATCCTGACGCGCGAACGGATGGGCGACGAGCGAGCCGTCAGGCTCGACCGTCAGTCGCGCGCGGACATAGTCCTGGCGACGGTCGTTGGCGGGCAAGGGGACCGCAAGTCGTGCCGTTGTCATTCGCGAACGAGGCGGTAGATGCGCCAGATGCCGCGTCAGCGGCTCGAGAAAGAGCAATGCGCATACGAGGCTCGAGACAGGATTGCCCGGCAACCCGAGGACGGTCATGCCGGAGAGCTCGCCGACCATCAGCGGCTTGCCCGGGCGCATGGCGATGCGCCAGAAATCCAGCACCATGCCACGCGATAGAAGAGTCGGTTGAACAAGGTCATGGTCGCCGACGGAGGCTCCGCCGAGCGTCACCAGCACGTCCGCTCCTGCCGCTTGTGCCTTGGCGACAGCGGCCGAAATTGCCGCCTCATCGTCCGGCACGATGCCAAGATCAAGGACCTCGCCGCCGTTTTCGCGCGCAATGGCGGCCACGCCAAAGGTATTCGATGCGATGATCTGGTCGGCACCAAGGGAACTTCCCGGTGGCAATAACTCGTCGCCGGTGGCGATGATAGCAATCTTCGGTCTCTCGAACACCGGCAGGCTTCCATGGCTCATGCCGGCGGCGAGCGTCAGTCGTCCGGCGTCGAGAACGCTGCCTGCGGCGAGCCCGATGTCGCCCTCTACGAAATCCTGCCCCGCTAGCCGGATGTGACGACCCTTTGCCGGGGCGAACAGCGTGCGGATTTTCCCGCCCGAAAGCTTTTCGGTGTCCTCCTGGATGATGACGGTGTCCGCACCGGTAGGCAGGGGCGCGCCGGTAAAGATGCGAACGGCTTCGCCGGCACGAACCTCTCCCCGAAATCCACGTCCCGCGGCCGACTGGCCGATCACGGCGAGCTGCGCACCTATGTTGACGATGTCTTCGTAGCGAACCGCGTAGCCGTCCATCGCCGAATTGTCGAAAGCTGGGTGCGTGACCCGTGCGGTGATATCCTCGGCTAGCACGCGGCCGAGGCAATCGTGCAGGGCGAGCCTTTCTGTCCGCCGGTGCGGGCGAGCTTTGTCAATTACCCTGGCGAGTGCGTCCTCAACCGAAAGCAGCGACATTAGCGGTTGTCTCCTTGGCGCCGGTAATCGCCGGAACGCCCACCCGATTTGCTGACCAGCCGAACGCCGCCGACCTCCATTTCGCGATCCGCAGCCTTCGCCATGTCGTATATCGTCAGGCAGGCGATGCTGACGGCGGTCAGGGCCTCCATCTCGACGCCGGTCCGGCCGGTCAGCTTTGCCATCGCCTCGACGCGGAGCCCCGGCAGGGCGTCGTCCGGCACGATCTCCACCGAGACCTTCGTCAGCATCAGCGGATGGCAGAGCGGAATGAGATTGGACGTTTGTTTCGCGGCCATAATCCCGGCAAGCCGTGCGGTGCCGATGACGTCGCCTTTCTTGGCATTGCCCTCAAGAATCAGCGCGAGCGTTTCGGGACGCATTCGCACATAGCCTTCGGCGACGGCGACGCGCACGGTCTCGGTCTTATCGCCGACATCGACCATGTTCGCCTCGCCGGCGCTATCGATGTGGGTGAGGGATCGACCGCTCATTACTCTGCCGCCAATACGTTTCCGGAGCCCGTCAGCAGTGCCCGCGTCGCTGCCTCGACATCGTCCTTTCTCATCAGGCTCTCGCCGACAAGGAAGGTGGTGATGCCACTTCGTTCCAATCGCCGGCAATCCTCATGGGTAAAGATGCCGCTTTCACCGACGAGCAGCCGGTCCGACGGAACCATCGCCGCGAGCCGTTCGGACACGGCGAGATCGACTTCGAATGTCCTGAGGTTGCGATTGTTGATGCCGACGAGCGGGGAGGTCAATGTGAGGGCGCGTTCCATCTCCCGGGCGTCATGCACTTCTATGAGGACGTCCATGCCGAGTGCAAGGGCCGAGTCCTCAAGGCGGCGCGCATCATCATCGCTCAAGGATGCCATGATCAACAGGATGCAGTCGGCCCCCCAGGCACGCGCTTCGAACACCTGATACGAGTCGAACATGAAGTCCTTGCGCAGTGCCGGTAGCGCACAGGCGGCTCGCGCCGCCGTCAGGAACTCCGGCGCGCCCTGGAAGCTTGGTTTGTCCGTCAAGACAGAGAGGCAAGCTGCCCCGCCGGCCGCATAGGCCTTGGCAAGCGTCGGGGGATCGAAGTCAGGACGGATCAGTCCTTTCGAAGGGCTTGCCTTCTTGATCTCGGCGATCAGGCCGAATTCACCTTTATCGCGGCGCGAGGCGAGGGCGGTGTGGAAGCCACGCGGCAGCGATTGATCCGCGATCCGCGCCTTCAACTCCTCAAGCGGAACGCGCGATTTCGCTGAGGCGATCTCGTCGCGCTTGTAGGCTTCTATCTGGCGCAGGATATCCGTCATGGGGCCATCTTCTCCTCAAGTGGCATTGGAGACGCTGATCAGCCGCTGCAGGGCAGTCTTCGCCGCACCGCTCGAGAGCGACTGCCGGGCGAGCGCCATGCCTTCGGCGAGGTCTTTGGCGCGCCCTGCTATCATCAATGAAGCGGCGGCGTTCGCAAGCGAAATGTCCCGATAGGCATTCTCCGCGCCGTCGAGAACGGCCTGCAGGGCAACGGCATTGTGCGCTCCATCGCCGCCCTTGAGCGCCTCGAGCGTGGCCGTTTGAAGGCCGAAATCGGCCGGCGTCAATTCGAAGCTCGTGATCTTGCCGTCCTGCAGCGCGGCGACTTTGGTGACGCCGGTCGTCGTGATTTCGTCGAGTCCTTCGCCGTGGACCACCCAGACGGTCTCCGATCCGAGATCGCGCAGAACTTCGGCAAGCGGGTACACCCATTGCGGCGCATAGACGCCGACGAGCTGCCGCTTGACGCCGGCCGGATTCGAGAGTGGGCCGAGCAGATTGAAGATCGTTCGCGTACCGAGTTCGACCCGCGTCGGGCCGACATGCCGCATCGCGGAATGGTGCTGTTGGGCGAACATGAAACCGACACCGGCCTCCCTGATGCAGCGCGCGATCGCTTCGGGTCCGATATCGAGTTTGACGCCCAGGCAAGACAGCGCGTCGGCCGTGCCGGATTTCGAACTCAGCGCCCGGTTGCCGTGCTTGGCGACCGGGACGCCGGCGCCGGCGACGATCAGCGAAGCGAGCGTCGAGATGTTGTAGGTGCCGGCCCCGTCACCACCCGTGCCGACGATGTCGATCGCGTCTTCCGGCGCCTCGACCGGCAGCATGCGTGCGCGCATTGCGCTAACCGCTCCGACGATTTCGTCGACGGTTTCGCCGCGTACCCGAAGCGCCATCAGGAAGCCGCCGATTTGCGAAGGCGTCGCAGCTCCGGACATGATGATCTCGAAGGCGGCCCGTGCGTCTTCACGATTGAGTGCCTCGCGAGTTGCCACTTTCGCGACGAACGGCTTCAAATCACTCATGAGTTCTCCCCCTGTCCGTCAGCGTCTTGTCCATCAGCGTTGCGCCAATGCGGTTTCGGCGAGTGTCTGGTTGATCGCCACACCGTAAGCCGTCTGCAGGGTGGAGACCATCTGATCAAGGATGTCGTCTCCGCTCGCGCGTGCGATGGCCTCGATCTGGCGGCTATCGTTGTCGAGGACGTTTGCGGGATCGCTATCGTCGACAGCCGTTACCTGGAGGAGGACCTGCCCTTCTCCGCCAATGCCCGGCGCGTTGGCAACATGTCCGTTGGCGCCGCCAAAGGCCGCCGCGACAGCGGCTGGGCTCAACGCAGCATCTTCGGTCGCGCGGGTCAGGGCAGTTTTCGTTTCAACGACGAGGCCAAGTTCGCTCGCTATGTCGGCAAGCTTTGCGCCCTTCTCGATGCGTTGCTTAAGCTCGGCCGCCTTGGTGGCGAGGGCCGCCCGCTGTTGTTCGGCAGTCCAGTCTGCCGCGACCTCGTCGCGAACCTCATCCAGCTTGCGGTCGCGGGCGGGGATGATCTCTTCTAGATCGAACCACGCAGAGCCGTCACGGCCGATGTTGACGGAAAGCGTGTCGAGCCCCACTTCCGCCTTGAAGACTTCCTGGAGAAGCGCGCGCGGCTCCGGAATTCCCTGGACCTCATCGCCGTTTTGATCCTTGCCCGTGGCGTCGATCGCGTCGATCGTGACGAGCTTCAGTTTCATCTGATCGGCCACTTGCTTGACCGTGGCGCCGGCGGCGCGCTCGTCCTCGATCCGATCGTGAAGGTTGACGACCTCTTCGCGCGCTGCCGAAAGGGCGATTTCCTTCCGCAGTTCCTCCTTCACCTCGTCGAAGCTGCGTGTGGTTTCCGGTTTGATGTTGGTTACGCGCAGGATAACCGGGCCGAACGCGCCGTCCACAACCGGCGTGACACCCCCCTCCGCCGGAACGGCGAAGGCGGCATCGGCGACTTTCGCGTCGGGCATGCGCTCCTTCGTGAATTCACCGAGGAGAACGTCTGTCGCGGTCTTGCCCTCGGCCTTGACCAGATCGTCGAAGGAGGTGCCGGCGGAGAGCTTGGTTGCCGCAGCGTCTGCTGCTTCCCGTGAAGGAAAGGCGAGCTGTTCGACGGTTCTCATTGCCGCCGAGCGGAAACTTTCCTTGCGCTTCTCGTAGTCGGCGCGCAACTCCTCTTCGGACACGGCCTCGGTCGCGACCAGATCTTCCGGCTCCAGCTTGATATAGCTGAACTTGCGATATTCGGGAGCGCGATAGTTCGCCTTGTGACTTTCGAACCAGGGCGCAAGCACGTCGTCGGCCGGCGCCTTGACCGCATCGATATTCGCGTTCGACAGCAGCAGGTAGTCGATCGAGCGCTTTTCGTGGCGATATTTGCTGACGGCGTCGGCCAGCACCTTGGGAGCGGTGTATCCGTCGGACAGCGCATCGACGATCTGAGACCGCACCGCAACCTGGCTGCGGTTGTTGATGTAGTCTTGCTCGGTCAGACCCGCATTGCGCAACACGCTCGAGAAAGTCAGCCGGTCGAACTGGCCGTTGACGCTGTGGAAGGCCGGATCCTCGCCGATGAGCTTCGCAAGCCGATCCTCGGAGAGGCCAAGGTTCATATCCTGCGCGAGCTGATCGAGCGCAGCACCGGCGACCAGCTGAGAGTAAACCTGCGACTCGATGCCGAAGGCACGGGCCTGCTGGCGCGTCAGCGGCGTTCCGAGCTGCCGAGAAAGCAGGCTCAGTTGGCGCTCGTATGCCAGGCGAAAGTCGCTCGGAGAGACCTTGATATCACCGACCGTCACCACCGCGTTGGGAGTGTTTGCCACCATCAACGTCTGGCCGCCCCATACCATGAACGACATGACGAGAACGGCCATCAGGCCTTTGACGATCCATGTCTGGGAAGCTTTTCTGAGCGATTCGAGCATAGGGGCAGAAACCTTGTTGCAGTACGGTGGCGTTACGCCAAAAACGAATTCGTTCCTTAGAACAAACCAAACAGGAATTGAAGGGCGCTTCGCGGCAAATTGCGACACCTCCGCTTGGGCCGCCGGCATTCAACGCTTGCGAACGATTTCGTGACGCGCAGCATGAGGCGATGTGCTCGCCGGATCGGAAAAATCACGCAGCCCAGCAAGATCGGACGCGAACAAGAAAGTGGATGTCGGATTCGTTAGCCGGCAACAGAAATGGATCTGCGAAATTGTCAGTTTTCGAGCGCATTCGTGTTGCGACGAATTGGGAACCCTGTGCTCGATAATAGGGTAAAATGTCCTGATTTCAGTGGCCGTTACGGGAACATGCCATGCAGTCAACGATTGTGATGGTCAATCTGTTCGGTGCGGTAGCGCTGCTTTTGTTCGGCCTGTCGCTCGTCAAGGATGGCGTCACGCGTGCGTTCGGATCGAGGCTGCGCACCGGTCTCGCACAGGGAACAAGCGGTGCGGTTCGCTCGTTTGTGACAGGCCTTATCGCGACCCTTTCATTGCAGAGTTCGACGGCGACGGCCTTGATGACGGCTTCCTTCGTGGAAAGGGGGCTGGTGCGCGCACGAATGGCGCAGATCGTGCTGCTGGGCGCCAACGTCGGAACGGCGATGACGGCCTGGATCGTTGCCACCGGGATAGGGTGGCTGTCGCCGGCAATTATTCTAGCGGGCGTGGTGGTGCACCGGATGAGCCGGTCGAGTGCGCGTCAGGGCGCCGGCTTCGCCCTCGTCGGCATCGGTTTGATGTTGCTGTCGCTCGACTTGCTTTCCGCCGCAACGGAACCGATGCGCGAATCCCGCGCGCTCGCAGCATTTCTCGGCATGCTCGACAGCGCCTGGCCGGTTGCCCTGATCATTTCGGCGGGCCTGGCTTTCGCGTCGTCGTCCAGTCTGGCGATCGTGATGCTTGTGCTTTCCCTTTCGTCTGCCGGGGTGCTCTCCGCCGGATTGACCGTCGCATTGGTGCTGGGTGCCAATCTAGGGGGAGCCATTCCACCGGTTATCGCCACCCTCAGTTCCGCACCGCCTGCGCGCCGCGTCACGCTCGGCAACCTCGTCGTGCGCGGCTTGGGCTGCCTCATTGCGCTTCCGATCGTAGGGATCGGCGCGGAGTGGCTGCAGCATCTGCCGTTGCCTCGGCAGAACCTGCCGGTCGACGTCCATCTTGTCTTCAATCTCGTCGTCGCGATTGTCGCGTGGCCGTTCGCGGGGTTGCTCTCGCGCCTGATGAGCCGGTTCGTTCCGGACGAAGAAGCTGGCGAAACGGGGCCGCGTTATCTCGATGAAGCGACCCTCGACACCCCTGTGATGGCACTTTCCGCGGCGACGCGCGAAGTCTTGCGTGTCGGGGATCTGGTCGAGGCGATGCTGACGCACGCGTCGAACGCCTTCGACAACAACGATCTCGGCGAACTGCATGACATCGGAAAAATGGAAAAGCAGGTCGATCTTCTCCAGCAGGAGGTGAAGATATTCCTGTCCCGGCTCGGGCGCGACGGACTCGGCGCCGAAGACGGCCGACGCTCGATCGTCATCATCGACTACGCGATCAATCTCGAGCACATGGGTGACATAATCGAAAAAGGCCTCTGCGAGCAGATCGGCAAGAAAGTCACCAATGGATTGAAGTTTTCCGAAGACGGCTATCAGGAGCTGAAAAGCCTGTTCAACCTGACGATCGACAACCTGCGCATCGCTCAGACGATCTTTGTCAGCCGCAATGCGGATCTCGCTCGCCATCTGGTCGAGGTTAAAGTCGATGTCCGCCACATGGAGAAACGCTCGGCGGAGCGGCATCTTGAGCGCCTTCGCGACGGCCTGCTTCAGAGCCTGCAGACGAGCTCGCTGCATCTCGACATGTTGAGGGACCTGAAGCGCATCAACGCACACATAGCGTCCGTAGCCTATCCCATTCTCGAGGAAAGCGGCCTCTTGGCGGAAAGCAGGCTGCGTCCGGAAGCTTGACTGTCGGTCAGGTGACCGCCGTCAGGTTTTAACCAGAGGTTACGCGACGTGATTGTGAGAATTGTGTTTCTCGCAATATCTTGCCTATAAGAACACCGTCGAGTCAGGCGATAGGGCATCCGCCTGCGATCAATACCAAGGAGAAATGAGAATGGAACGGACGTGCCTGGCAATCATCCTGGCGGCTGGCGAAAGCACGCGGATGAAATCGTCCGTATCGAAGGTGCTGCATCCGGTGGCGGGCAGGCCGATGATCGCCCACGTCGTCGACGCGCTGACGAGCGCCTCCATCTCGGATGTGGCGCTCGTCGTCGGCCGCGATGCCGAGGCTGTTTCCGCCGCCGCCCAAACCGCCGGCGTTACCGTGACCTCGTTCCTGCAAAAGGAGCGGCTCGGCACTGGGCATGCGGTGCTTGCGGCTCGCGAGGCCATCGCACGGGGCTATGACGACATTCTGGTCGTCTTCGGCGACACACCCCTTATTACGGCAGGGCCGCTCAAGGCGGCGCGAGAGGGGCTGGCCGCAGGAAATGATGTGGTCGTTATCGGGTTCGAAGCCGCCGATCCGACCGGTTATGGACGCCTGATCGTCGAGGACGGCGTGCTGGTCGCAATCCGGGAACACAAGGACGCCTCCGAGGCGGAGCGTCGGGTCACCTATTGCAATGGGGGGCTGATGGCGATCAACGGCCGCAAGGCCCTCGATCTTCTCGGCCGCATCGGCAACGTCAACGTCAAGGGCGAATATTATCTCACCGATCTCGTTGAAATCGTTCGCACCGTCGGCGGTAGGGCAGTCGCTGTCGAAGCGCCCGAGGAGGAACTGACCGGCTGCAACACACGGGCGGAACTCGCTTATATCGAGCGTCTCTGGCAAGAGCGCCGGCGGCGCGAACTGATGCTGGCGGGCGTGTCGATGATCGCGCCGGAAACGGTTTTCCTTTCCTGGGATACCGAGCTTGCCCAGGACGTCCTGGTGGAGCCGAATGTCGTCTTTGGGCCTGGCGTCAGCGTGGAGAGCGGAGCGATTATCCACGCCTTCTCGCATCTCGAGGGCGCGTATGTCCGCGCGGGCGCGACCGTCGGGCCGTTCGCACGCCTTCGTCCAGGCGCCGATCTCGGCCCGAAATCGAAAGTCGGCAATTTCTGCGAGGTGAAAAAGGCTGAGATCGGTGCCGGCGCCAAGGTCAACCATCTGACCTATATCGGCGACGCATTCGTCGGCGCTGGATCGAACATCGGCGCGGGAACCATCACCTGCAACTATGACGGGGTGAACAAGCATGTGACCCGCATTGGCGAGAATGCCTTCGTCGGGTCGAACTCGTCGCTTGTGGCTCCTGTGTCGATCGGCGATGGGGCGCTTGTTGCGTCCGGCAGCGTCATTACCGACGACGTTCCCGCGGACGCAGTCGCCTTCGGGCGCGCGCGCCAGGACATCAAGCCGGGCAGGGCGCGGCTCCTGCGCGAGCGCTACGAAACGGAGAAGGCCGCCAGGAAGAAGGCGAAGGCCGCCGAATAGATCGTTAAATACTGAAATTGAAAGTGAAATCGCACGGGATTGCCTCACGCGGCAATTTCGCTACCAAGGCCTGAAGGCGGCAAGGTCGTCTACTGCATGTTTCCGTAAATCGTATCCGATTTAAGGGTACAAACATGCAGCGATTCAAAGTGCTAGGCGTCCTTTGCGAGTCTGATCTGATAAGACGCGCGGCGCTGTAGGGTAACTGTTGCGCTGGGACAGGCGCGAAGAGAACGCGGAGAGGGTTATGTGCGGTATCGTTGGCATCGTCGGCAATCAGCCGGTATCGGAGCGGTTGGTCGATGCGCTGAAGCGGCTGGAATATCGCGGTTATGATTCGGCCGGCGTCGCAACCATCGACGAGGGCCGGTTGAAGCGCCGCCGTGCCGAGGGGAAGCTGTTCAACCTTGAAGCGAAGCTGAAAGAGGAGCCGCTGGCCGGCAGCATCGGCATTGCCCACACGCGCTGGGCGACGCATGGCGCGCCGACGGAGCGCAATGCACATCCCCATTTCACCGACGGTGTTGCCGTGGTCCACAACGGCATCATCGAGAACTTCGCGGAACTGAAGGATGAACTTGGTGCGTTTGGCGTCGAGTTCCGCTCCGATACCGATACGGAAGTCGTGGCGCATCTCCTGGCGAAATACCATCGCGATGGGATGGGACGCCGCGAAGCGATGCACGCGATGCTGAAGCGCGTTACCGGGGCCTATGCGCTTGCCGTGCTCTTTGAGGATGACCCATCGACGATCATGGCGGCACGAAACGGGCCACCGCTCGCGATCGGCCATGGCGATGGCGAAATGTTCCTGGGGTCGGATGCGATCGCCTTGGCGCCCTTCACCAATGAAATCACCTATCTGATCGATGGCGACTGGGCCGTTATCGGCAAGGCCGGTGCGCACATCTTCGACATTGACGGCAATGTCGTCGCGCGCCCGCGTCAGATTTCGATGGCTGCGGCCTATATGGTGGACAAGGGCAATCATCGCCATTTCATGGAAAAGGAAATCTACGAGCAGCCGGAGGTCATCTCCCACGCGCTCGGCCACTACATCAACTTCATTGAAAACCGGGTGACGGCCGTTTCCGATGCCATCGATTTCGCCAAAGTGCCGAGTCTTGCGCTTTCCGCCTGCGGTACCGCCTATCTCGCCGGACTGATCGGCAAGTACTGGTTCGAGCGTTATGCGCGTCTTCCGGTCGAAATCGATGTTGCTTCAGAGTTCCGGTATCGCGAGATCCCGCTCTCCCCGCAATCGGCCGCTCTTTTCATTTCGCAGTCTGGCGAAACGGCCGATACGCTGGCATCGCTCAGGTACTGCAAGGAACACGGCCTGAAGATCGGTGCCGTCGTCAATACCCGCGAATCGACGATCGCGCGGGAGTCAGACGCCGTCTTCCCGATCCTCGCCGGTCCCGAGATCGGCGTGGCATCGACCAAGGCCTTCACTTGCCAGCTTGCCGTGCTCGCCGCGCTTGCCATCGGCGCTGGCCGGGCGCGGGGCACGGTCAGCGAGCAGGAAGAACAGGCGCTGGTGAGAAGCCTTGCCGAGATGCCGCGCATCATGGGCCAGGTGTTGAACACCATCCAGCCGAAGATCGAGCTCCTGTCGCGCGAACTGTCGAAGTGCCGTGACGTGCTCTACCTCGGCCGCGGCACCAGCTTCCCGCTGGCGATGGAAGGCGCGCTGAAGCTTAAGGAGATTTCCTACATCCATGCGGAAGGCTATGCGGCCGGCGAACTGAAGCACGGACCGATCGCGCTGATCGACGAGAACATGCCGGTCATCGTCATCGCGCCGCACGACCGGTTCTTCGACAAGACCGCCTCGAACATGCAGGAAGTTGCCGCTCGTGGCGGGCGCATCATTCTCATTACGGACGAGACGGGAGCTGCCGCTTCGAAGCTCGACACGATGCATACAATCGTATTGCCGAACGTCGACGAAATCATTGCGCCGATGATCTTCGCGTTGCCGATTCAGCTTCTTGCCTATCACACGGCCGTGTTCATGGGCACCGATGTCGATCAGCCACGTAACCTCGCCAAGTCGGTAACGGTCGAATGATCATCCGGGCGGAGCGGAGCGACGATCACGAGGCTATCCGCGATGTAACTGCGGCCGCCTTTGCCGGTCATCCGCACAGCGACCAGACAGAACCGCTCATCATCGAGCGCTTGCGCGCCGCCGGCGCGCTTGCCCTGTCGCTTGTTGCGGAAGACGCGGGCGAGGTGATCGCTCATATCGCCTTTTCGCCGGTGACGATCACCCCCTCCGCTGCCGGATGGTATGGCCTCGGTCCGGTTTCGGTGCGGCCAGACAGGCAAGGGCGCGGCGTGGGCAGCGCGCTCATCCGTCATGGCCTTGATATCTTACGAAAATCCGGCGCATCGGGCTGCGTCGTCGTTGGCGAGCCGGCCTTCTATCGAAAGTTCGGATTTGCCAACGAGCCGGCTCTTGTTTTTCCGGGTTGTGCGCCGCAATATCTCATGGTTCTACACTTGTCGGAAGCGCAGGTTTGCGGCACGCTCAGCTATCATCCGGCTTTCGGGCCGGTTTGACGGGGTCGATGGCAACAACATGACGGACGGTTCCAAACGCGGCATCATCGCAGCCCGGCTGCGCAATTACTTTCTCACGGGGCTGGTCATCTGCGCACCCGTGGCTATCACGGTTTGGCTGGTTCGCTCTGTCATCGAATGGGCGGATAGCTGGGTGAAGCCCTACCTGCCGCGCTTCTACAACCCTGACAATTATTTGCCGGTGGCGATCCCAGGCTCTGGCCTCCTTATCGCAATCGTCGTCATCACGCTCGTCGGTTTCCTGACTGCGAATCTCGTCGGCCGGTCGATCGTCAATTTCGGCGAGTCGCTCCTCAATCGGACGCCGCTCGTCCGCACAATCTACAAGTCATTGAAGCAGATTTTTCAAACTGTGCTCCAGGACCAGTCCTCATCCTTCAAGACGGCCGGTCTGATCGAATATCCGAGCCCGGGGCTTTGGTCTCTTGTCTTCATCGCCACCGACGCGAAAGGTGAGATCGCTGCCAAATTCAACGAGCGCGGGATGGACATGGTCGCTGTATTCCTGCCGCCGACGCCGCTACCGACCGCTGGGTATCTCTTATTCGTGCCGCGGGAGAAGATCCTCCCGTTGCAGATGAGCGCTGAGGACGCGGCCAAGCTCCTGATCTCCGGCGGTCTCGTGGCGCCAGATCACAAGCCGCTGGCCAATGCGCCACGGCCGGTCGCGCAGCAGAAGACTGCCTGACCGCCGTTGGTATCAACCGGCGCGCAGGAAACGGATCGCCTCGTCGCGTCGGTAGAGATAGAGGAGCGTTCGCAGCGCCTCGCCACGCTCTGACGTCAAGTCGGGATCGCGCTCTATGACATAGGCGGCATCCGTGCGGGCGATCTCGAGAAGATCACCGTGCGCCTCGAGGCTTGCGATACGGAAGCCGGGTGTGCCGGATTGGCGCGTTCCGAGAAGCTCGCCTTCGCCGCGCAGTCTAAGATCTTCCTCGGCAATCACGAACCCGTCCTCGGTCTCGCGCAGAATGGAAAGACGCGCGCGGCCCGCTTCGCTGAGCGGGCTCTTGTAGAGGAGGATGCAGGTCGATGCCTCGTCGCCTCGGCCGACGCGGCCCCTCAGCTGATGCAACTGTGCCAGACCAAAGCGCTCCGCATGCTCGATCACCATGATCGTCGCGTCGGGAACATCCACGCCGACCTCCACCACCGTTGTCGCCACGAGCAGGCGAATTTCGCCGTTCTTGAAGGCAACCATCACGGCGTCCTTGTCCGGACCGGACATGCGGCCATGAACGAGACCAACATCATTGCCGAAGCGCTGGACAAGCGTTTGATAACGCTCGTCGGCGGACATCACGTCGCTTTCCTCTGACTCCTCCACCAGCGGGCAGATCCAGTAGGCCTTCTTGCCTTGCCCGAGCGCCGCATCGAGCCTGTCGACGATCTCATCGGTGCGCTCGGCGGGAATCGTCACCGTCTGTATCGGCTTTCGCCCGGCCGGCTTCTCCGTAAGCTTGGAGACATCCATGTCCCCGAATGCGGCGAGCACGAGCGTGCGCGGAATAGGTGTCGCCGTCATGACGAGCATGTGTGGGGAAATGCCTTTGGCGGTGAGCCGCAGTCGTTGGTGGACGCCGAAACGATGCTGTTCGTCGACGATGGCGAGCACGAGTTGATGATAGTTCACGGCCTCCTGGAACAGGGCGTGCGTTCCGATCACCATCTGCGTTTCGCCGGAAGCGATCCGTTCCAGGATCGCGTCGCGCTGCTTGCCCTTCGTGCGGCCGGTCAGGACATCGATCCCGATACCGGCCGGC
The DNA here is from genome assembly GCF_029892065.1 of Sinorhizobium garamanticum. NCBI lineage: Bacteria > Pseudomonadati > Pseudomonadota > Alphaproteobacteria > Hyphomicrobiales > Rhizobiaceae > Sinorhizobium > Sinorhizobium garamanticum. The sequence continues at coordinate 3,690,207 of NZ_CP120373.1, read as the reverse complement.
GCGGCCATTTTCGAAAGCGTGGCATGATGCTGCCGGGCAAGGATTTCGGTTGGCGCCATCAGCACCGCTTGGCCGCCGGATTCGATCGCCGCGAGCATGGCCATCAGCGCCACCGCCGTCTTGCCGGAACCGACGTCGCCTTGCAGCAGGCGCAGCATGCGATCGCTGCCGGACATGTCGGCAAGTATGTCGCGGATCGCGGCCGACTGGCTCGCCGTGAGCGAGAAAGGCAGCGCACGGATGACCGGTTCACTCAGTTTGCCGGTCGGATGAACAGGGGTTCCGGCGACCTTGCGTAGCCGTTGGCGCACGAGCGAAAGCGATAACTGCCCCGCAAGGAATTCGTCATAAGCGAGCCGCCGCCGCGCTGGGGCCTGTGCGTCGATGTCTGTTTCATCCCGAGGCTCGTGCAGGCGGTGGAAGCTTTCCCTTGCGCTTTGAAAGCCTTGCTGACGGAGCAGCGCCTCGTCGAGCCACTCGGGCAGATCCGGCACGCGCGCCACCGCCGCCTCGATCGAGCGCCGCAACGTTCGCGGGGAGAGGCCGGCAGTCAGCCCGTAGACGGGCTCGACGAGCGGCAGATTTTCCGCCTCAGCGAGCCTGACCATATAGTCGGGATGCACCATCGACGCTCGGCCGTTGAACCAATCAACCTTGCCGCTGACGACAACGGTCTCATTGATCGGCAGTGCCTTTTCCAGCCAGTTTCCCTTGACGCGAAAGAAGGTGAGCGCCAGTTCGCCGGTGTCATCGTGCAGGAACACCCGGTAGGGTACGTTAGGTCTGCCGCGAGGCGATGGCTGGTGCCGGTCGACGCGGCCGGTGATGGTGACGACCGACCCTTGCGGCGCGTAGGCAATGCCCGGCTGCTGGCGCCGATCAATCAGCGAATGGGGCGGATGGAAGACAAGATCGATCACCCGGCAATCGTCGATCGTTTCGCGACCAAGCAGACGCGCATAGAGTTCACCGGTTTTCGGACCAATGCCGGGCAACGTATCGAGAGGCGAAAACAGCGGGTCGAGGAGAGCAGGGCGCATGATGATGAAATTGCGACGATAATTCCGGCTTTGGCAAGGCTGACAACCCGCCTTCCAGCGTTTATAGAGCCCAATGACCAAAACCCGCCGCGTCGGCAGCGGGCGGCAGGAAGGATTTTCCATGACCGGCATCACGCGTACCAGCGCCGATCTCGACCCGCGTCGGCGCAGAATCCTCTTTCGTTCCTGGCATCGCGGCATTCGCGAGATGGATTTGATTCTCGGGCAATTTGCCGAAACGGAGCTGGCGAGCCTGTCCGATGCAGAACTCGATGAACTGGAAACGATCATGCGCGAGGAAGATAACGATCTCGTGCGGTGGATCACCGGCGAACAGCCCCTGCCGGAGCGTTATGCGACGCCGTTGTTCAGCCGGATCGCCGCTTATCGCCCCGACTTCGACAAGCTTAGTCAGGAATAGATACAAGCATGATATCTGGCCTTGACCCGAAGAAGATCCTTTCCGCCACACAAGAGGTGACGATCGGCCCGGTGCCGTCCGGTGCCGAGGCACTGATACTTGCCGAGTTGGCGCGCGCGGGGAGCCCCGTCGCCTATATCCTTTCCGACGGGCAGCGGATTGCGGACCTTGAGCAGATTCTCGGCTTCGTGGCCCCGGACATTCCGGTACTGACTCTGCCGGGCTGGGATTGCCTGCCCTACGACCGCGTCTCCCCGAGCGCTGACACATCTGCGCGGAGGCTTGCTGCCTTGAGTGCGTTGATAGCGCACCGGGCGAAGCCGCATCCGGCGATCGTGCTTGTCACCGTCAATGCGGCCCTTCAGAAGATTTCTCCGCAGGATGTGATCGAAAGCCTCGCCTTTTCGGCAAGGCCAGGCAACCAGGTCCGCATGGACGATATTGCCGCGCGGCTGGAGCGAAACGGTTTCGAGCGCGTGCCGACGGTGCGCGAGGTCGGCGAGTTCGCCGTCCGAGGCGGCATTCTCGACGTCTATGTGCCCGGCAGCGGCGAACCATTGCGCCTGGATTTCTTCGGCGACACGCTTGAGACGATCCGCTCCTTCGATCCGGCGAGCCAGCGCACGACCGGTCAGGTGCGCTCGCTCGATCTCAACCCGATGAGCGAAGTGTCGCTGACGCCCGAGACCATCAGCCACTTCCGCAAGCAATACTTGTCACTCTTCGGTGCCACGACTCGGGACGATGCGCTTTATCAGGCAGTATCGGAAGGGCGCCGCTACGCCGGCATGGAGCATTGGCTGCCGCTCTTCTACGACGGCCTGGAGACGGTCTTCGATTACCTCGATGGTTTCCGTATCGTCACGGACCATCTGGTGCGCGAAGCGGCGGCGGAGCGCGCGAAGCTCATCCTCGACTATTATGACGCGCGCCTTGCCTCCGCATCGCCGGGCAAAAGTCAGATCTCCCAAGGCACGCCCTACAAGCCCGTGCCTCCGGAACTGCTTTACCTCAGCGCCAAGAGTTTTGGCGCGATGCTCTCTGAACTTAACGCCGTCCGCCTGTCGCCATTTAACGAGCACGAAGGTGAAGCGCGCCAAGTCGTCGCCATCGAGGCGCGACAGGGACTTCGCTGGGCAAAGGCGGCGGGCGAGGTCGAAAGTGACGGCGAACGCGCGAATGTCTTCGACCAAGCCGTGAAGCACATCGCCGAAAAGCGGGCGAGGGGCGCGAAGGTCGTCATTTCGGGGTGGACGGAGGGATCGCTCGATCGCCTTCTGCAGGTTCTCGCCGAGCACGGGCTTGCCAATATTCGTCCGATCAAGGCCTTGTCCGATGTGCGCTCGCTGAAGCCGGGCGAGGCCGCCTCTGCGGTCCTCAGTCTCGAAGCCGGCTTCGAGACCAGCGACCTCGTGGTTATCGGCGAGCAGGACATTCTTGGCGACCGGATGGTGCGCCGGTCGAAGCGTCGCAAGCGTGGTGCCGACTTCATCGCCGAGGTGACCGGCCTCGATGAGGGTAGCTATGTCGTCCATGCCGAACACGGTATCGGCCGTTTTGTGGGCTTGCGCACGATCGAGGCGGCCGGCGCGCCGCATGATTGTCTCGAACTTGTCTATGCAGAGAATGCCAAGCTCTTTCTGCCGGTCGAGAATATCGAGCTTCTGTCGCGCTATGGCTCCGAGGGCACGGATGCGATCCTTGACAAGCTCGGCGGCGTCGCATGGCAGGCGCGCAAGGCCAAGCTCAAGAAACGGCTGCTCGATATGGCGGGTGGCCTTATCCGCATTGCGGCCGAACGACATACCCGCCACGCGCCTGCTCTGGTGGCCCACGACGGGGTCTATGACGAGTTCGCCGCGCGCTTCCCGTACGATGAAACCGAAGATCAGATGAACTCGATCGACGCCGTGCGCGACGATCTTGGAAGCGGCCGTCCGATGGATCGCCTGGTTTGCGGTGATGTCGGCTTCGGTAAGACGGAAGTGGCGCTGCGCGCCGCCTTCATCGCCGCGATGAATGGTGTTCAAGTGGCCGTCGTCGTTCCGACGACGTTGCTTGCCCGGCAGCATTTCAGGACCTTCGCCGAGCGGTTCCGTGGCCTGCCGATCCGCATCCAGCAGGCCTCGCGGCTCGTTGGGTCAAAGGAACTCGCGTTAACGAAGAAGGAAGTGGCCGACGGCAAGACCGACATCGTCGTCGGCACGCATGCGCTGCTCGGCTCGTCGGTCAAGTTTGCCAATCTGGGGCTATTGATCATCGACGAGGAGCAGCACTTCGGCGTCAAGCACAAGGAGCGACTAAAAGAGCTGAAAACAGACGTGCATGTGCTGACGCTGTCGGCAACGCCTATTCCGCGCACGCTGCAGCTTGCCTTGACCGGCGTTCGCGAATTGTCGCTGATCACGACGCCGCCGGTCGACCGCATGGCGGTGCGCACCTTCATCTCGCCCTTCGACGCGCTGGTGATCCGCGAGACGCTGATGCGCGAGCACTATCGCGGCGGCCAAAGCTTCTATGTCTGCCCGCGCTTGAGCGACCTTTCGGAGATCCACGAATTCCTGCAATCCGATGTTCCGGAACTGAAGGTCGCGGTGGCACACGGCCAGATGCCGGCAACCGAGCTCGAGGATATCATGAACGCCTTCTACGAAGGGCGTTATGACGTGCTTCTCTCGACGACGATCGTCGAATCGGGCCTCGATGTGCCGACCGCCAATACCCTGATCGTGCACCGCGCCGACATGTTCGGACTCGCTCAGCTCTACCAGCTTCGCGGCCGGGTGGGTCGATCCAAGGTTCGCGCCTTTGCGCTCTTCACCTTGCCGGTCAACAAGACTTTGACAGGGCCGGCAGAGCGCCGCCTGAAAGTGTTGCAATCGCTCGACACGCTGGGTGCCGGCTTCCAGCTCGCCAGCCACGATCTCGACATCCGCGGCGCCGGCAACTTGCTCGGCGAGGAACAGTCCGGCCACATCAAGGAAGTGGGATTCGAGCTTTACCAGCAGATGTTGGAAGAGGCCGTCGCCGAGCTCAAGGGCGAGGAGGAAATCCACGACACCGGCTGGTCGCCGCAGATATCGGTCGGAACGCCGGTCATGATTCCGGAGGAGTATGTGCCGGATCTGAACCTGAGGCTCGGGCTTTACCGCCGCCTCGGCGAATTGACAGACCTCAAGGAGATCGACGGTTTCGGCGCGGAATTGATCGATCGCTTCGGGCCGCTGCCGACCGAGGTTCAGCACCTGCTGAAGATCGTCTACATCAAGTCGCTTTGCCGCACGGCAAATGTCGAAAAACTCGATGCCGGGCCGAAAGGCGTGGTTGTTCAGTTCCGCAACAAGGAGTTTCCGAACCCCGCGGCTCTCGTCGGTTACATCGCCAAACACGGAACGCTGGCGAAGATCCGCCCGGACCAGAGCATCTTCTTCCAACGCGAACTCGTGACGCCGGACAAGAGGCTTTCCGGCGCCGCAATGGTGATGACGCAGCTCGCCGGCCTCGCAAAGCCTGCCTGAAAACGAAGATGCCGCCGCGGTTTGCGCAGCGGCATCGTAATCGGGCCTGCGCGGGATGAGGAAAAGTGTGCGGTTTTCCGCCCGCATCCCGCGTCTTACCTTATTAGCGCGATCTAGTGCACAGGGCCGCTGGCTTTCATCTGCGCGATCTCGCGCAATGCATTCGTCAGCACATCGACCGATTGGGCGCCCATAACCGCATATTGCTGGTCGATGATGAAGCAGGGGACGCCACTGACGCCCATCTCACGGGCAACGTCGATTTCCTGCTTCACCGAATCCTTGTCCGCGTCGGAGGTGAGAAGGGCGGCGATGACCGGAACGTCGAGGCCTGCCTGCTCGGCAATCTCCAGAAGCACTGCGTGATCGCCGACATTTCGACCTTCTTCGAAATTGGCCTTGAACAGCAGGCGCACGACCTCCGCCTGGGTATGCTCGCCATTGGTTGCTGCCCAGCGGATCAGTCGATGGGCGTCGAGCGTGTTTGGGCTGATTTTCACGGCCTCGAAGTTGAACTCGATGCCATCTTCTCGGCCAAGCCCTTCGAGCGTCTTGTGGGCCCTGTCGACGGCGTCCTGGCCGCCGAGTTTTGCGGCAAGGTGTCGCTTGTGATCGACGCCTTCTGCCGGCAGGTCCGGGTTGAGCTGGTAGGGGCGCCATTGGATCATCACATGGACGTCGCCGGCGACATTGGCAACGGCTTGATCGAGGCGCCTCTTTCCGAGGTAACACCACGGGCAGACGACATCCGAGACGATATCGATTTTGACGGTTTCCATCGCTCCAGCCTTTCTTGCTTCCTAAACCTGCGACATAGGCCGGTACGGCGACAGTTTCAATGCGTTACCAAATGGGAACCTACTGCATGTTTCCTTAAATCGAATCCGATTCAAGGACAAAAACATGCAGCAATTCAAAGTGCGACGGCGACCTTTGTGCGTCTGAAAAGACGCACGGCGCTATGGTTACTGCGCGCGCTCGTCCCACCAGGTCGGCAGCTGATAGCCGTAAAGCGGAACCGTGGCCGGGCGACCGATATGCTTCCATCGCGCGACCCATTGGGCGTCGAGATGGTAGAGCGGCACCACATAGGCATTGGATACCAGCAGCCGGTCGTGGGAGCGGACCGCAGCTGTGAAGTCTTCCGTCGTCCGCGCCTGCAGGATGTTACTGATCAGCTTGTCGACATCCTTGTCGGCGACGCCGGCAAAATTCTCGCTCCCTTGCCTGTCCCGCGATTGCGATCCCCAGCGCCCGACTTGCTCAACGCCCGGAGAGAGCGAGGACGGGAATGACTTTATGATCACGTCGTAGTCGAAGGATTGGCTGCGCTGCTGGTACTGGGAATCGTCGACCGTGCGCACGGTTGCGACGATTCCCAGCGGCGCGAGGAACCGCGCGTAGGCGAGGGCGATCTTTTCCTGCCCGGCGTTCTGGCTCATGATCTCGAAGGCAAGCGGCGTGCCTTTGGCGTCGACCATCTTGCCGTCCTTGATGGCGTACCCGGCTTCGCGAAGCAGCGTCACCGCCTCGCGCAGCACATTGCGATCACGACCGGAGCCATCGGTCACGGGCAGACGATAGCTCCCATCGAGAATAGTCGGATTGATCCTCTCTCTAACGTCGCCCATGAGTCCAAGCTCACGGTCGTCTGCGGCGGCACCGAGAAACGAAAGCGACGAGTTCTGCCAGTAGCTCTGGGTTCGCGTGTAGGCACTATCGAAAAGATTCTTGTTCACCCATTCGAAGTCGAAAACGAGCGCGAGGCCCTGGCGCAGCTTGATGTTGTCGAACATCGGCCTGCGCGTGTTGAAGACGAAGCCGAGCATGCCGGAGGGGGTTCTCGGCGTGAAGCTGTCCTTGATCACGTCGCCGGAGCGCACTGCCGGAAAATCATAGCCGCGTGCCCATTTGGTTGCGCTGCCTTCCGGATAGACATCAACCTCGCCCTTCTTGAACGCCTCGAAGAGGGAGTTCTCCTGGAGGAAATACTCGACGGAGATCTCGTCGTAATTGTCGATGCCGATCTTTGAGGGCAGGTCCTTGCCCCAGTAGTCGGGATTCCGGCGATAGACGATGCGTTCGCCAGCCCTCACCTCGGCAACTCGATAGGGGCCGGAGCCGAGCGGCGGCTCCAGCGTGGTCCTGTCGAACGTGTCGACGTTGATCGCATGTTTCGGCAATACGGGTGAAAGCGCGAGCAGCATCGGGAATTCGCGGTCGACATCGTCGTTGAAGGTAAAACGGACACTGCGGTCGCCGACCTTCTCCATCTTCGAGACCTTGGAGAGGCGGTTGCTGAAGGGGGCACGCCCCTTGTCACGCATCAACTCGAAAGTGAACATGACGTCTTCGGCGGTCACGGGCCGGCCGTCGGCCCAGCGCGCCTTGGGGTTCAGGTTGAATTGGATGAAGGTGCGGTCGTCGTCCCACTCGACGGTTTCGGCGAGCAGTCCGTACATTGTGAACGGCTCGTCCTGGGAGCGCTGCATCAGCGATTCATAGACGAGGTTGCCGAAAGCCGGGTCCCACATCCCTCGCGCGGTTGTCCGCATGCTCTTCAGGATGAAGGGATTGAGACTGTCGAACGTGCCGACGACGCCATAGGAAATCTTTCCGCCCTTCTTCACGTTGGGGTTGACGTAAGGGAAGTGCTTGAAGTCGGCGGGCAGGGCAGGCTCGCCGTGCATGGAAATGGCATGCACCGGCGCGGCCAGGGCTCCATTGCCGAATGTGCTGGCGGCCACAAGCATGGCAAGGCCGGAAAGAACTGCGCGCAACTTCACCTCCCGAGGGATTTCTACAGGCCGATTCCCGTCAGGTTACCAATGCGTGCTCACATTTCCAACCTTCGCCGGAGCGGGGATCAGGAAAAGTGTGAAGCGGTTTTCCGCCCGGATCCGGCGCTGACTTCTGGAAAAGCTGTCCAGGGAGAAGAGGTTTTTCTGACCATTGGCCATCCCCTCTTTCCTGCGACTACAAGACGTGGATGTTATCGACTTCTATATCAAGGGTACCATTATCGATGACAATGGTGCATTCGAGCGATAGATCGGATCGCCCCTCTTCATGGGTCCAGAGATCGAACCGAACGGACCAAACTCGCGCGTCGGAATTTGTTAAGGCGATGGCATCAATGTCCAAGAACGCGTCATCAGGAGGCATGACCGGTGTCCGGCCGTACTCCTCAATTGCTTGTCGCATCTGCTCAGCAGATAGTCGAACACCTCTTGAGCGAGCCTCAACAGCAACGAAATCTCGAGCGACAAGCCATGCGACTACTTGCCTGAGAAGCGCAACGACGCGATAGTCCAATGTACTCAACGTCTGTTCCCCGAGGATGCGCGTTATCGTGTCCAGCGCAAGGCTTTGTACCCGATTCTTCGTTCTGCGATGCATCTTCCTTCACCCACCTGTCGTTGCGCAGCCATTGAGAGACTGTCAGCTGTCCCCAGAATCGATAAGCAAAAGTGTGAAGCGGTTTTCCGCTGGAATCTCGCTTCGATATCCAGGAAACGGCCGCCGTGATTCTTGATCAGCTCCATTCTGAAAAGATCGTGAAGCCTGGGTATTTCCGCCTTCGGCGGTTGCAAAAAATGCAACGAAACACTGGATAAACGCCGCGAGCCAATGTAACAGGTGTTTCCGGAAACGGGGCCATGCAAATGCCTCATTTGGCCAACAGGACAACGGCGGCTGACGATATTCACCATCGGAACAGTTTGTTCCGGAACCGGATTTCAGGAGACGGAATCACAATGATCTTCAAGTCGAACTTCACCAATCGCGCGGCAATGGCGGCGCTGGCGCTCTCTGTTGCAGCCGCCGGTGCGCCAAGCGCTGCTTTCGCGCAGGCAGGCAAGCCGCCGCAGGGTTGGTTCAAGGTTTGCACCAAGCAGGAAGATAACGACGTCTGCATCGTTCAGAACCTGCTCACCGCCAACAATGGTCAGCTTGTCACAGCTGTTGGCCTCATCACCGTCTCCGGTAAGATCAACCGCAAGGTTGTCCAGGTTTCCGTACCTTCCGCTCGGATGATTCCGCCGGGTGTTCAGATGCAGATCGATGGTGGCAAGGGTGTGAAGCTCGACTATGCGATCTGCATGCCCGATAAGTGTGTTGCCGAAGCACAGCTTTCCGATGCGCTGATTGCTAACCTGAAGAAGGGCAACGAAGTCGTCTTCACGTCGGTCAACTTCCAGCGCGCCCCGAACCCGATCAAGATGTCGCTGGAAGGTTTCACTGGCGTCTTTGACGGCGAGCCGATCGAACAGTCGCAGTTGGAAGAACGCCAGCGCCTGTTGCAGGAAGAAATGCAGAAGAAGGCGGAAGACGCCCGCAAGAAGCTCGAAGAGGCCCAGAAGGCCGCTAAGCAACAATAATCGCGCTCGTTTCTTGGATCAAAAGACGCCCGGTATTTGCCGGGCGTTTTTTTGTTGGGTGACCGGCGCAACAAAACGCTCCGGGACCGGGGTGCCGGAGCGTGCTCGTTGGCGATCGAGGAAACGCCCCAGCGCCCTTAGTGCTTGTAGGTGGCCTTCGGCTTGTAGTGCCCGACGGTTTCCTTCTCGAACAAGGCACTCACCTGGGGGTGGCGGATCGGTCTATCGCTCTCATCGGAAACGAGGTTCTGTTCGGAAACATATGCGACATATTCGGTGTCGTCGTTCTCGGCGAAGAGATGATAGAAGGGCTGGTCCTTGTTTGGCCGAATTTCCGGCGGGATGGCATTCCACCATTCGTCGGTGTTCGCATATTCCGGATCGACGTCGAAGATGACGCCGCGGAACGGAAAGACCCGGTGGCGAACCACCTGTCCGATCTCAAATTTCGCGCTTCTTTGTTTCATGACGCAACACATCCTTTCAGACAATAATCTGGGTTGCCGCGTGCCGAACATCAATAGGTCTGCGGTGAACCGTTCTTGGGGCACTGCTCATGAAAAAGGCGGGCTCTGAACGAGGCCCGCCTTCTTCCATTGTCGTAAGCGGACCGGACGTCTTTGCCGACCGGTCCATTTCTTTAGACCGAGTAGTACATGTCGTATTCGACCGGATGCGGCGTCATTTCGAAGCGCATGACCTCCTGCATCTTCAATTCGATGAACGAATCGATCTGGTCGTCGTCGAAGACGCCGCCGGCCGTCAAGAACTTGCGATCCTTGTCGAGGCTTTCAAGCGCTTCGCGCAGGCTGCCGCAAACGGTCGGGATCTTCTTGAGTTCCTTCGGCGGCAAGTCATAGAGGTCCTTGTCCATCGCCTTGCCCGGATGAAGCTTGTTCTTGATGCCGTCGAGGCCTGCCATCAGCATCGCCGCGAAAGCGAGGTAGGGGTTCGCGCTCGGGTCGGGGAAGCGGACTTCGACGCGCTTTGCCTTCGGGTTGCTGCCGAACGGAATGCGGCAGGAAGCCGAGCGGTTGCGGGCCGAATAGGCGAGCAGAACCGGCGCCTCATAGCCCGGAACGAGACGCTTGTAGGAGTTCGTCGAGGGGTTGGTGAAGGCATTGAGGGCTTTGGCGTGCTTGATGATGCCGCCGATGAAATAGAGGCAGGTTTCCGAAAGCCCGGCATATTCGTCGCCAGCGAAGGTCGGCTTGCCGTCCTTCCAGATCGAGAGGTGGACGTGCATGCCGGAACCGTTGTCGCCGAACACCGGCTTTGGCATGAAGGTCGCGGTCTTGCCGTAGGCGTTGGCAACCTGGTGCACAACGTATTTGTAGATCTGCATCTTGTCGGCGTTGCGAACAAGCGCATCGAACTTGACGCCAAGCTCGTGCTGCGCTGCGGCCACTTCGTGGTGATGCTTTTCAACCGTGACGCCCATTTCGGCAAGCACGGTCAGCATTTCGGAGCGCATGTCCTGGCAGCTATCGATCGGGGGTACCGGGAAGTAGCCGCCCTTGATGCGCGGACGGTGACCGAGGTTGCCGGTCTCGTAATCGGTATCGTCGTTGGACGGCAGTTCGGAGGAATCAAGCTTGAAGCCGGTGTTGTACGGGTCGGCCTTGTACTTCACGTCATCGAACACGAAGAATTCCGCTTCCGGACCAACGAAGACCGTATCGCCGATGCCGGAGGCCTTGAGATAGGCTTCCGCCTTCTTCGCGGTGCCGCGCGGGTCGCGATTGTAGGCCTCGCCCGAAACCGGATCGAGAATGTCGCAGAGGATGACCATGGTCGACTGGGCGAAGAACGGGTCCATGTGAGCCGTTTCCGGGTCAGGCATCAGCACCATGTCGGACTCGTTGATCGCCTTCCAGCCGGAAATCGAGGAGCCGTCGAACATGACGCCATCGGCGAACATATCTTCGTCGACGCAGACGACATCCATCGTCACGTGCTGCAGCTTGCCCTTCGGGTCGGTAAAGCGCAGGTCGACGAACTTGACGTCGTTGTCCTTGATTTGCTTCAGAACTTCACTCGCAGTCGTCATTTTTTGTAAGTCCCTGTTTTGAGATGACGAGGTTTGAAAAATTGGGGCCGGACGGCCCCACAGGATTTGATGGCGTGATTACGTGATTAGATGGCGTCGAGGCCAGTTTCGCCGGTGCGGATTCGGATGACTTCTTCCACGTTGGACACGAAAATCTTTCCATCACCGATGCGCCCGGTCTGCGCGGCATTGCGAATGGCCTCGATGACGGCCTCTGCGTTTTCGTCTGCCAGCACGACTTCGACTTTTACCTTCGGCAGGAAGTCCACGACATATTCGGCGCCTCGGTAAAGCTCCGTATGTCCCTTCTGTCGCCCGAAGCCCTTTGCTTCCGTGACGGTGATCCCCTGCAAGCCGACTTCCTGAAGGGCTTCCTTCACTTCGTCCAGCTTGAAGGGTTTTATGATCGCTTCGATCTTTTTCATGAGAAAATGTCTCTCCGCTTCTCCCTTTAAAGCAGGTTCATGCCCGCTCGGCCTCCAATATGCACGTAGCGTGCCAGTTTTGTCGCAGAATGAAACCCCGGATGGTGAATTTTCACAGCTTGATCGGAGACCGTGCGGGATTGCGCTCCGCCTCCTCGGTCATTTTGCCTATTTTTTATGAAAGATGACCATCTGATGCTGGCAAAATTGCTGCGACGGGCTCCATAAGCACGTTATTTAAGCACCAATAATGTGCAATTGCATAAAAAATGCTCATTTTGTTTGGTGGCGGACCTTCTTGCCTTGAGGCGTTCTGCGCGGTTAGATCTAGTTCATGCTTGACTCGCTCCGAGACGTTCTGGTGACTCCGGCCGAAATGACGGCGATCGACGATGCGGCCGCCGCTTCGGGCATCGATAGCTTCGCGTTGATGCGTTCAGCCGGAATGGCGGTGTCGGCGGCCGCATTGCGGCTCTTTCCGGAAGCGCTTCGTTTCGTCGTGCTTTGCGGGCCCGGCAACAACGGCGGTGATGGTTACGTCGCAGCTTCCGCACTCGTGGACGGAGGTGCCGACGTGGCGGTGTTCGCGCTCGGTAATCCGGAGACGCTGAAAGGCGACGCAGCGCGAGCACAAGGTGCTTGCCCACTGGCGGTGCAACCGCTTGCCGCCTACGAGCCTCAGCTTGGTGACGTTGTTATCGATGCCTTGTTCGGGGCAGGGCTTACGCGCGATCTTCCGGCACAGGCGCAAGGAACCATTGCGCGGGTGAGTGAGAGCCACGTACCGGTAATCGCCGTCGACCTGCCCTCGGGCGTCGACGGGCGCACGGGGGAGATCCGCGGTGCGAGCTTCACTGCGGTACACACCGTCACATTCATGGCTCGCAAACCCGGCCATCTGCTCATGCCCGGTCGCGTCCGCTGCGGCACCCTGGAGGTGTTCGACATCGGCATCCCGGCGCGGCTGGTCAGCGATGGGGCCGGTGACTTGCGGCTCAATACACCTACCATATGGGGCTCGCACGCCAGCACTCTTGATCCGGCTACGCACAAGTACAGACGGGGCCACCTCGGCGTGCTTTCGGGCGGTTCACTCTCGACAGGTGCGGCGCGCCTGTCGGCAACTGCAGGCCTTGCGGCAGGCGCCGGTCTGGTGACGCTGGCGTCACCAGCGGAAGCGCTCGCGGTTAATGCGTCCCACCTTACCGCAGTAATGCTCAGGGAAATTCAGGGCACGGACGACCTTGCGACTTGGCTCAAGGACAAGCGGGTGAACGCATTCGTGCTCGGGCCTGGCTTCGGCGTCGGCAAGAAGGCGAGGGGCTTTGCCCTGATGCTCTGCGATCGGGCGCTGGTCCTCGACGCCGATGGAATGACCTCCTTCGAGAAGGACCGAACGGAACTCTTTGAGCGTGCCGCCAGCGGGGGTCAGTTGGTGATGACCCCGCATGAGGGCGAGTTCGCGCGGTTGTTTCCCGAGATCGCCGCGGATGCGGCGCTGTCCAAGATTGAAAAGGCGCAAGCCGCCGCGAGAATGAGCCACGCAGTTGTCGTTTATAAAGGACCCGACACGGTCGTCGCCGCTCCATCGGGCCGCGTCGTCGTCAACGCCAATGCTCCGCCGTCCCTCGCCACAGCGGGATCGGGCGACGTCCTTGCCGGCATTATCGGCGCCCACTTGGCTCAAGGCATCCCGGCCTTCGAGGCCGCCGCCGCGGCGGTCTGGCGTCATGGGGAAGCCGGGACGCGCGCAGGTCGCAGCATGACGGCGGAGACGCTCGTCGAATGCATTCCGCCGCTTCCGTAACTACCGCCTATTTCCCCAAAATCGCAGCCGTTTGAGATAAAACCCACAGCAATTCAAAGCGCTGCAGCGTCCCTTGCGCGTCTGATAGGGTGCGCGGCGCTGCAGAAGCGAGAAGGAGCCTCAGCCGCGCGTGCCCTTGGCGATCGGCTCCTGATAGGTGAAGCCAAGGTCCCAGGGGAAATAGATCCAGGTGTCCTGGCTGACTTCCGTCACGAAAGTGTCGACGAGCGGGCGTCCCTTCGGCTTTGCATAGACGGCGGCGAAATGGGCCTTCGGCAGCATCGCGCGCACCTCGGCGGCGGTCTTGCCAGTGTCCGTCAGGTCATCGACGATCAGCACACCCTCGCCGCCATCCTTGGCGATTTCCGGGGAAATGCCCTTGAGGACCTTCATTTGGCCCTGCGTGTCATAGTCGTGATAGGAGGCGATGCAGACGGTCTCGATCATGCGGATGTTGAGTTCGCGGGAGATGATTGCAGCCGGAACGAGCCCTCCGCGGGTGATACAGACCATCGCACGCCATTCCTGTCCGTTGTCGGCCAGCCGCCACGCGAGCGCGCGGGCATCGCGGTGGAACTGATCCCAGGAGACTGGAAAGGCTTTATCAGGAAGGGACATGTGCGGGCTCCGGCTTCAAGTCGAATACTAGCTGAGAAGGGCTGCGGCGGACCAGGAGGTCGCACAGCGCGCTTCGTCACGATTTGGATATGCAATACTGAAAATGAAGCCCGGAGCGCAAGGGCCGGCAAGGCTTGTCCAGCAATCGCTGGCTTCCGGCGCTCGTCCGCTCGTCGAACACCGATGATCCGCTAGCGAGAACGAGCAATCGTCTCGATCATCGCTACGACATCGGCTTCGGCCGCGGCGAGCACCCCAGCCTCGCGAGCGCGGATGACGATATCGGTCGAGAAGTTCTTGCCGTCGAACTTGGGGTAGGAGCCAATGCTCGTTTCCGGATGTTTCTTCTGAACCTCTGCCAAAGGCCCGCCGATATCGCCTTCGCCATAGGGCGAACGGACTGTGCGTGAGAGGACCGGAGTGCCTGCCGGGAGGCTGGGCAGCAAGCTGTCAAGCATCGCCTGAAAGACCTGGGGCACGCCGGCCATCACGTAGACGTTGGCGATTCTGAAGCCGGGCGCCGTCGATACGGGATTGGAAATATGGGTGGCGCCAACCGGCATGCGTGCCATCCGTCTGCGCGCATCGGTAAACTCCATGCCGCGGCGTTCATACATGGCGCCAAGCAACGCCATTGCCTGCGGGTCGTGGATACACTCGACACCGAACGCCCTGGAGACGGCGTCGGCGGTGATGTCGTCGTGTGTCGGCCCGATCCCGCCGGACGTGAAGACATGGTCATAACGGCCGCGCAAGGCGTTGACGGCATCGACAATTGCCTCTTCGTCGTCCGCCACGATGCGAACCTCTCGCAGATCGATGCCGACCATGGTCAGCATGTCCGCCAGGTGGCCGATATTCTTGTCCTTCGTTCGACCGGACAGAAGCTCATCGCCAATGGCAAGCATGGCGGCGGTGACGATCGTGGCAGTGGTCATTGATGCTCCTGACTTGTTGGCGATCGTCCAGTCTGTCGACCGCGCATTTGCTGGCGACCACGTGCGTTTTGATAAATCCTGCCGCGGGTGACGATCAAGTGTAATTGCCTGACAGGAGCATCATGATGGCAAAAGTACTTGGTTCTCCACTATTCCGCCTATGGGCATATCGAAACGATGGCCTACGCCGTCGCGGAGGGCGCCAGATCGACCGCGCAGATGTTGCCGTAAAGCGCGTGCGCGAACTCGAAGCCGCCTGTTACCAGGGCGCGCATGTCGCGAAGATCGCCGCAAGGTTCGCGTCCTGATGTTTCCGTTATAGGCACCCTTCGGCGCGGTACGGCGAGGACTGCGCCTTGAAGTTTCGCGAAGGCTTCGAAAGGTGGTCAAAATCATCGCAAAAGTGGCCTAGCAGCGTCATTTTGTGCTAACATCGCGACCGTTCGGCATGCAAATGCCATTGATAAGGAGGAGCAGCAAGGACCGTGCGGCAACGGTCCGCCGGGGGCAGGAACTGTCCCGGGAAATCCAGGGGAGTGAAGAATGGCGCGAATCACTTATTCGATCGTTCCACACGACGGAGGCTGGGCATATAAAGCAGCCGACGCGTATTCAGAGCCCTTTCCCAGTCGCGAGATGGCACTGGCGGCCGCAAAGGCCGCAGCGGCCGAACAGCAAGTCGGCGGCGACGACGAGGAAATCAGCTTCCAGGATGAGAAGGGAAATTGGCATTTCGAACACGCCGATGGGGGAGATCGACCTGAAGCAACCGTCGAGGATGGCTGAAGATGCTTAAAGGGGCAGTTGAGTCCGAGCGTATTCGCCCCTGACGACGCCGTCCCCGTACGCGGCGACAACGCGACGGAGGATTTCCATGCATTATAGCGTTCAAATCTTCACCTGGACCGCCCGCTTGGGCGTTCATCAGGTCGGATCGGTTATCGAAGTTGACGCACCCAATCCGAAGGCAGCGGCGGTCTCGTTGCTTGGTTTGAGGTTGGACGACAACGGAAAATCGTCGAAACTGGCGGTCAGAGTGTGGCGAGGAGAAGACGCCTACAAGGCTGACTGCGATTGCTTTTACTACCACTGAGACCGGTCCGGAATCTCACCGCGAGATGTTGTGACGTGTCGCCTCGCGCAAGCTTGATATCCCCACCATTCGTGCCGAACGAATGACGGGATGTTTTGTGCGCGCCGCGCGGCTTCAATCGTCCGGCGTGCAGACCCTGAATCGATGGCCGTCAGGATCAAGAGCGACGAATGTTCGGCCGAAGACCGCCGTCATCAGTTTCTGCTCTATCGTCACACCCACTCGGCGCCAAGCGTCGTAAAGCCGCTCAACGGCGGCATCGTTCTCCACCATGAACGCGAGTTCGGTGCGGTTGCTTTCCCGGACGTGTGGAAATTTTCCGCGCTCGTCGACCACAGCCCCAAGCTGACGCCGCCATCAAATTCGAACGCGGCATAGGTGGGAAACAACGCCGACGGCTGGCGGCCAAGCAGACGCGAATAGAAGGCCGAGCTTTCCGCAGGATCCTGAACATACAAGAGAATGAGATTGGGCTTGAGCAAAATTGTCTCCTTTTTCCGACAGTAGGGGTTATAGGAGACGATGCTGTCAGTTTCTGTCAGCATCCTCGCGCGGAAGTAAAAACAATCGAAGCGAGGTGCGCGTACGAAACGTATTATCTCAGTTACGAAGCTGATGTCGCAACATATTGGTGTTCAATATTCTTTTAAGGACGTATCCGGTCCGTCGGTGCCCTGTGATTTCTTCCCCAGAAGGAGGGCCTTCCAAGCCACGCGTCGGCCAGGCGTTTCCTGATCATGTAGTTCGGCCTGGCGTTCTACGATGGCGCGGGCAAAAGCTTCCTTCATCGCATCGATGCGACGGCGCCTTTCCTCCGGTTCGTTGCGGCTGAGTGGAGCGGCCGTCATCACACGAAACTCCTGGCCTCTCGGGACCTGCGCACGAACAGGCGCCCAGCTGTGAGAAGATGAAGCTCATTGGTGGTTCCGGCCTGATAGGCCTCGATCAGCATTCTGCCGTACCTTTGCGCGGGCGCACTGTCGCGCGGCCACCGATGCTCGTAGCAGAGGCGATCGAATACACGCTGAAGCGTGTCCAGGTCTTCCGGAAACAAAGGCACGTCAGATGACGCTTGCAGTGGACGCACGCCAGTACCCTCGGTCAGCAATGCAAGGACAAAATTTCGAGGCAGCCTAGATTGCCAGCAAAGGGCGGTGATTGAACCCCTGGCGAATCAGGGGTTCGCGCAATTTTTCGCTCGGGATGGAGATCACTCCAACCTGTCGGTGACACAGCGCTACATGAAGCTGTCGCCCTCGGCTCTCGACGACGTGGCGGCGGCGCTTGAACCAACGGCAGCTCCGAAGCTGCGGGTCGTGAACGACGACTGATCGAATGAGGGGCCTCGGTGGGAAACTACCGAGGCTGGATCCTCGCAGCTGCCCAAGATCCAATGCAGTGGTCAAGGGTAACGCCTACGTGCGGCGCCGAGCCCTCATTCGTCGTAACAACCTAGGTGGATTTACCACGAAGGCTAGCACTACCGCTGTGACGACCGGTATATACGCGGGGGTGCCTGTAGCTGCACTAAACAGAGCGGCCAAGATCATCGCCAAACCGACATAGATGCCAAGGGACATCGGTCCCGAGATGATGCCCCATAGAAGATCAGCAAGATGCGCCTTCCACCTTATGTCCGAGAACGCCATCGTTTGAAGTCCACAGTTAGAGAGTGATGGTGCGGACGGCGGGGATCGAACCCGCACGGGCGTTGCCCGAGGCATTTTAAGTGCCTTGCGTCTACCGATTTCGCCACGTCCGCTCCGGGTTCCTCTTTAGCGAAATCCATAGGAAATACAACGGCCTTCCGTGTGACAAACCCGTGTGACAATCTATGTTACGCGGTGCCCCTGTGGCAGATCAGGTGATGCTAAATCGCTAGTCTTTTCAAGGCGCTGGCTTTTGGCGGAACCCGGATTTAGGGACTTAAAATCCGTCGCCTTATCAAAGGTTTACGGGTTCGATTCCCGTCGTCCGCACCAAGGCCCTTTGTGCAGCCGAGCCGTCAATCAGCCGGCGATTTTGCGCAACAGCGTTTCAAGCTGACCGAGGTCGGCGATTTCATGAAAACGCGGATGGTCTTCCGGTTTCTCGTGATATTCGAAGGACCAGGTGAGGGCGTGCGGGACATAGACGCCCCAACTGCCCGCTGCCAGCGCAGGGACGATGTCCGACTTCAGCGAATTGCCGACCATGAGGCTCCTCGACGGACCGTCGCCGTGTTGCGAGAATATCCTCTCATAGGTGGACATGGTCTTGTCGCTGACGATCTCGATGGCGGCGAAGAAGTCGCCAAGGCCGGAGGCGGCGAGCTTCCGTTCCTGATCGAAAAGGTCGCCCTTGGTGATCATGACGAGGCGAAAGCGTCCGGCGAGAGCCTCCAGCGTCTCCTGGACGTTTGGCAGCGGTTCGACCGGATGGCCAAGCATTTCCCGTCCGGCGGCGAGGATTTCGGCAATCACGGACGGCGGCAGGTTGCCGCCGGTTACTTCGAGCGCCGTCTCGATCATCGACAGGGTGAAGCCCTTGATGCCGAAGCCATAGAGGCCGAGATTGCGCTTTTCGGCCGCGAGCAATCTCGCAGGCAGCTCCTTCGGGTCGGTGTGGTCCTTCAGCAAATCGACGAAGCGCTCCTCTGTGAGGCGATAGAACTGTTCGTTCTGCCACAGCGTATCGTCGGCATCGAAACCGATTGTCGTAATTCTGTTCGGCATGGACCTATTGCGCGGCGATCTTGAAGGGCTGGTCGACAGTTGCGCTCTTGCCGCTGTTGATATCATTGAAATGGAAGCGCAGGACGTAGTCGCCGGCGGGGGCGCCAGTCACGTCGATCGTCAGGGTCGAGTAGATTTCCTGGTTGCGCTGGTAGCCCGTGAAGGTGAAATCGCCGAATGCCTTTTGGCTGGCAAGGATTTCGCCCTTTGGGTTGAGGATATCGAAATCCACCGTGAAACGCGTCTGGATCTTGCCCTTGACGCTCGCTTCCTTCCAGGTGAGCCCAACCGGCTCGACATAGGATACGATGGCTTCTCCGGCTTTGAAGGTGGGATCGGCTTTGGGCTCGTACATGGCGTAGCCCGCTGGCTCGGCCGTGACGAAGACCGCCTTGCCGATCGCGAAGGGAAGCGTTTGGGAAAAGTCGCTCACTGCCTGCCGCAGCGTCTCCCGGGCACCCGCCGCGTCTCCCGAGGTCGCCTGCTGTTCCGCTTTCGTGGCGGCATCGGAAAGTGGACCGGCCAGGGCGGCCGCATCGGTCGTCCCCACGATCGCGGCAGTCATTGTTGCAAGCAAGAGCAGGCGTTTCGGCATTGTATTCCTCCCCTGTGCCCATTGCCTCAAGACTTTCGGTATTTGCCACGCCAAGTCAAGGCATTGCCAAGTCGACGTAAATCAAGCCGCTCAGTGCTTCCAGAAGATCGGGGTCAGGATGACGAGAACGGTCAGGACTTCGAGGCGCCCGAGCAGCATCATCAGCGACAAAAGGTAGAGTTCCGGGTCCTCGAGCGTCGAGAAGTTGCCGGCCGGGCCGATAATGCTGCCGAGGCCGGGACCGACATTGGAAAGGCAGGTGATGACGGCGGAGACGGCCGTGACCAGGTCGTAGCCAAGCGCGCCCATCATCAGGCTGCCGAAAACCCAGAGCAGGATATAGGTTATGAAAAACAGGAAGATGGCGCGCTGCGTATCCGCATCGACGGTATTGTTGCCGTAGCGCACCGCATAGATCGCATTCGGATAGACGAGCCTGTTCAACCCGGAGCGGATCGCGTTGAAGAGCACGACAAAACGATAGGCCTTGATGCCGCCGGCAGTCGAGCCGGAACAACCGCCCATGAAGGTGGCGATAAACGCGGTCATGACGACGAACGGACCCCAAAGACTATAGTCTTCGCTCGCATAGCCGCTGGTCGAAAGGATCGAAGTGACATTGAAGAAAGAGTGTGCCAGCGCCAGATGAAATTCGACGCCGTTTGCAAGCCGATGATAGACGGCGACGGCCACCGAAAACGCGGTGAGATAGCCGAGAAAGACGGTGATTTGCGGATCGCGCAGCGCGTCGAGGCGCCCGCGGACGACGAGCACGATCAGGATGGAGAAGGGCAGGCTGCAAAGCGTCATGAAGAACGTACCGGTCCACAGCAGTGGAATGCTGCCGAAATAGGCAAATGACGCATCGTGGGTTGAAAAGCCGCCGGTGGCGACGGTCGACATTGCGTGATTGATCGCGTCGAAGCGGTTCATGCCGGTCATGCCGTAGCTGATCGCGCAGAGCAGTGTGATCGTCACATAGATGGCGAGGAAGGCGCGGCTGAAGCTTGCGATGCGGGCGAATGGCTTGTCGCCCGTGTCGGAGGACTCCATCTTGAAGAAGGACATGCCGCCGACGCGCAAGTAGGGAATGATGAAGAGGCCGAGAACGACGATCCCGATGCCGCCCAGCCAGCAAAGAAGTGAGCGCCAGAGCAGCAGTCCAGGTGGAGCATTGTCGAGCCCAACGATGACGGTCGAGCCAGTGGTCGTAACCGCGGAAACGGATTCGAAGAGCGCTTGAGCGAAATCAAGATCGAGCGAGGAGAGCCAGAGCGGGATTGCGCCGACGACCGAGAAGACGAACCAGAGCAGATTGACCAGAAGGAAGCCGAATTTTTTCGAGAACGGTGGAGGTCCCGCCCGGGTCGCCATGAAGGTCGCCGCAGAGAGACCACCAGTTAGGAAGGCCGTTACGGCGAAGATCTCCCAGTCCGCATGTCCGTAGTAGAGGTCGACGAGAGCAGGGATCAACATCGCGCCGGAAAGGTAGAGACCGAGGATTGCCGCGATGTGGACAGCGTGCCGAAACAGGGTTGCATTCAAGCTTCGATTTCCCGGAAACAGTTGTCGAACAGGCCGGTGGCCGCCCGCTGGCATAGTGGCTTGCCCGATCGATTCGTGTCAAATCGATGGCCTCACACGAGGCAATGTGCGATAGCGTCAGGCATCGGCAAACGCAACGGATGACCCTAAATTATGAAGCAGGAAGTTGAAAATGCGGCGCTCGCACTCCGTGAAATCTTTCCGGCAACGCCGCTGCAACTCAACGATCACCTCAGTGCCCGCTACGGCGCGACGGTCTATCTGAAGCGTGAGGATCTTTCGCCCGTGCGCTCCTACAAAATCCGCGGCGCCTTCAATTTCTTCCGCAAGGCTCTTGCCGCCGGGGCCGCGGGAAAGACCTTCGTTTGTGCCTCGGCTGGAAACCATGCGCAGGGTTTTGCTTTTGTCTGCCGTCACTTCGGCGTTCCGGGCGTCGTCTTTATGCCGGTGACGACGCCGCAGCAGAAGATAGACAAGACACGCATGTTTGGTGGCGAGTTCATTACGATCCGCCTCTTCGGCGACATTTTCGACCAGTGCTATCAGGCGGCGCGCGACCATGTCGAAGCGATTGCCGGCGTCATGGTGCCGCCCTTCGATCATGCAGACATAATCGAAGGGCAGGCGACCGTAGCCGCCGAAATTGCCCAGCAACTACCGGGAGGCGTCATTCCCGATCTTGTCGCCCTGCCCGTGGGCGGTGGTGGCCTGTCCGCCGGTGTCACCGGCTATCTCGCCGACACGCTTTCGACGGATCGTTTCGTATTTTGCGAGCCGGCGGGAGCGCCAAGCCTGAAGCGGAGCCTCGAGACCGGCAGCGTGGTTACACTCGACCAGGTGGACAACTTCGTCGATGGTGCGGCTGTCGCGCGCGTTGGCGACCTGAACTTCGCTGCGCTGGCGGCCTTTGCGCCGGAGCAGGTGATGTTGCTGCCGGAGAACGCGATTTGCTTGACGATCATCGACATGCTGAACGTCGAGGGTGTGGTTCTGGAGCCCGCCGGTGCTCTTTCCATAACAGCGCTGGAGATCCTCGGTCGCGAACGGCTGAAAGGCAAAACAGTGGTTGCCGTCGTATCCGGAGGCAACTTCGACTTCGAGCGCCTCCCCGATGTAAAGGAGCGGGCGATGCGGCATGCCGGGCTCAAGAAATATTTCATCCTGCGCATGGCCCAGCGCCCCGGCGCGCTACGCGATTTCCTCAACCTGCTCGGCGACGAAGACGATATTGCGCGGTTCGAGTATTTGAAGAAGTCGGCGCGCAACTTCGGCTCCGTCCTCATCGGCATAGAGACCAAGCACGCAGAGAACTTCCCGGCCCTGAAGGCGCGCTTCGATGCGGCCGGCCTGCGCTATCAGGACATTACCGAGAACGAGATTCTCGCCAATCTCGTCATTTGATCTCAGCATCGAGCAGGTGGACGGGATTGCACGCACTTAGCCTTTGACAGCGTCGGCGGCCGCGGCTAACCATGAGTCATGGCATCGTTTTTCTCGAAATTGTTCGGCTTCTCCGGTGGCTCCAAAGAAGAAGCGGCGCAGGCCGTTGGCAAGACGGAATCCTATGGGGATTGCTTGATCCGCGCGACTCCCATGCGGGAGGGGCCGCAATATCGCCTGGCAGGCAGCATCGAAAAGACAATGCCCGATGCCACCGTGAAGGTGCGCACCTTCATTCGCGCCGATCTTTTCGCGTCCGAACAGGACGCCATCGATGCGGCTCTGCGAAAGGGTCGACAGATCGTCGACGAGCAACGCTCCTCACTCTTTGAGGACGACTCGCCATCCCGGCCGGTTTAGAGCCACGTCGCATAGGTTCGGCCGCTCATCGATGAATATTCTCGCATAACGTTGGGTGAGTGAGCTTTTCTCAGAGATTGAATGAGCTCCCTCCCATCGACAAGATAATCAGCGCGAGTACAGACGGGCTACGACGATGGGCCCGCATTCGGCCCACCTACGCGCCGCATCTTGGAGCCCTTCATGGTTAAATGGAAACAGTTCTGTTGGCTCAAACGGAGTCGACCGGCCGGCGCGCGGCGTAGCCAAAGCATACGGCCAAGCCGGCCGGCCGATCAGGCGGCCCGTGTCAGCCAACCCGAAGGGCCGGGCATCTTTCCGCCAGGCTCAGAGGCGATCGGCTCGGACGTACATCCGGGTACGCCCCTTCGCCAATCGCCTCTGCCCTGACGAAAACCTGCTCCGGCAGAACTGCTTCCATTTAACCCTGAAGGGCTCTAGAGCCTGATACGGAATCGGGCGAAGCCCTCCGCGCCTTCGCCGGCTTCTTCGATCGCAACAGCTTTCACCTGCGGCAGGAACCGTCTTGCCTTTGGGCTGCTGTCGAAAAGCACGCTCGTGTCCTTGAGCGGCACGAATCTCCAGTTCGCATCGGCCGACGGGTTGATCGTTCCCTGTTCGACGATGTAGCGGACGATGACATCGCGGTTGGTGTCTGGCGCGACGAGGATCACCTTGTCGGAAGCGATGTCCGGGAAGTTGCCACCACCGCCAGCGCGATAGTTGTTGGTCGCCACCACGAACTTTTGCGCGGGGTCGATCGGCTTGCCGTCAAATTGCAGGTTCTGGATGCGCTTTGCCGCGGCGCTCACCAGATTGCCGTCCTTGTCGAACTTCGCCGGTTGTGAGAGGTCGATCTCATAGGTGACGCCGTCGATCACGTCGAAATTATAGGACGGGAAGCCCGCGTTGATCAGCTCCGCGTCGACGGATCCGGGCGCAACCTGATTGAAGATGCCGGCCGACATCTCGAGCCAATTGGCCACCTGGTCCCCTGTGATGACAACGGCCTGTACCGTGTTCGGATAGAGGTAGAGATCTGCAACGTTCTTGATGGCAATGTCGCCCGCTGGGACATCGGTATAGTAGTCGGCGCCTCCGCGACCGCCGGCCTTGAAGGGGGCGGCCGCGGACAAAACCGGTAAGTACTTGTGCTCCGTGTCCTTGAGCATGTCGCGGATGTACCAGGTCTGCGCCTGACTGACGATCTGGACCGACGGGTCGTCGGCAACAAGAGAGAAGTAGGAATAGAGCGGTGCCGAGGTTTTGCCGACGGGGGTGCGAACATAGGCGAGCGTCGCCTCGTGGTCCTTTGCTGCAGCTGCCAGGACCTCCGGCTTGTCGCCGACTTCGGCGATCACCTTCTTCTCCTCCCGCCGATAGATGGGGCGAGCCTCACTCGTCGAACTGACTACCCGCCACGCACTACCATCACGCTCGAGGAGTAGGTCTATCAGACCGAGATGCGAGCCCCAGAAGCCGCCCATCACGCCCGGCTTGCCGGAGATCAGTCCTTTCGTATTGTCGACACCGGCAAGGCCCTCGAATTTCGGTCCGGGAAAGTCGAGGTGGCTGTGACCGGTCACGATGGCGTCGATGCCGTCGACGGCAGCCAGAGGCACCGACGCGTTCTCGAGGTTTTCGGCATAGTTTTGCTGTCCGATCCCAGAGTGGGAAAGCGCGACGACGATGTCGGCGCCTTCCTCGCGCATCTGTGGCACCCAGGCTTCCGCCGCCTTGACGATATCGCGTGCGTTCGCCTTGCCCTCAAGATTCTTCGCGTCCCACGTCATGATCTGCGGTGGAACGAACCCGATCAGGCCGATGCGAATCGCATGTTCTTGGCCCGCGCCGTCCTTCACTTTGCGGTCGAGAATGACATAGGGCTTGAGGAAGAGCGCATCCTGACGTGCGTTCGCCGCAAGGGCGCCCTTGGTCAGGTTGGCGCAGACAATCGGAAAATTGGCGCCGTTCAGCACGTTGAACATGAAGTCCAGGCCGTAGTTGAACTCGTGATTGCCGAGCGTCCCGCAATCATAGCCAAGCACGTTCATCGCAGCGATGATCGGGTGCAGATCGCCTTCCTTCATGCCGCGCTCGTAGGCGATGTAGTCCCCCATCGGGTTTCCTTGAAGGAAGTCGCCGTTATCCACGAGGACGGAGTTGGTTGCCTCCGCTCGGATCGCATCGATGATGGAAGCAGTGCGGGCGAAGCCCACGGTGTCGTTTGGCTTGTCGCCGTAATAGTCGTAGGGGAATACATGGACGTGCAGGTCCGTCGTTTCCATGATTCGCAGGTGTGCCTGGTTGGCCGTGGCGCGCGCGGAAAAGGGATGAAGTATCGCCAGTGCAGAAGAGGCGGCGAGCCCGCCAAGCAGCGAACGGCGCGAAATGGCGTGAAGAGCGGTCATTGACGGCATCGCTGTCTCCATGTTGAAAAACTCTCCGCGGACGCGGTGGCAAGCCTGCAGTAACGTCTTGGAATACTGGGGACTATGGCCGAAGGAACCTGCAAGGCAAAGCGGCGGAATCTTGCCTATTTGACGCCGCCCCAGTACGGAATGGGTAAAGTTTTCTTCAAGGTTTAATTCTAAGAGACTGGCGAACAAAAACGGAAATCTCGGGTGCATGCCAAACGCCAATCTCATTCTCTTCATCGGCGAGGCACTGATCTACGTGGTGGCAATGATCTGGTTGCTGCATCTGCGTGGGCGCCTGGGCCTTGGCGTTTTCGTGGCGGCGCTCGGCGTGATGCATTTCATCGAAACCTATCTCGCCGCCGTCTTCTACGTTCAGCTGCCGTTCGGAGTGATCTCCCCAGGCTCTGCCGTGTTCTTTTCCGGCAAGCTCATGATGATCCTCCTCCTCTATGTGAAGGAGGATGCGGCGACGGTTCGTCAGCCTATCTACGGATTGCTTGCGGGGAACTTTCTGACAGTAGTCCTGAGCCTGCTGCTCAGGTTGCATGACACCGTATCCGTCGTTCCCAATCGTGTCGCCGACATTGCCTTCATCGATGAGATGGGATGGCTGATGGTCTGGGGTACGACGCTTCTGTATTTCGATTCTCTCATCATCATTCTGCTCTACGAGAGGCTCGGCCGTTGGTTCCGCCGGTTTGTTACGGCTCGGTTCCTGATCTGCGGCGTCGTGGTCCTGACCCTCGATCAGCTGGGATTCTATGCGGCGCTGCATTGGGTGAACGATGCGCCGGCGGATGTGTTCTGGGGCGGCTGGATGGCGAAGATGCTGGCGGCGCCGTTCTACGCGGTTGCCATAGGCGTCTACCTCAACGCATCGCGCCACCCGTTTCTGGCGATGTCCGATCGGCCGCTTGGCGATGTCTTCAATGATCTGACGTTTCGCGAGCGCTACGAGGATCTGCTGTCGCGCTCCGGTCAGGACACGTTGACCGGTGCACTCGATCGAAGCCGCTTCGAGGCCGAGGGCCAGCAGATGCTGCGCGATGCTGCCGCGAAGAATGCTCCCGTCAGCCTGATGATCATCGATGTCGATCACTTCAAGAGCGTCAATGATCGCTTCGGGCACATCGAGGGCGATCATGTGCTGCAGAATCTGGTCGCAACGGTGAAGGCGACAATCAGGCCGACGGATCGCCTGTTCCGCTACGGCGGCGAAGAATTCGTCGTACTGTGCCCTGGGCTCGCCTATCCGGACGCGCTTTCACGCGCCGAAGACATACGGCTCGCGGTCTACGGCCGCGTGACGACGCCGAACGGCGATCCGGTGACCGCCAGCATCGGTCTGTCATCGGCATTCGGAGACGGAAACGGCATTCGCGAGTTGTTGTCGCAGGCGGACTTGCGTCTCTATGCTGCCAAGAGCGGTGGCCGCAACCGAGTGGTCGGACGATAGTCGGCGCAGCGAGCGGCGCCGAAGATCTTCAGATGCCGACATTCGGCCGGTCGATAATCTCGCGAAGCGAGAAGCTGGAATTGATCTTCACGACATGCGGCAGGGCCGACAGCCAGTCCCGGTGAATCCGCTCGTAATCCTCCAGATCCTTGGCCGCCACGCGCAGGATGTAGTCGTATTCTCCCGACATCAGATAACAGACCAGCACATTGGGGCAGAGTTTTACGGCAGCCTCGAACTCGGCAAGCGTTTTGGCGAACTGGCCGGACAGCGAGATGTGCACGATGACCATGATCTTGTAGTCGAGCGCCTTGTGCGCGATGCGGGCATGGTAGCCGCTGATCGTGCCCGATTTTTCGAGGATGTCGACGCGCCGGGAGCAGGCGGAGGGGGAAAGGCCGACCTTCGCAGCGAGATCCGCATTGGATATCCTGCCGTTCTGCTGAAGTATGCGCAGAATCGCATGATCAATGGTGTCGAGCGCGCTCATTCGGGATTTCCTTCATCATTTCGCTTAAGTGCGCAATAATATTCGAAAGTAATGCGCTGTCAGGCATCTCTTTGCAAGGACATTCGCGGGACCATCTGTTTTGCTGGGCTCGTCATCAATGCGGCGCAAAGCCCACAGACAGGAGAGGAACGCTAGATGCGTGTCGGTTGCCCGAAGGAAATCAAAAACCATGAATACCGTGTAGGTCTGACGCCCGGTTCGGTACGGGAATATGTTGCCCATGGTCACGAGGTGATCGTCGAAACCAAGGCCGGGGCAGGGATCGGGGCAGACGACGACGCTTATCGCGCTGCAGGAGCGCGGATCGTTTCGACGGCCAAGGAAGTGTTCGAAAAGTCGGACATGATCGTCAAGGTCAAAGAACCGCAGCCTTCCGAATGGACCCAACTGCGGGAAGGCCAAATTCTCTACACATATTTGCATCTGGCGCCGGATCCCGAGCAGACGAGGGGATTGCTCAAGTCGGGCGTTACGGCGGTCGCCTACGAAACGGTTACGGATGAACGCGGTGGACTGCCGCTGCTTGCGCCGATGTCGGAGGTCGCCGGACGGCTTGCCATCCAGGCGGGCGCGACGTCGCTTCAGAAGGCGAACGGCGGCCGTGGCATCCTCCTCGGCGGAGTGCCGGGCGTGCTGCCGGCCAAGGTCGCGATCATCGGCGGTGGTGTTGTCGGCCTGCACGCCGCAAAGATGGCCGTCGGTCTTGGTGCGGACGTTTCGATCCTCGACCGTTCCATCCCGCGCCTGCGTCAGCTCGACGATATCTTCCACGGTCGCGTTCACACCCGCTTCTCGACGATCGATGCGCTCGAGGAGGAAGTCTTTTCCGCCGATCTGGTAATCGGCGCGGTGCTGATCCCAGGGGCTGCCGCTCCCAAGCTCGTCACGCGCGAAATGCTTTCCGGCATGAAAAAGGGCGCAGTCATCGTCGATGTCGCGATCGACCAGGGCGGTTGCTTCGAGACTTCGCACGCGACGACGCATTCCGATCCGACGTACGAGGTGGACGGCGTCGTGCATTATTGCGTCGCGAATATGCCGGGCGCGGTGCCGGTGACTTCGGCACAGGCGTTGAACAACGCCACGCTCTACTACGGCCTGCAACTCGCCGATCGTGGCCTCAAGGCGATCGCCGAGGACCGCCACCTGCGTGCCGGCCTGAACGTCCACAAGGGCCGCGTGACGAACGGGCCTGTGGCAGAGGCCCTCGGCTATGATGCCTACGCGCCCGAGGCTGTTCTCAACGTCGCCTGACACGATCACCTTGCTTGGCCCGGCGTCCAAGGCGCCGGGCCTGATCCTCATAGTCGCGCGGCGCCGCAGGTTCAGGCAATCTCGATACGGCACTGGTAACAGTTGTACTTGGCTGAACGCACGTGCACGTAGGCAACGTCCGTCCGAGCCAACAGTTCTTCGGCGCGCTCTGGCAGCCTTTCCACCGCAACGACGCCACCGGTTCCGTAGACGATGCGATCGTCGTTCCCGTATCCCCGCAACAGATACTCCTTGCTGGATGTGAGGATCGGCGGCAGCGCGTATTCGTCGTATGCGGGGCATTCGTCGGCGTGCAGGAAGATCGGTCCAGTCTCTGCGTAAGCTTGCACGGACGCGAACGGTCGATAAGCGAGGACAAGATACGACTTGCCACTATCGACGTTGCGCAGACAATGCCGGCAGGGAACGCCGGCGCCATCCGAAATACGCTGCTCAGGTTGGTTCCCATAGGCATCAAGACCACCACCGCGCAGTCGTTTTGCGTCGTCGTCGGGCATGGGGATGTAGTGTAGAGCCATGGCGGTTCTCCTCGTCAAAAGCAATCTTGGAGAAGATGGATGCGCCGTTTCGGGCCGTACCGACACCCGAAACTTGCCTATCGCATGTTCTAAGTCGGAGCCGATTTATCGAAAGAACGTGCAGGAATTCAAAGTGCTGCGGCGCCGTGCGCCTGAAGACACGCACGGCGCTTTATGAGTCAAAGTTTTTTTGCCAAGGCAAGCAACTCGGCGTCACTCAACGGTTCGACAATTGCCTCCCGCGTCGCAACCGGTGAAAAACCAAACTGCTGATAAAGCTGAAGGGCGCGCGGGTGGTCGAGATTGTTCGTCGTCACCTTGACCTTGCGCGGGTTCATCGCCCAGGCCGCCAGCAACGTCTGCAGCAGGAACCATTTGCCGAGACCGAGACCGAGCGCGTGTTCCATAAGGCCGAAATGGGTAAGTTCGATGACCTCGTTTTCGCGTTCGTGCAGTTCGAAGAAGCCGGCTGGTGCACCGTCGACATAGAGAACGGTGACTGTCGTCCCCTTGTTGTGGAGTACGTCTGCCAGTTCCTCGTCGCTCATTCGCAGGCGCTCCGTCCAATGCCAGCGCTTGCCGACGCGAAGGTAAAGGAAGCGGTAATAGGCGAGCGGGATGTCCGATACACGCAATACGGCCGTGTGGATATTGACGGGTATCGGCAGGCTTTGTTTCGGCGGCGACGTCATCTCGAGTTCGGTCACGTGCGCCGTGATCGCTGCAGGTTTCGATCCTTGCATGGCATTCACTCTCTGCCGGTCACTACAGGCGTGTCGGGCCGTCCGCCCCATTCCGACCAAGAGCCATCATAGAGCGTATTGTCCGTGTGCCCCAGCGATTGAAGGGCAAGGGTTATGATTGCCGC
This sequence comes from Sinorhizobium garamanticum, assembly GCF_029892065.1. Taxonomy (NCBI): domain Bacteria; kingdom Pseudomonadati; phylum Pseudomonadota; class Alphaproteobacteria; order Hyphomicrobiales; family Rhizobiaceae; genus Sinorhizobium; species Sinorhizobium garamanticum. The sequence continues at coordinate 3,660,213 of NZ_CP120373.1, read as the reverse complement.
GGTGATGCCGGACCCGCAAGTGGTGACGACCGGCTGCGTCAGGTCGACGCCAGCATCGCTAAAGGTTTGGCGCAAGCTGTCGAGGCTCTTGAGCTTGCCTCCTTCAGAAAAGACGCCGGACGGCAGACTCTTGGCTCCAGGCATATGCCCCGAGCGCATGCCGGCCCGCGGCTCCGGTTCCTCGCCGGTGAAGCGGCCCGCGCCGCGCGCATCGGCAATCTGCGCGAGCCTGTTTCCTACAACATCCTTCATGCGCTCGAAGGAGGTGACGGCGGCCGCATTGAACGTGGCGTTGAAGACGCGTGGCGTCGGATTAGGGATTTCTCTGGTCGTCGGCCGTCCCTCCGCCTTCCAGCCATCCATCCCGCCATCGAGAACGAAGACGTCCTTTGCGCCCATGATCCGGAACATCCACCAAACGCGCGGCGCGGTGAAGATGCCGGGCCCGTCGTAAACGACGATTGTATCGTTCTCATTGATGCCCATAGCGCCGACGGCTTGAGCGAAGGCTTGCGGCGAGGGTAGGGTGTGCGGCAGTCCGCTTGATTGATCGGCGATCGCATCCTGATCGAAGAAAATGGCACCGGGAATGTGCGCGGCCTCGTATTCCGACTTCGGATCCCGGTTCTGTGCCGGCAGATACCAGGCAGCGTCCAGGATCTTCACGGAAGGATCGGCAAGGCGCTGCTGGAGCCAGTCCGCAGAAACGACAAAAGCGCTCCCGTTCTCATTGTTGTTGTTCATTGTCGTCACTCCTAGACTCAAACAGCCGCACGATCTTCCGGCGTTCCGAAGCGTATCCGAAAACGCCGATTCTCCTTGCCCTTCTTTTCGATCTTGGCGATGTGAATCGCGCCCACCTCCTGGGTTTCGGACACGTGCGTGCCGCCGCAGGGCTGGCTGTCGATGGCCGAGTCTTTTCCGATGCAGACGAGGCTCACCCTGCCAAGACCCATGGGCGGACGGACATTCTTCGATTTGACGATGCCCGGGTTGGCGGCGAGTTCTTCGTCCGTGATCCATTGCACGTAGACGGGGTGGTTCTCGTCGACGAGTTTCATGAGCGCAGCCGTCACTTGGTCCTTGTCGATTGTTTCGCTCATGTCGAAGTCGACGCGGCTTTCGTCCTCCCCAACGGCGGCGCCGGTGATCGGGAAGGGGCAAACGACGGAAAGCAGGTGGCAGGCGGTGTGCATGCGCATCAATCGGTATCGGCGCGGCCAGTCGATGTGGAGGATGAGCTTTTCGCCGATCGCCGGCGAAGGCTGACCCTCCGCCGCGACGTGTATGATGACGTCCTTGGTGTCGCCGTGCCGGGTGCTTGCGATCGCGATTCGGCTTCCGTCTCCGCGTTCGAGAAAGCCGGTATCGCCCGGCTGTCCGCCGGAGGTGGCGTAGAAGCACGTCTGATCAAGCTCGATCCCGCCATCATCGAGAATTCCGATCACGCTTGCCTCGCAGGTCGAGAGGTAGAAATCTTCACGGAAAAGGGCGGTAACGGTCTTGGTCATCGCAAATTTTATCCGACGGGTTCGTATGGCACGGTGATGCTCGAAGTCGTCTTCAGCCAGTTTGGCACCGGCAGGCCCTTGGACGTCAGAAAGTCCGGGTTGAAGAGCTTCGACTGATAGCGGTTACCATAGTCGCAGAGAATCGTCACGATCGTGTGGCCTGGGCCGAGATCCTTGGCGAGCCGCACCGCGCCGGCAATGTTGATGCCGGTAGAGCCCCCGACGCAGATCCCTTCCTTTTCGATCAGGTCGAAGACGTAGGGCACGGCTTCCGAATCGGGAATCTGGTAGGCGAAGTCCGGCGTGAAACCTTCAAGGTTGGCGGTGATACGGCCCTGACCAATGCCCTCGGTAATCGAACTCCCGCTCGCCTTGAGCTCGCCATGTGCATAGTAATTGTAAAGTGCGGCGCCTTCCGGATCGGCAATACCGATCTTGACCGCGGGATTTTTGGCGCGCAACCCTTGAGCCACGCCGGCGAGCGTGCCTCCAGAGCCCACGGCGCAGATGAAACCGTCGACCTTGCCGTCTGTGTCACGCCAGATTTCCGGCGCGGTCGTTTCCAGGTGCGCGTCGCGGTTCGCGACATTATCGAACTGGTTCGCCCAGATCGCGCCGTTCGGTTCCGTCTTTGCAAGTTCGGCGGCGAGCCGGCCCGAAATCTTCACGTAGTTGTTGGGATTCTTGTACGGCACCGCCGGAACTTCCACCAGTTCGGCACCCATTAGGCGCAACGCGTCCTTCTTTTCCTGGCTTTGCGTTTCGGGAATGACAATGACCGTACGGTATCCGAGCGCGCTGCCGACGACGGCAAGGCCGATTCCGGTGTTGCCCGCGGTGCCTTCTACGATGACGCCGCCGGGCTTCAACTGCCCGGATTTTTCCGCCTGGCGAATAATCCACAGGGCAGCTCGGTCCTTCACCGATTGCCCCGGATTGAGAAATTCCGCTTTGCCGAGGATGGTGCAGCCGGTGGCTTCGGAAACGGCCTGGAGCCGGATCAACGGCGTGTTGCCAATCGCTTCGAGCACGGACGGAAGAACGGTCATTTTGAAAACCTCACGCTGGACGGAACGGACGCCGGGTCTGAGCCCAGCATAATCCCTGATGAACGGCGATCCGATAAACATTTGGTTTACAGGCAAGATCGCCGAAATATTGGCGTGTTTTCGGCTCAGCCTGTGCACTAGGCAAGAAATAGCGTTTCGCAGCTAACCTGTCCCGGGCAAAATTCGTCTCGGTGGTCAAAAGGACGATCGAAGGTGCGAAATCTGACCAGGCGTTGCCGTCGGAGAGGCATTAAACCCGGGCAGGGGGAGACAGCCACGGGTTTTGGAAGGGGAAGCCCTTCCCGATGGACGCGAGGACGAAATGACGACTGCATTTACAGCCCGACCCGACCATGGACTGGTGTGGATAACGGGAGCGAGTTCGGGCATCGGGCGCGCCGTCGCCCTCAGGCTGGTTGAGGAGGGCTATTCGGTCGTCGTGACGGCACGTAGTCACGAGAGGCTAGTGGCGCTTCAACATGAGGCATCAGGCCCCGGCAGGATTGTCGTTCTCGATGGGGACGTCACGGATCCGAGCGACATGGAGCGCTTGCTGGCGGCTATCGAATACGATCACGGCCGGGTGGCTCTGGCCTTGCTCAATGCGGGCGTAGTGATTCCGGTGCGCGGCGACGATCTTAGCCGGGAAGCCTTCGACAAGAGCTTTGCCGTCAATCTTCATGGCGTCGTCAATTGCCTCGTGCCCGTTGTCGAGCACATGAAGGCGAACGGGCATGGCCAGATCGCTATCGTGTCGTCGGCGGCGGGCTACAGCGGCCTGCCGATGGGCGCCGCATATGGGGCGACCAAGGCGGGGCTCATCAATATGGCCGAGAGCTTGAAATTCGACCTCGATCGTATCGGCATCCGCCTGCAGTTGATCTGTCCAGGCTTCGTCGACACGGCCGCTTCGGCCAGAGGCAAGTTCCCGCGACCGGCTCTGGTGAGCGTAGAGGAAGCGGCGGAGCGCATTTGTCTCGGCCTGAAATCAGGGCGCTTCGAGATCACGTTCCCTAAACGCCTTACCTATGCGGCTAAACTGGCGCGTTTCCTGCCGTACAGCGCCTACTTTGCGCTTCTCAACTGGCTGGTGCCTGGGCGTGTGCCCGCGAGCACGGCGAAAAAAGCGCAATCCAGTACGAAGGGCCGGCCACGTCAGGCCGTGTGAAGCACGAGAACCGCACCGAAGACGAGCGACAGGCCGAGCCAGCCGACAGGTTTCAGCTTCTGACCGAAGAAGAGACGTCCGCAGATGGCGGTGCCGAAGATGCCGGTGGCGCCAAGCACTGCATAGGCGATGGCAAGTTCCATCCCCTTGACCGCCTCCGCGAGCAGTGCAAAGGCCGCGAGTACCAGGAGAATCGAAAGCACGCCCCAGCCGCGCCGCGCAAAGCCGTTCGACTTCGTGGAAGCCAGATTGGCAGCGACGTCAAGGACGCCGGCCATAACCGCGAAAGCGAAATAGAAGCTGTCGGCACTCGTCGGGCTGCTTCTCCCGCCGCTTCCTCCTCCTGTGCCTCACCGGCGTTGACGAGCAGTATCCCGACAACGGCCATCGACAGACCGAGCATCTCGCGGCCGCTCAGCGCATGGCCAAAGACGAACACGGAGACGAGCGTGATGAGAGCGACACCGGACCCTTCCCAGATGGCATAGGCGACGCCGACGGAGATTGTCTTCACGGCTTTGGCAAGGAACACGTATGAGAGCGCAATCGAAGCATACATGATCGCATGTCCGGCATAGGAGCCGGAGGCAGCCTTCATCGCCGTGAGGCCGGCGACCTCTGTCGCGATCGCGAGAGTCAGGAAAAGCCATGCAACACGCATGAGGAACCTTCAGAGACCACATCGACAAACAAAAAGAGCCATTCGGGCGTTTACCGCGAATGGCTCTTTTGAAACTGGCTCCCCGGGCCGGATTCGAACCGGCGACCTATCGATTAACAGTCGAGTGCTCTACCGCTGAGCTACCAGGGATCATCTGCACCGCAGAAGTGAGGCTGCTAATACAAATGCTTTTTCGATTTGCCAAGCGCTTTTTCAAAAAAAATTGACAACGTCGGTTGCGAGGCTGTGGAGAAGGCCCCAATTGTGGGGTGGAGCATGAAAGAGGAATAATGACGAACGGCAGGAAAGAACGGCATTTCGGCATCGATCCGCAGACACGCCAGATCGTGCTCGGGAAATGGCGCATTAACTTGCCGGACTCGCCGGTACTGCGAATCCTGGTTGGTACGCTTCTCATCGTGGGCGGCGTCTTAGGTTTTCTGCCGGTGCTCGGTTTCTGGATGATTCCTCTGGGGTTGCTTGTGCTTTCTCACGACATACCGGCGATCCGCCGCCGCCGCCGCAAGTTGGCGATTTGGTGGGCGCGTTGGCGCGGCCAGCAAAATTCCTCCGGCAAGTCCTGAGCGGGGCGCGCGAGGCGGCAGAAGCCGATGCCTGAGGGAGCGAGGGAGGCCGACGAATCGACTGCCGTGCTGCGATGTTTGTCGGCGCAGGGTCGCACGAGCTCGCTGATGGCACCGTAGGCACGCAAAGCTGCCGTTAGAATCGAAAAAATTCCGGGCTGGATTGCAGTTGGGGATCGCTGGGGAGAACGGCGAATGACTACGAGCGTTCCACCTTTTTCGAAAGCTTCCCCCTTGCGCTCCTCATAGATTCGTTCTAAACGCCGGCCATCGCTTGATCGATCGAGCGCGAGAGGCCTCGTGGCGGAGTGGTGACGCAGAGGACTGCAAATCCTTGTACCCCGGTTCAATTCCGGGCGAGGCCTCCAAAAGAAATCAAATGCTTAACATTTCTGCTTCAAGCAGATTTCGAGAATTGCCTAGGCCTCCGCTCAAGGCAATGACCTGGGCAGTGGGCCTCTACCTCGCCAGTTTCGCACTCTTCCCAACGAAGGTCCCGAAGCGGGTTGGAAGGGACACCAGAACTGGCTCTGGTACCCTCAGTGCCCCAACCGCCGACATGGATGTCGCCAGCGTGCGCTCACAGCAACATGTCGAGAAGCGCAGCGCACAAGAATCCTAAGACCTTTGCCAATGTCGGGTAGGACTAAGGTCCATGGATCGGGGTGGGCGGCGCCCTTAAACTCCACTGATATCATTTACAATGAGCTTTTACTTTGAAGCGCGGTTTGTAGACTCGCCGGTCTATGCCGAAGAGCAGGGCCGGCTTTTTCTTCTATTCCAAGGCTTCCCTCGTTCTACTGCATGTTTCCCTAAATCGTAGCCGATTGGGGATGAGGATATGCGGGAATTTACACTGCTATAGCATCCGTTGCGCGTCTGATAAGACGCGCGGCGCCGTGGATAAGACCTTTCGTGGGAAGCCGGCAGGTCACGTCTGCAGCTCTGAAAGAAACAATATCCTGTTCGAGCAGCACGGCTAAATGCGCACTGGCTCCCGCAAACCAGGCTCGAATTTCCGCTCAGACCGCCAAACTAGTGATAGCGGCGAATAAGGCCGACGAGCTTGCCTTGGATCTTGACGCGGTCCGGTCCGAATATCCGCGTTTCATAGGCAGGGTTGGCCGCTTCGAGCGCAATGGAGGCGCCCTTTCTGCGGAATCGTTTGAGCGTTGCCTCTTCGTCATCGACTAGTGCAACGACGATGTCGCCGGGATTCGCCGTGTTTGTATTCCGAATGATCACGGTATCGCCATCGAAGATACCCGCTTCGATCATCGAGTCGCCCTTGATTTCGAGCGCGTAGTGTTCGCCGCTGCCGATCATGTCGGCCGGGATGGAAATATCGTGCGTGTTGTTCTGGATCGCGGAAATCGGGACACCGGCCGCAATTCGTCCCATGACCGGCACCGAAATCATTGCAGTGTCGCTCGGTGGCGCCGATTTCGTCGTGGCGGCGGGCGCTACAGGTGGCTTGCCCAGGCTGCCTTCTATGACACTTGGCGAGAAGCCACGCCGAGGCTGCGGGCTCGCCATATAGGCCTCAGGCAGCTTGATGACTTCGAGCGCGCGCGCCCGGTTGGGAAGGCGTCGAATGAAGCCGCGCTCTTCAAGTGCGGTAATCAACCGATGGATGCCCGACTTGGAAGCGAGGTCCAGTGCGTCTTTCATCTCGTCGAAGGACGGCGGCACCCCGGATTCCTTCATTCGCTCGTGAATGAACAGAAGCAATTCCTGTTGCTTGCGGGTTAGCATGGCGCGTCACTCCAGAATCGCGAAACAAATCAAGAACAGACACTATCTGTTCCATATGTGTTCCGCAAGTACCTAAAATTCCGTGAATTTCTCTCGCCATCGCGAATTTCTCGAGGGAGGCCCTCGGTCGCTCCGCCGACCGCCGCGTCGCGAGCCACGGAAGGGGCAGGATCGCGCCTTTCTGGCCGGTCTTATGTCTCCGTCAGGCTGATCGGCGCGGTCATCGAGCATGACTGCAGGCCATCAGATCTCCTTCGTCATCCGGCCGGGGAACATTGGGCTCCAGCCGTTCAATGGTATTGTGAGTGATGCGGCGCCGAACAGCGTCAGCGGCCTCATCCAGGGCAAGGTCTTCCTGGTAGAGGTCGGGGAATACACGATCGGCATCGATGGCGATCAAAACCTGCTTGTTCGCACGCATCCCTCGATCGGCATCAGCCGTGGCGACCGCGTTCGCGCATCATTCCCCGAGAACAAAGTGTCCGCAATCTGCGACTGAGTTACTGCATGATTCCTTAAATCGGAATCGATTTAAGGACAAAATCATGCAGCAATTCAAAGTGCTACAGCGACCTTTGCGCGTCCGATTGGACGCGCGGCGCAGTGTGTCTTCAATTGCTCGCTAGATCGTGCGGATCATCTGCCAGATCTGCTCCGGATCCCTGACGCCGGTCTGGTAAAGCTTGATGATCCTTTGGGCGACTTCCTCAGCCTCATCGCTCCCCATCGTCAGGTTGCGTTCTTCGAGCGCCTTGTGCAGCACGCCCTCCAGGATCGCGACTTCACCGGGAAGGATAGGATAATCTCGGAAGTTATTGAAAGGGTTCATGGCCGATCTCCTCTTTGGGGCAAATCTGCCGGTGGGAACAGTCTACGCGTTTTTTCAGAGGGTGCGAACGGGAAACGGTCGCTTTACTACAGCGCCGCGCGCGTCTTATCAGACGCGCGAACGACGCTGTAGCATTTTGAATCGCTGCACGCTTTTATCCTTGGATCGGCCACCTTTTAGGAAACGTCCAGGCGGGCCCTTGGGCATATCGCGTTATCGCAATGGCGGTTGACGCGACCGGGGTTCTCGAAGCGCAAACAGCCGCGCCACGAAACGAAAGGCCCGCGCCGCCAACGTTATAAAGCCCGCACCTCGCCTCCGCGCCCGCCTCAGGGCGGCGCGGAGGCGTATGGCGGGATTCGACGACTCCCCCGAGGCTGACTGTGCCCGATGACCCCTAGTTGCTCGAAGCTGGATGAGGCAACATCTTCGGCGGCTCTTCCAGGAGAGTATAAGGTCCTTCAGGGCACTTGACGTCCGGGTTCACCGGGTGGAACAGGCCGAGAGGGTTCGGCTTGAAGATCCACGCATGCAGGTCGTAATGGTGGAGCTGCGCCGGCAGAAGCGGTTCATGCCCCTCCATGGGGCCGTCGAAGGGATGCCCGAAGAGCTCGGGATTCGGCTTGACGCCCGTGGCGAGCGGGATCAGCCATTCGACAGCAACGAGCTCCAGCTTGTCGCCATTTGGCTCATACAACAGCAATGTCGGCTTCATTGGATCGGGCTTCGGACCGATCAGCGCCGGATTCAGAAAGTGCACCCCCATCGTGCCCGTCGCATACGTGACGCATCCCAATGTCGAGAAATAGCCGTCACGCACCGCGGCAACGGGGTCCTTATATTTCTCAAGCGCTGTTTTCAGCTTCTCCAGCTCGGGCGGAAGCGCGTCGCTTGCATTCACCAGCGGTGCGGACATGACAGAAGCGCCCGCCGCGAGACAAACTGTCCGCAGCAAACGCAGTACCGAAGACATACGCATGGCTCGGTCCTCCCTCGCTCAACTCGCCTCCCGCGAGGAGCATGGCCGGCATGATACAGCGGGCGAGATCGCCATGCTATCGCGAAAGGGGTAGGGGATGCGCGCGATTGGGGCAATCGGAACAGGCGCGGGCTGGCTAATCCGGCGCTGCAATACGCGCCTAAGACCTTTGGCGACATTGCGCCGGACTAAGGTCCCATAGATCGAAGATGGCGACACCCTAGGTTTCTGGGGGTTGTCGGCAACGCACTCACAAGAACCTAGTTGTTTCAGAAGCGATTTAGGGCGGGGCCTGTTGTCCGCAAAGCAAAGGCCCCGCCTGTGTTGGGTGTCGGCAAGGACGCCATAAACAACAAGAAAGGCCGGCTGGACCGGCCTTTCTTCGTCACCCCATGCCGTTGCCAGTACATCCGTGGTCAACGGCACGAGGGACGCTCTAAAACTGAATCTAAGCGCCGATTATGACAGTGGCAAGTCGGGGTTTCGACACCTAACAGCTAGGACCAACCGCGACCTTCTAGAGGCGATCGGATTTGCGGATCTAACACCACTGGATGCCTGACACCCCATGCCTGACGCGCCGGCCGGTTGCCATTGGCAAAGTCCCCGATAGTCGAGCGCGCAGCCGTTCATCGGAGGTTCAGGCACGGTGGCTCAATCTGATAGCCAGAGAGGAGGAGTTGACTATGAAAAAGCTCTTATCCGTCCTCACAGCCGCGGTCCTGGCTGCGTCTTTCGCGTTACCGCTAAGCGCCGCGCCGATCTTCGTGCCGAAACCCGACCAAGTACAGGCCGGCCCTGTCGAACAGGTCAGACACTGGCGCCATCGTCATTGGCGCGCCGATCGCCATTGGAACCGGCGGTACGCATGGCGTTCCTGCCGTTACTACGGCAGGTGCTACCCCCGCCATTACCGGTACTACGGCTATCGTGATTATCACCGCTACCAACGGCGGCCTGGAGTCAGCATCTATTTTAACTTCTAGCCGGTAGCGCCCGCAGGGTAGGGGGAAGTCGCAATAATCGCGCCTCAAGCGGTGAAACGTGTCACCCTCAACACGGCCGCCACGCTCGAAGGGGCGGCGGGTTACGATGCGGCGGGTTACGATACGGCCGCTTCTCGTGAAAAAATCTTGGAAATCACAATGATTTCAATGTGAATGGCGGAGGAGGTGGGATTCGAACCCACGGTACGCTTTCACGCACGCCGGTTTTCAAGACCGGTGCCTTAAACCGCTCGGCCACTCCTCCAGTCGATTGAAAAGATTGAGAAATCCAGCGGTTGTTGACTACCTGAAAACAGCAACTGCTACCGCTTGCTACCCAATCACTCGACGGCTGGCTTTTTAGCAGCTTTGATCGCCGCGTCAACGTGCTCGGCGGTGTTCGCTTGCATCCCCGACATTACGTGCGAATAGAGGTCCAGCGTGATGCCGATGCGTTTCGCGGAGGCGAGCAGTGAAGTCGCATTTGCGATCATCGGAAGAAGCCATGATAAAACTAAAAGCTGTTTAGTTTGCCCTAAATTCTACGCAAGGACAGGCGCGCGGCGCTCTGATATTCTGGCGCATCTGGCGGGAGGTGTGCCATGCCAAATCCCAATGCGATTGTTTCGACCCGCATTGAATTCGATCCTCCGCTCGACCGGCCCGTTGCCGAGCTGCTGCGCGAGGGGCTTTGGGTCGAGCTCGAAGGAGGGCGCCGCGCCAGGCTTGACTCGGGCGATGCCCGATCGAGCGGCTTTGTGCAGGTGCTCGACGGGCTCGCCAGGCGCAAGGCGCCGGTCTATCTGGAGATCGATCCTAACAGCGCGGCGATCACACGGCTGCTGATCCCGCATGTGACGCGCCCGATGAGCATGCTTCCGAGCGACCAGGGCTATGAGGTCATGCTCGATAGGTCGCACGCTCGTCATGCACTGAGGCGCGACAATCCCGATTTCGCGACGCTCGAGCCGTTGCTGCGCGCCGCGCTCGACTCGGGGCAGTTGCTGATCGTCACCGAGGATGATGCACACAACATCATTGATATCCGCGCCTACACGCCCGGCCCCGATGACAGGCCGCTGCCGCCTTGGCCCAAACCCGATTCGCTGCCGTTCGAATGGCCGTGGTGGAAGCGTCTGCTCGACTGGATCTGGCGCTGGCCATTCTGGCCCTGGTGGTGGTTTCGCTGCGTTTCGAAAGCGACCGCCCAGCAGATTTTCGATGCGATGAGCGCGACAACTTGCCCGCCGCTCACGGTGCCAGCGCCCTGCATCCCTTTTCTCTATCCCGATGACGGCTGCTGGGGCCGCGCGCACGAGATGTGCCGGCTTATGATCAATATGGGACGCAAGCCGCGCAAGGTGTGGATACAGGGCAGCCTGCACGTTGCCACCAAGAACAATCCTAACTGTTTCGTGAACTGGGGTTGGCATGTCGCGCCGACGCTATGCGTGCGCCGAGGCTGGTTCTGGACGCAGCAGATGGTGATCGATCCCGCGCTCTTCACCACGCCCGTCACGCAGGCGACGTGGAAGGGGGTTCAGGGCGATCCGAGCGCCATGTTGACGCCGAGCGATGCGTCGATCTTCTATCTCTGGGGCAACGTGACCGACCCCACCTATGTCGAGACCAACCAGGTGCTCGCCGATTATCGTCTCCAACTCCAGAACCGCGCGATCCAGCACGGCCCGCCGCCCTATGCGAATTGCCCGTAGCGGAGCCACGAACATGAAAAGAGGCTGCAGGGCCATTTGGCCGGCAACCACTTGGCATGGTCGGCGGTCGAAAGTCGCAGACACTCGCCTTCCACAGTCGACGAGACAGTTACACCAGCATTGACGCCGGGTTGAACGTCAAATCTCGCAGTCTTTGCAAAGATTTAACGTGCCCGGCGCTCGAGAAAATTTCTTGTCTCCCGGGAAGAGGCCGAGGACTCAACGTGGCCGGCTCGCGCATGGGTTTAAACGGTTTGTAAACCATAGCGGAAGATTTTTGCCGCGCTTCCGGCGTCCTGTTCGCAATTTTGCCGTCTTGCTGACATGATTAATCGACTGTCTCGTTTCGAGACGCTGAGCTTTCCGCGGGGGCTAGAGCGGAATGTTTTCGAAAAACGTCTTTGCGAACGCTATTGGGGACAGATGATATTTAGTAGAGATGCGGCACTTCTTTCGAGGGGGCTACGTGTTGCTGCGGTTCCGTTGCTTTGCGCGACGCTGGCCGCCTGTGGTTCGGCGTCGAGCGTCAAGACAAGCAAGGCGCGGAGCAAGGAATACTTTGCCGAGTCTGTCTATGGCGTCAAAGCGAGCCCGCGGGTCGCGAACGGACGGAACATCCCGAAGGGTGGCGGGCGCTACCAGGTTGGCAAGGCCTACCAGGTCAAGGGCAAGTGGTATCAGCCGAAGGAGGATTTCGGCTACAATAAGCTTGGCGTGGCTTCCTGGTATGGCTCCGCCTTTCACGGGCGACTGACGGCGAACGGCGAGGTCTACGACAAGTATCACTTGTCTGCCGCGCATCCGACTTTCCCGCTGCCCAGCTATGCCCGCGTCACCAATCTGGAAAATGGTACATCGGTCATCGTTCGCGTGAACGACCGCGGCCCGTACGAGTACGGCCGCATCATCGATGTCTCATCGAAGACAGCCGATATGCTGGACATCAAGGGCAAGGGCAGTGCCAAGGTGCGTGTGCAATACGTCGGTCGCGCGCCGCTCGAAGGCAACGATATGCCCTATTTGATGGCCTCCTACGTCAAGAAGGGTGACCGTAGCCCCGGCGTGATGCCGGAAGGACAGATCGCGACGGGTGTCATGGTTGCGTCGAACGAGCCGTTCCGCAACCAGGTGCCGGACCTAGCCAGCGTGCCGGTTCCTCAGAGGTCGATGCTGAATACGGGCGTTCCGGTGACGGCGCTCGCCGAACCAGCGCCGCAGGTCGCCATGCCGCAATCTTTCGGCGAATTTGTCACGCTCCCGGAGATCGGGCCGATCCCTACCGTGCGCCCGGAACTGATCCCGATGCCTGACGGAAACATGGCCTATGCCGCCGCCTATGTGGAAGTTCGCGTCAGCGACAAGGCTTCTCCGTTCGAGGCGATCATGGTGGATTCGAACCCTCTGACGGCCGATTCTATCGTCGCCTATGCAAGGCGCCAGAACAGGGATGGTGTTTAGCGCTAACTTCGGTTGAAGAGGCTTGTGCGCACTGCTATGCCCATGAAGAAGCCGGAGTTTCTCATGCGCATAAAGTTGCTCGCGGTCGTGGCCTCTCTGGTGGTGACCGTCTCGACAAACGCGGTCGCCCAGACGCCCGCATTCGATACCAAGGCGAAGCAGATCTATCTCGTCGATGGGGAGACCGGCACCGTGCTCTTCGCGCGCGGCGAAGACGAACCCGTGCCGCCGGCATCGCTTGCCAAGCTCATGGCGATGGAGGTGGTCTTCGAGGCATTGGACAAGGGCGAGCTCAGCCCCGAGACGACCTACGAGGTCTCCGAACACGCCTGGCGGACCGGAGGCGCACCGTCCGGCACCTCCACGATGTTTGCCGCCATCAAGTCGAGGATCCGCGTTGCGGATCTCATTCAAGGCGCGACCGTGCAATTGGCGAATGATGCCTGCATCATCCTCGCGGAGGGCATGACCGGCAGCGAGGCTGCTTTTGCCAAGCGCATGACGGCGCGGGCGCGCGAACTCGGCATGCCCATTGCCACTTTCAACAACGCCACCGGTCTTCCGGATCCTGCCAATAAGGTGACGATGCGGGAACTGGTGACGCTGGCGCGGCATCTGCGCGAGGCTCATCCGAATTACTACCGGCTCTATTCCCAAGCCGAATTCGAGTGGAACAAGATCCTTCAACGCAATCGCAACCCGCTGATTGCTGCCAATGTCGGCGTCGATGGGCTGGCTACGGGATTTGCGGAAGGTTTCGGCTTCTCGCTCGCGGCTTCGATGCAGCGCGGCGACCGTCGCGTCTATCTTGCCATGGGTGGACTCGAAAGCGACAAGGAACGCACGGAAGAAAGCCGCAGGGTACTCGACTGGGCGATGACGGCCTTTGAGAAACGGCGCATTTTCGCCGATGGTGAGGCGATCGGCGAAGCGAGCGTCTATGGCGGTGCGGCATCGCGTGTCGCCCTTGTCGCGGGAGGTCCGATCGATGTGCTTCTCCCGGTCAACAATGCTGAACGGCTGACCGCGCGCATCGTTTACAGGTGGCCGCTTACTGCGCCGGTCGCCGCCGGTCAGCAGGTCGGCGTCGTCAAACTTTGGAATGGCGAGCGCTTGATGCTGGAGGTGCCGGTGAGGACCGGCAGCGCTGTCGAGGTCGGTACGCTCACCAGCCGCGCGATCGACGCGCTTCAGGAGCTTCTCTTCTTCTGGCTGTAACAAATGCGCGCGCGCCCGTTCCTTCCGGCGAACCAATCGGCTAAACAGGGCCGATAGTTACAGCGCCGCGCGTTTCATCAGACGCGCAGCGGACGCTGTAGCACTCTGAATTTCTGCATGTTTTTATCCTTAAAGCGGCTACGGTTTAGGGAAACATGCAGGCGGTCGATTTGGGAACGCATGTCGCTGACGAAGGGTTTGTTTGTAACGTTTGAGGGCGGGGAAGGGGCCGGCAAGTCGACCCAGATGCGCCTGCTGGCTGATTCGCTGCGCGCGCGTGGCTACGATGTGCTGACCACGCGAGAGCCCGGGGGCTCCGTCGGTGCGGAGGCAGTCCGCCACGTGCTGCTCTCGGGAGCAGCCGAGTCTTTCGGCATTCGCATGGAGGCGATTCTCTTTGCGGCCGCGCGCAGCGATCACGTCGAAGAGGTGATCCGGCCGGCGCTCCAGAAGGGAACCATAGTCCTGTGTGATCGCTTCATGGATTCCTCGCGGGTTTACCAGGGCATCACCGGCAATCTCGAACCAGCCTTCGTGGAAACCCTTGAGCGCGTAGCCGTCAACGGTGTGATTCCGGACCGAACGATCATTTTCGACCTGCCTGCCACCGTTGGGCTCGAACGCGCGCGTCGCCGCGCTGCCAGCGGCAGTCCCGATCGTTTCGAGAAGGAACAGCTGGAAACGCACGAGAAACGACGCGAAGCCTTCCTCGACATCGCGGAAGCCGACCCTCGGCGTTGTCGTGTCATCGATGCGGCACGGCCGCCGGACGTCATAGCCGCCGAGGTGCGCGAGATCGTGGACGCCTTGCTGCCGGACGGTGACGAACCACGGTCGTCAAACGCGGAAGTTGCGTCATGACGATGGAACGTCCGGGTGTGCTGGAAGGGGCTGTGGCCCCTGTGGAAAACAGCAAGCTGTTCGGCCATCCTCAGGCAGAAGAGTTTCTGGCCCAGAGCTACAAGTCCGGCAAAGGGCACCATGCAATTCTCATCGAGGGGCCGGAGGGCATCGGCAAGGCGACGCTTGCCTTCCGCTTCGCGAACCACATCCTGAACAATCCCGAGCCGGCAACGGCGCCCGATCATCTCGCCGATCCGGATCCCGCTTCGATCGTCACTCGGCAGCTTGCTTCCGGCGCCTCGCATAACCTGCTTCATCTTACCCGCCCCGTGGACGAAAAAACGGGCAGGGCAAAAGGGGCAATCACCGTGGACGAGGTGCGCCGTGCCGGAAAGTTCTTCGGCCAAACCTCCGGCACGGGGAACTGGCGCATTGTCATCATCGATCCGGCGGACGATCTCAACCGCAATGCAGCCAATGCCATCCTCAAGATACTTGAGGAGCCGCCGCGTCGTTCGCTTTTCCTCGTACTCACGCACGCACCCGGAAAACTGCTGCCGACCATCCGCTCGCGCTGCCTTCCGTTGCGGCTGAAGCCGCTGGACCACGAGGCCATGCGCCAGGCGATTGCCCATCTCGGCTTCGATATGATGGGGCCGAATGTCGAGCGGATACTCGCCGCGGCAAACGGCAGCGTCTCCGAGGCGCTAAAGCTTATCAATTACGGCGGCCTCGATATCGCCTCCGCCTTCGAAGACATCCTGGCGGGGCAGGGACCTGCGGTCCGCCGGCAGATGCACAAGCTCGCGGACATTCTGGCAGCAAGGGACAGTGAAACGATCTTCGATTTCTTCTCGTCCCTGTTGACTGGGCGCGTGATGCAGCAGGCGCGGGACGCGGCGCTTGCCGGCGATATCGGCCGAGCCGAGCGCCTTGCGAGCCTCTCCAGTAGTTTCGCGGAGCGTCTCACGGTGAGCGACGCCTACAATCTCGATCGCAAGCAGACGATCCTGTCGCTGCTCGATGACCTCAGAGACGCTCTATAGGTCCGGAGCGAACTTCCATTTTCGCTCTATCGCCGCAACCAGGTCTAACTCATTGTGGTGGGCGAAAAGGAGCACATGGCCGAGGAGGTCCGCGGTTTCATCGGCGAGCGATTGGCGCAGTTCCTCCGGTGACATCGTACGAGTGCGGCCCCTGCCGCTGACCTTGTTCCAGGCCTGCGTCAGTTCACCCACTTCTTCCTGCAGTTTCAGGATGTACCAATCCGGGTCGCGCTCGATGCCATGTTCGGCTGCATAAGCGGCCGAGGCCGCTTCGAATTTTCGTTTGAGCTCGCCGAACACGTCACTTCCCTCCGTTTGTTTATGTTTTGTTCCGTTGGTCGTTTGTGTCAATGCGATTTGCCGTTCGATCGCCGCCGCCATTGGCCGAGAGGGGGCTTTTTCTGGGCGCGGCGGTTCCCTACCTGAAGGCGATGCGCTAATAGCTGCCAATAGTCCCTGACCCGAGATATATCGAAGCCAATCATGAGAGATACTTCCCCCTTCTACATCACGACCGCGATTTCCTATCCGAACGGCAGGCCGCATATCGGCCACGCCTATGAGTTGATCGCGACGGATGCGATGGCGCGCTATCAGCGACTGGACGGGCGCGAGGTCTTCTTCCTGACCGGCACGGACGAGCACGGCCAGAAGATGCAGCAGACCGCGAAGAAGGAAGGCATTTCCGCGCAGGAGCTCGCCGATCGCAACTCGGCCGAATTCAAGAAGATGGCCGTGCTTCTCAACGCCTCCAACGACGATTTCATCCGCACCACCGAAAAGCGCCATCACGAGGCGTCGCAGGCGATTTGGATCCGCATGGGAGAGGCGGGCGATCTCTATAAGGATTCCTATGTCGGATGGTACTCCGTCCGCGACGAGGCCTATTATCAGGAAAGCGAGACAGAGCTGCGCGACGACGGCGTGCGCTATGGACCGCAAGGCACTCCGGTCGAGTGGGTGGAGGAGGAGAGCTACTTCTTCCGCCTCTCCGCCTATCAGGAAAAGCTCCTCAAGCACTACGAAGAGAACCCGGATTTCATCGGGCCGGCCGAGCGGCGAAACGAGGTCATTTCGTTCGTTAAGTCGGGGCTTAAGGATCTCTCAGTTTCGCGTACGACCTTTGATTGGGGCATCAAGGTGCCGAACGATCCGGCCCACGTCATGTATGTCTGGGTGGACGCGCTGACGAACTACCTCACCGCGACGGGGTATCTCACCGATCCGACAGGCCCGCGCGCAAAATTCTGGCCGGCGAATATCCATGTCATCGGCAAGGACATCATCCGCTTCCATGCCGTCTACTGGCCGGCCTTCCTGATGTCGGCCGGCCTGCAGCTGCCGAAGCGCGTCTTTGCTCACGGCTTCCTGCTCAACAAAGGCGAGAAGATGTCGAAGTCGCTCGGCAACGTCGTGGATCCGTTCAATTTGGTCGAACACTTCGGGCTCGACCAGATTCGTTACTTTTTCCTGCGAGAGGTTTCCTTTGGCCAGGACGGCAGCTACAGCGAGGAGGGGATAGCGACACGCATCAACTCCGACCTTGCCAACGGCATCGGCAACCTTGCCAGCCGCTCGCTGTCGATGATCGTGAAGAACTGCGACGGCCAGATACCAGTCTGCGGGCCACTGACAGACGAGGACAAGGCAATGTTGGCCTCTGCCGATGCCCTGCTCGAGACGACGCGCGACGATATGGGCAAGCAGCTCATCCACCGTGCGCTCGCCGCAATCATAGCTGTTGTTTCCGAGACCGACCGCTATTTCGCGGGGCAGGAGCCCTGGGCTTTGAAGAAAACGGACCCGGAGCGGATGGCGACGGTGCTTTACGTCACCGCCGAAGTGGTCCGTCAGATCGCGATCCTGCTGCAGCCTTTCATGCCGGAATCGGCTGGCAAGCTTCTCGACCTCGTCGCCGTACCGGCCGACAAGCGTGATTTTGCTCATCTCGGCGAAGCCGGACGTCTTGTCTCCGGAACGCCGCTCGAGGCACCAAAGCCGGTCTTCCCGCGCTACGTGGCGCCGGAAGTATAAGTGAGTCAGACGAATGCTGATCGACACCCATTGCCATCTGGACTTTCCGGACTTCGGGGCCGAGCGCGACGCGATCATCGAACGCGCCGCCGCGGCCGGTGTTGCGCAGATGGTGACGATTTCGACGCGTGTAAAGCGGTTCGATACGATCCTTGCGATCGCCGAAGCCTATCCGAATGTGTTTTGTTCCGTTGGTACGCATCCGCACAACGCGGACGAGGAACTTGATATCACCACGGAAGATCTCGTTCGCCTCTCGTCGCATCCGAAAGTGGTTGCGATCGGCGAGGCGGGGCTCGACTATTTCTACGACAACGCACCGCGCGACGTGCAGGCTGAAGGGCTGCGCCGCCACATCGCGGCCGCGCGCGAGACAGGGCTGCCGCTCGTCATCCATAGCCGTTCGGCGGACGAAGACATGGCGGCGATCCTGACCGAAGAAAGCGGGAAGGGGGCCTTCCCTTTCCTACTCCATTGCTTCTCGTCGGGTCCTGATCTCGCGCGGGTTGGCGTCGAGCTCGGCGGCTATATATCCTTTTCCGGCATCCTGACCTTTCCGAAGTCGCAGGAGATCAGGGATATCGCGAAGACGATCCCGCACGACCGGATGATCGTCGAGACGGATGCACCGTATCTGGCGCCAAAACCGTTCCGCGGCAAGCGCAACGAGCCGGCCTTTGTTGCGCATACCGCAGAAGTGCTGGCGGAAACGATCGGCGTTTCACCCGCGGAAATTGCCGAGATTACGACCGACAACGCCTTGCGCATCTTCTCGAAAATGCCGAGGCTCTGACGTGGCATTTCGGCGGGCTTTCACCATTCTCGGATGCGGTTCCTCGCCAGGGGTACCGCGTATTACCGGCGATTGGGGGGCCTGCGATCCATCAAATCCGCGCAACCGGCGTATGCGCGCGGCGCTGCTCATCGAGCAGTTCGCGCCGGACGGCGGCAAGACGACCGTCGTTGTCGATACCGGCCCGGATTTCCGCGCTCAGATGGTTGCCGCCGATGTTCGCCACATCGACGCCGTGCTTTACACGCACGCTCACGCCGATCATCTGCACGGGATCGACGACCTTCGTGGCTTCGTGATCGAAAATCGCAGGTGCGTGCCGATCTGGGCGGACGCGTTCACGATGAGCGCAATCCGCGAGAGATTTCGCTATTGCGTGGAATCGCCGCCAGGAAGCGGTTATCCGCCGATCGTCGAGCCGAACCTCATCACCGAAGATCTGTCGCCAGTTACCGTTCACGGCGCTGGCGGGCCGATTTCGTTCACGCCGTTGATGCAATTTCACGGCAATACCCATTCGCTCGGCTTTCGAGTTGGCGACTTTGCCTATTGCAGCGATGTGAGCGATTTTCCGCCAGAAACGGTCGAGAAGCTGCACGAGCTCGATCTGCTGGTCCTCGACACGCTGCAGTATAAATTCCATCCAAGTCATCTGTCGTTGGTGCAGTCGCTTGGGTGGATCGCAAGGCTTCAGCCGAAGCGTGCCGTGCTGACGCACATGCACGTGCCGCTGGACTATGAAACGCTGCAGAACGAAACGCCGGATCACGTCGAGCCGGCCTACGACATGATGCGCCTCGAGTTCGACGTCACAATGCCGTCCGCTGAAGAAGCGTAACATCCGACGTTAGCATGCGGCTCCAAAGCGTTGATTTCGCGGGATTCGGTGGACTCGAGGCTGTGTGGTCGAGTTCCATAATCTATCTTATGCGATAATCATATGCAGCCGGGTACATTCTATTTCCAAGTGCGACATGCCAATAAAAACAAAGGCTTCGCCCTGGAGATTTTTGGATGTCGCAGTGCTATTTGCAGCTCACCCTTCCCGATCGCCGACGCGTGCATCAGCTTCTCGAACGCAAGGTGCCGATTGCTGAGATCGCCCGCCAACTCGGTCGGCATCGATCGACGATCTATCGTGAACTGAAGCGCAATACCTTTCATGATGCCGAGTTTCCGGAATACAGCGGCTATTACAGCGGTATCGCCAACGACATCTCGAAGGAGCGTCGGCGACGGCTGCGCAAGCTCAGCCGCCACGCGCAATTACGCGAACTGGTCATCGAGCAGCTGAAGGCACTTTGGTCGCCGGAGCAGATCGCCGGCCGTCTGCTTGCCGATGGTGTGAGCGCCGTCCGCGTCTGCACCGAGACGATCTATCGCTTCATCTATAGCAAGGAAGATTATGCGCTGGAGCTCTATCAGCATCTGCCGGAAGGCCGTCGTAAGCGCCGCCCACGCCGCTCCCGCAAACCCCGTGACGGCTCGATCCCGTTGGACTGCAGGATCAGCCAACGCCCTGATTTCATTGCCGATCGCTCTCAGTTCGGCCACTGGGAGGGTGATCTCCTGATCTTCCGGCGCGACCTTGGTGAAGCCAATGTCACCTCGCTGGTCGAGCGCAAGAGCCGCTACACGGTGATGATCAAGAATGGCAGCCGTCACTCTCGTCCGCTCATCGACAAGATCATCGATGCCTTCTCACCGCTACCCGCCTTTGCCCGGCAGAGCTTCACCTTCGACCGTGGTACCGAGTTTCGCGGTTTCAAGGCTTTGGAAGATGGACTCGGCGCCAGGAGCTGGTTTTGCGATCCGAATTCACCGTGGCAGAAAGGCGCGGTCGAGAACACCAACAAGCGCATCCGTCGCTTTGTGCCGAGCGATACGGACCTGTCCGCCGTCAGCCAGCCGCAACTGGTCGCCCTCGCCCACCATCTCAATTCACTGCCCAGGAAGTGCCTTGGTTACCGCACGCCCGCCGAGGTCTTCATGGCCCATTTGCGCGATTGCGGGTAATCCCCTACCCTCCACTCGTCATTGTTGCACTTGGATTAGATTCTCCACCGCAAAGTTAAAGTGTCCTGTTCCTGCAAAGTAAGAATGTCACTCTCGCCGCGTTTTCAATGACGTGGGAGATTGCGGATGGGATTGATTGCGATGAGCGAGCGCGATCTGCAGCGGATCGAGGTTTTGTCGAAGGTGGTCGACGGCCGCATGACGATGGTTTCGGCGGCGCATGTCCTGGGCTTGAGCACGCGTCAGGTTCGCCGGCTCTTGGAGCGGATCCGGACGGATGGTGCGGCATCGATCCGGCACAGAACGATCGGCCGACCGTCGAACAACCGGATCAGCGACGGCGTGCGTGACTATACCGTAGCGATCGTGCGCGAGCGCTATGCCGATTTCGGCCCGACGCTGGCCGCCGAGAAGCTCGCCGAGCGCGACGGCCTGACGGTGTCGCGCGAGACCTTGCGCAAATGGATGTCGGAGGCCGGCCTGTGGCTGTCGCGCAAGCAGCGCCGCACGTTCCACCAGCCGCGGCTGCGCCGCGAGGCCTATGGCGAGCTGGTGCAGATCGATGGCAGCGAGCATCGCTGGTTCGAGGATCGCGGTGACCCATGTTCGCTGCTGGTGTTCATCGACGATGCGACCGGCAAGCTGATGCAGTTGCGCTTCGTACGATCGGAAAGCGCGTTTACGTATTTCGAGGCGCTGGAGCTCTATCTGCAGGCGCATGGTGCTCCGGTCGCCTTCTATTCCGACAAGCATTCGGTGTTCCGGGTGTCGAAGAAAGACGCCAAGGGCGGCCAGGGCATGACCCAGTTCGGGCGTGCGCTTTGCGAGCTAAACATCGAGATTCTTTGCGCAAACTCGAGCCAAGCCAAGGGTCGGGTCGAGCGGATGAACCGGACGCTACAGGACCGTTTGATTAAGGATCTGCGCCTGGAGGGCATCTGCGGCATGGACGACGGCAACGCTTTCCTGCCTCGGTTCATGGAGCGCTATAACCGGCAATTTGCCATTGCCCCTGCCCGACCTGATGATCTGCATCGGTCGCTGAATCTTGCCCAGGATCGGCTGCGCGACGTCCTGTGCAAACGTGAGCAGCGTTATGTCGGTGCCCAGTTGACGTTCTCCTACGAGCGCCAGCGGATCATGCTGGAAGAGACGGAGGTGACGCGCGGACTGGTCGGTCGCTATGTCGAGACCTACGCCCTTGCCGATGGCCGGCTGGATGTGCGCTGGAAGGGGCATTCCCTGCCCTACCGGGTGTTCGACAAGGACCAGCGGGTGACGCATGCGGCGATCACCGAGAACAAGCGGCTTTCCGATGTGCTGGCCTACATCAAGGAGCGACAGGATCAGTTGCCGGCGCCGAAGGTGAAGACCAACAACCAGAAGAATCGCTACACGCCGCGGGGTCGAAAGCCGGGCAAGCGGACGGATTTCATGAACGATCCAGCGGTCATTGCTCGGCGTCGACAGGCGCTTTCCCAGCAAAGTGCGGTTGAGCAAGGGCAACCCTACCCGGCACAGTTCAATGGAGAATAAACTCGGATTGCATGTTGGCGTCCAGCTTTAAACAGGCAGTCCACAAGGGTGTCTTGTGGTAGGTTCCGTCCTGCCAAATGGTCAGTCCCTCGCGCTCTTCGTGCAGCAATCCCAGCCAGCACAGCGGGCGAATAACGTCGTAGCGGAACGCCGACCTTTCCTCCCAGGCTTCGACAGTCATTTCTACTGGCTCCGGATACGACTCGCTCGGGTATAGCTCGTTCACCAGGTCGTTCAGCGAACAACCCGTATTTGCTTTCATATTGATAAGATTGAGAAAGACGTGCCACCAACGCATCCGATTGCGGACGGCCTCCTGCGTCTGCCCGTAGTGGATATAAGCATAAAGATAATCCGTGGCGATCAGATCGAAGAAGGCCTGCGGTCTCGCCAGAAAGTCCTGGCCGCGTTGGGTTGGCACCAGTACGCCCTTTCGCCGCCGCAGAAGCCGTAAATGCTTGAGCATGTCACGGACGACCAAAAGCGGCGGCATATCGGCTTCATTGAGAACCTTGTTGACGCTGTATAAATCCTCCGACGTATAGCCCGGCCAATCGAAGTGAACAGCGGCCCAGTGGACGAACTTGCGGTTCATCGCCCCCGACGCGGTCAGACCGATACCTCCTTGGCTATCGGCGTAGGAAACAGTCATGGCCATGCCGCGAAGCAGCGGCGACAGGGCCACTACATCGACGTCGGCAGACAGCTCAATTTGTGGAAGCATTAGGTGATCCTGGCAGAACCAACCGGAGTGTCGATCCGATTCAGATCATTCCTCAGGAGCGCGAAGATTGAAACCCTCAAAGCTAAAGCCGATGGGTGTCCCTCACCCGCCCCCTCCCTTCCCTTGCAACCCGGCCCAGCCGGTCCGGTCGGGGGCTTGCCTCAGCGCAAGTGGGACATGCCGAGTGTCGCATTTCTAAATGGCTGAAGACGCGCCCAAAGTGACATTTCTACTTTGCGCCGGAGCGGACATTTCAACCTGGCCGCCACATCATATCTGCGGGGGTACATTCGATTTCCAAGTGCGGCATGGCAATAAAAATGATTGCCTCGCCTTGCATGTCGCGCTGTTGGTCGCAGCCCACCCCATCCCGTTCGTCGACAACTTCGTCAGCTCGTGGAGCGCAAGCTCTCCCGTTGCTCCCGTAGGTGAGATCGTGCGAAAGCTCGACCGCCATCGTACGCGATCTGTCGCGGTCGGCGTCGTATCCCGATCCGCTCGAAGCTGATCCGGCTGCTGCTGTGCGCTGTCGTTGACGATCAGCGACGTTTGCCGCAGCCTCTCGCGGCCCGACACGGCGCAGATCTCCTTAAGCCGACGGTTCGTGTTTTCGTTCGCCAGAGTTCTTGCCGGCTCGCCCTTTTTAGATGCTGGTCTACCAACGTAAGACATCCTTGAAAACGCCACGAACCGTGCCGATTCGACGTAAGTTGGCGGACATGAGCGCCTGGGATCTGCGCTGCACCGATCGAAAGTCGTTCGCAATCGCGGCATCACAAAGTTATGATGGCCGCAGGCTTAGCTTAGAATTATTGTGTACTGTATTGAAATAATACGTATATGAGTAAAACAGAAAATAATGATGTTGGAGTCTAGTGGTCGCAAGCCGCTTACCGACGTTAGCATGAAGCCTCTCCTTGGTGACAAAGAAGCGGATGGAGGCCTGTGATGGTCAGGATCGTTCTTCTTGCACTTTGTCTCACGCTTTTGATTGGACCGGGCTCCGCCCTCGCTGATGAACCTGTCGAGACGGTGCAATCCATCATCCGCGCTCAAATCAAGGCTTTCCTGGAAGACGATGCGGATACAGCCTATTCCTTCGCCTCGCCGGCTATCAGGACAAAATTTCCGGACAAGATCATCTTTTTCGACATGGTCAAGCGCAGCTATCAGCACCTCTACCGCCCCGGCAACTTCGCCTTCGGCCGCTCGAAGGTAGTCGGCGAAGAGGTGTTCCAGGAAGTCCTGATTTCGGGATCGGACGGCAAGGACTGGACGGCGATCTACGATCTCGTTCACCAGCCGGATGGCACCTACAAGATCAATGGAGTGATGATGCTGCAGACCGCGTCCGGCCCTCAACTCTGACAGGCTGAAGGGAGGTCAGACGGGCGGCAAGTCACCGCGCTTCCAGTTTTCCTGGGTCTCCGCCATGAAATCGGCGTAACGCCCCTCCTCGATCGCTTGGCGGATGCCCGCCATCAGCTCCTGATAATAGGCCAGGTTGTTCCAGCTGAGCAGCATGCCCCCGAGCGATTCATTCGAGCGGATCAGATGATGCAGGTAGGCGCGCGAGTAGTCGCGTGTTGCCGGACAGGACGATTGCTCGTCGAGCGGGCGCGTATCTTCGGCGTGGCGTGCGTTTCGAAGATTGATGCGGCCGTAGCGGGTGAAGGCCAGGCCATGGCGGCCGGAACGGGTCGGCATAACGCAGTCGAACATGTCGATGCCATGCGCGACGGATTTCAGGATATCGTCTGGCGTGCCGACGCCCATCAGGTAGCGCGGCTTGTCGGCAGGCAGCGCCGGGCATGTGACGTCGAGCATGTCGAGCATGACCTCCTGTGGTTCGCCCACGGCCAGGCCGCCGATCGCGTAGCCTTTGAGATCAAGATCTCTTAGCGCAAGAGCCGAGCGCTCGCGCAGTTTCGGAATGTCCCCGCCCTGCACGATGCCGAACATCGCCTTGCCCGGCTGGTCGCCGAACGCCACCTTGCAGCGTTCCGCCCAGCGCAGCGACATTTCCATCGCCCGCTCGATTTCGATGGGTTCGGCAGGCAGCGCCACGCACTCGTCGAGCTGCATCTGTATATCGCTGTCGAGCAGCCCCTGGATCTCGATCGAGCGTTCCGGCGACATGTGATAGAGCGCGCCGTCCACATGGCTCTTGAAGGTCACGCCCTGCTCGTTGAGCTTGCGCAGGCTGGAAAGCGACATCACCTGGAAGCCGCCGCTGTCCGTCAGGATCGGCCGTTCCCAGCGAATGAACTTGTGCAGTCCGCCGAGCCGGGCAACACGTTCGGCGCCGGGACGCAGCATCAAATGGTAGGTGTTGCCGAGGATGATGTCGGCACCGAGTTCGCGTACCTGGTCGAGATACATGGCCTTGACCGTGCCGACGGTCCCGACAGGCATGAATGCAGGCGTGCGGATCGTGCCGCGCGGCATCGAAACCTCGCCGCGGCGCGCCTTGCCGTCGGTTGCAAGCAGCTTGAATTGGAACGTCTCGGTCATCTAGTCTTTCCGAAAAAGCAGGCTTGAATCGCCATAGGAATAGAAGCGATAGCCGGCGGCGATCGCGTGCGCGTAGGCGGCACGCATCGTGTCGAGCCCGGCGAAGGCCGAAACGAGCATGAAAAGCGTCGATTTCGGCAGATGGAAATTGGTCATCAGCATATCCACCGCACGGAAACGATAACCCGGTGTGATGAAGATGCCGGTCGCGCCCGACCAGGGCCGGATTTCGCCTTCTTTCGTTGCCGCGCTTTCGATCAGTCGAAGCGACGTCGTGCCGACGCAGACGATGCGCCCGCCCCTCGCGCGTACCGCATTCAGGCTGTTGGCTGTCGCCGCGCTCACGTGGCCGATTTCCTCGTGCATCACGTGATCGTCGGTGTCATCCGTCTTGACCGGCAGAAAGGTCCCCGCACCCACGTGCAGGGTGACGAAATGCCGCTCGACACCGACCTCGTCGAGTCTTGCGAAAAGGCGTTCGGTGAAATGCAGTCCCGCGGTGGGTGCCGCGACTGCCCCCTCTTCCCGCGCATAGACGGTCTGATAGTCGGTTCGGTCCCGTGCGTCGTCCGGACGTTTGGATGCGATATAGGGGGGCAGCGGGATATGGCCCACGGCCATGATCGCTTCGTCGAGTGCCGGTCCGGAAAGGTCGAAGCGCAGCGTAACCTCGCCGGCGTCGGCCTTCTCCTCGACCGTGGCGTCGAGCGTGCCGAGCAGGCAGCTGTTTCCGCCGTGGCCGAACGAGATGCGGTCACCGGGTTTCAGCCGGCGCGCCGGTCGCGCGAAAGCCTTCCAGCGGTCGGGTGCGACCCGCATATGCAGCGTCAGCGAGACCTGGGTGACGATCTCTTCGCTGCGCCTGCGAAGGCCTTCTAGCTGCGCCGGTATCACCTTGGTGTCGTTGAAAACCAGTGCGTCCCCGGGCCGCAGGAAGGACGGCAGGTCGAGAACGCCATGATCGCTGAGGACAGGCTCGCTCTCTGGCCGCACGACAAGCATGCGGGCGCTGTCGCGCGGGTTTGCGGGCCGCAGCGCAATGGAAGTTTCCGGCAGGTCGAAGTCGAACAGGTCTACGCGCATCGATGGTTCATATAAAAGCAAACCCGCCCCGGCGTCTTTTGACGCGACCGGGGCGGGTCTGTGCATTAGCGCAAATCAGGCGTCTGCGGCAACCCGCATCGACACGATAGTGTCGGGATCACGCACCGGTTCGCCGCGCTTGATCTTGTCGACATTCTCCATGCCTTCGATCACCTGGCCCCAGATCGAGTACTGCTTGTTGAGCCACGGAGCATCGGTGAAGCAGATGAAGAACTGGGAGTTTGCCGAGTTCGGCATCTGGCTGCGGGCCATCGAGCACGTGCCACGCACGTGGCTCTTGTCGGAGAACTCGGCCTTCAGGTCGGGCTTGGAGGAGCCGCCCATGCCTGCGCGGCCCGGATTAAAGTGTTCGCTGCCGGTCTTTCCGTACTGGACGTCGCCGGTCTGCGCCATGAAGTCCTCGATCACGCGATGAAACACGACTCCATCATAGGCTCCCTCGCGCGTCAGCTCCTTGATACGATCGACATGACCCGGAGCGACGTCCGGCAGAAGCTCGATCACGACCCTGCCCTTCGTGGTCTCCATGATGATCGTGTTTTCCGGATCCTTGATCTCGGCCATGGTTCTTCTCCTTCTGTTTGACTTTACTTGCCGACCTTGACGCTGATCATACGGTCTGGATCGGTGACGGCGCCGTTGTTGGCGTCATCTCCGAGCTTGATCTTGTCGACATTCTCCATGCCTTCGACCACCTTGCCGACGACCGTATATTGGCCGTTGAGGAAGTCGCCCGGCGCGAACATGATAAAGAACTGCGAGTTGGCGCTGTTCGGGTCCTGCGAACGGGCCATGCCGACTGTACCACGCTCGAAGGGCACGTCGGAGAATTCCGCCGGCAGGTCGGGCTTGGAGGAACCACCCGTTCCAGCGAGTTCGGCCTGATAGCCCTGCTCCATATCGCCGTATTGTACGTCGCCCGTCTGGGCCATGAAGCCCTTGATCACGCGATGAAAGGCAACGTTGTCGTATTCGCCTGCGGCAGCGAGCGCCTTGATCTGATCAACGTGCTTCGGCGCGATGTCCGGGCGCAACTCGACGACGACCGGGCCGTCCTTGAGCTGTATGGTAATCACATTGTCGCCGGACTGCGCGAAGGCAGTCCCCGTCAAGGCGGCGAACGCCAGGGCGCCGGCAAAAGCGAATTGGAGGATTTTCATGGGTTCTCCCTGAGTGGTGTGAGCTCCGCGCGTTCAGGCCGTACGCTTCGCCTGCAGCGCTTGATGGACCGCACGGGGGACGAAAGCGCTTACGTCGCCGCCCATCGCCGCGATCTGGCGGACCAATGTGGCCGTAATGGGCCTCGATGCGGTACCCGCCGGTAAAAACAGTGTCTGGATGTCCGGAGCCATCTGCCGGTTCATGCCCGCCATCTGCATCTCGTAGTCGAGGTCCGTGCCGTCGCGCAGGCCCCGCACGAGCAGGGTCGCACCGTGATGGCGCGCCGCGTCGACCACCAGATTATCGAACGAAACAACGGCGATATCACCGGCCCTTTCAGGCAGAAACTCGCTCAGCGAGCGGCGGATGAGCTCGGCGCGCTCTTCGAAGGAAAAAAGCGGCGCCTTTCCCGGATGAATGCCGATCGCCACGATGACCTTTGCGGCGACATTCAGTGCTTGCACAAGCACATCAAGATGCCCGTTCGTCATCGGATCGAAGGAGCCGGGATAGAAAGCCGTGGTCATCGCACCTGTTTCCGTTTGGTGAAGCCTTTTGTCACGGACAGCGGCTGATCGCAAGGGCAGCGCGAACCGCGTCCCGGCTGTTCCCTCGGAAACAGCACGCGGGAAAGAATGAATGCTAGATGAATGGAGTGTTCAAGATGGTTTCACACCGGAAGTTGTACCGTGAGGCAAGAATGAACGGAACCTTTTTTGGAGACATGCCGTTTTAGGAACTGAAAGGATTACGGCCATGGGACTTGCTCTGTTTTCGATGACGATGTTTTTCGCGATGTCCGTTGCTGCAATCCATGCGCTTCGCAGCGAAGTGCGTGTCCGCAACCAGCAAGACCGCGGCTTTAATCTGTGAATGCCTCCAGGAACTTCTTGCCGGAAGTTTCAAAATAAGCGGCCTCATGTCTTCCCCTGATGAGGTCGCTCTGTAAGCCGGACGGCCTCCCCTGCCCGTCCGGCTTTTTCTTGTCATTCCTTAGCCGCGCAGGGTGGTTTGAGGCTCGCCACGGGGCTCTGGTTCAAAGGCCTTCGCTTGCATCGAACGAAGCAGATGGAAGAATCGCCAATTGAGCGACAAGGCTGCCGCCGCAAGCCCGAGCACAAAGCCGAACCAGACGCCGACGCCGCCGAAGTTCAGCGGAAAAGCGAATGCCCAGGCGCAGAAGAAGCCGATCGGCCAGTAGGAGATCATCGCCAGTATCATTGGTACCGTCGTGTCCTTAAGGCCGCGCAGCATGCCGGCGGCAATGGCCTGGAGACCATCGACAAGCTGGAAAGCCCCGGCGATGACGATCAACGGACCGGCAAAGGCAAGCACTTCCGCCGCATCGGGCCGGCTCGTATCCAGGTAGAGGGCTGCAAGCTGGCGGGGAAATAGCGCGAAGATCGTGCTGCCGATGGCGGCAAAGAGGCTACCGAGGACGAGTACGGCGACGGCGGCCCGTCTGACGCCCAACATGTCGCCGCTTCCGTAGGCCAGACCGACACGCACTGTTCCAGCCTGCGCGAGACCGAGCGGGATCATGAAGGCGATCGAGGCGAATTGAAGCGCGATCCCGTGCGCAGCCAGTTCCATCGTGCCGATGTTGCCCATGAGCAGCGACGCGGCTGTAAACAGGCTGACTTCTGCGAGGATGGTTATGGAGATCGGAACGCCGAGATAGATCACCTCGCGGAACGCCGGCCAGTCCGGCCGCCAAAAACGAACGAAGAGCTCGTACTGGTTCAGTTCCGGCCGGCTGCGGATATAGGCGATCGTCAGGCCTGCACCGAGCAAGGCAACGCCAAGGGCCGCGAGGGCTGCGCCGAATATGCCGAGCGCCGGAAAGCCGAAATGTCCGTAGATCAGCACGTAGCAAAGCAGCGCATTGAGAACGAGCGTTACAAGCGTCACGTAGAGGATGATCCCTGCCCGCTCCAATCCGCTCAGGAAAGCCCTCAGCACCATGAAGATCAGGCTCGGAAAAATCGCCCATTGTGCGATGTGCAGGTATCCCCCGGCAAGCTTCGCGACCTCGGGCCTTTGGCCGGCAAAGAGAAGAATAGGCTCTGCCATCCAAAGGAGCGGCGCCGTGAGTGCACCGTAGAGCAGCACCACCCACATGCCCATTCTCACCGCGCGGCGGACGGAAACCTTGTCGCCGCGGCCCTGTGCCTGCGCGGCCATGGGTACCACGGCATTGGCAAAGCCGCTGCCGAAGATGAAGACGGTGAAGAACGCCTGCGTCGCAAGGATGATGGCCGCGAGCTCGGTGGCCCCTAGCTTTCCGACCATCAGCACATCGGTCGTATTGATCGCCAGCTGCGCCAGTTGCGCACCGATGAAGGGCACGCCGAGATAGAAGCTTGCACGAAAGTGGTTGCTCCACGAATTATCGTTCTGCAGCTTCATTCGGCTCGTGTTCGTGGTCAGCATGGGAAACCTGGCTCCAGATCACGTTCATGATCTTGGACGCATCCAAGATCATCGGCTGCAAATCAACTCGGTGGAAGAATATCCGAGATAGAGCAGCGCCGATGAAAGTGCCAGCGAGAAAGGCCTGACTGCTCAATTTTTCATCGAAGGATCAAAGAAATTGATCAGTTTGAAGGCGTTGCCCCGTCGGGCGTCAGGCCTGTGTTGGTTTCGGGACGCCATCCTGGAATGCTTGGTCGGGTTGTGGACGCACGCGAAGCAGGAAGACGGCGAGCCCCGCGACAATGAGGCAGCCCGCCAGGGCGTACGGTGCGCCGGAAAACGAGAGGGCCGCCGCGGGGCTGGTGAAATATCCGAAGATCTGCGTGAAGATCAGCGGCCCGACGATCGTCGTGATGCTCGAAATGCTGGTCAGCGCTCCCTGCAGTTCGCCTTGCGCCGAGGGCGGGACGTGGGCAGATGCGATGCTGCGTAACGGAGGATCGCCAGGCTTTCGAGTGCCGTCGCGACGATCACGGCATACACCATCCACCCCTGCCAGGCGGCGGCATAGCCGGCCATTCCGAGCGCGGTGAAGACTAGACCGAGCGCCGCCGTTCGCCGTTCGCCGAACCGCGTCACGACGTGCGGCAGGACGACGGCCATGACAAACGCTCCGCCGACACCGAAGATTCCGAGCGACAGCCCGATCTGCCCCTCGCTCCAGCCGTAACGATAGGATGAGACGAACGACCAGACCGCCGGGTAGACCGCATGGGCGAGCCAGTAGAGGAAGAAGACAAGACCAATCCAGCCGATGCCGGGATAGTTGCGCATCTGTTTGAGCGCGCCGAGAGGATTGGCGCGCCACCACTCGAAGCGCCGCTTGTTTGCGCTGTCCAGCGTTTCGGGCAGGAGGAATAGACCGACCACGAAGTTGATGAAGGACAGCGCGGCGGCACCGTAAAACGGCACCCTGGGACCCAGCTCTCCGAGAAAGCCACCAATAACGGGGCCGAGCGCGAAGCCGGTGCCGAAAGCGATGCCGATCAATCCAAAATTCTTCGCTCGATTGCTGTCGTCGCTGATGTCGGCAATGTAGGCGGACGCCGTTCCGAAGCTCGCGCCGCTGACGCCAGCAAGGACACGCCCGACGAAAAGCATCCAGTAGCTCGTTGCAAGCGCACAGATCAGGTTGTCGATCGCGAAGGTGAGAACGGAAGCAAGCAGGATCGGTCGCCGCCCGAAGCGATCGCTCAGGTTGCCGATCAGAGGTGCAAAGAGAAACTGCATCGCCGAATAGACGAGCAGCAGCCAGCCGCCGTCGATTGCCGCTTCGCTAACGTCTGCGCCGGTCAGTTCCTGCAGATAGGTCGGCAGCACCGGCACGATGATGGCGATGCCCATGATGTCGAGAAAGAGGATGAGAAAGACGAGAAACAGTCCACGCCGCACGAATTTCTTGTCGAGCATAAAGCCCCTCCCCGCTGTATGTCGTCAGTGTGGAGACAGAACGTGAACGACGTCACCAAATAAGGTGTATCGCATTGTTAAAAACGAAACAATGCGTGAACATTTCAAAGTTTATGATCGAAGCTATCGCGTCCGCTGATACTTTCAGCTTGCGGCCTTACTGTTCCGAGCGCCGTTGTTCCGCCTTTAGGAAGTCGACGAAGGCCCTGAGCGGGGCCGGCATATGCCGGCGGCTGGCATAGTACAGGAACGGTCCCGGGAAACTGGTTACCCATTCGTCGAGAATTGGCACGAGCCGTCCCGCTTCAATCTCCGGTGCCAGAAATTCCTCGAATGTTCGAATCACGCCGAGACCGTCGACCGCTGCGCCGACTTCGAGATCGATCGCGTTGGCAAGGACGACCGCGGGCGGTGCGATGGTCAAGGCGGCATCGCCTTCTCCAAACTCCCACGTCAAGGCAACGCCGCTCTGGAAACGGTGG
This sequence comes from Sinorhizobium garamanticum, assembly GCF_029892065.1. Lineage (NCBI taxonomy): Bacteria > Pseudomonadati > Pseudomonadota > Alphaproteobacteria > Hyphomicrobiales > Rhizobiaceae > Sinorhizobium > Sinorhizobium garamanticum. The sequence goes on along the minus strand of NZ_CP120373.1, from coordinate 3,628,162 downwards.
CGGATGGCAGCATGTTCGAGAAGGTCGCGCGGATGTTGAGGTACGCCATGTCTGGCAAGATAATCCGGCGCAGCGGCGGTGAGGTAACGCTGCACGCGCGGGCCGATCGGGATGGCGATCATGTCTCGCTCAAGTCGTTCCTCATAGCGCACGCCGGCGTCGAATCCGGCGGCGAGAACATCGATGAAGCCATCCTCCGCTGTCACCTCCAGCGTAATTGCCGGATTGGCCTTCAGGAACCGACCGACAAGTGGCGGCAAGATTTCGCGGGCGACGATTGTCGGCACATTCAGCCTGAGCGTGCCCGCAGGGCTGTCGCGGAGGCTGCCCACCTGATCAAGCGCGCCGGCGATCTCTCCAAGCGCCGGCGACAAACGTTCGAGCAGCCGCGTTCCCGCCTCCGTCAGCGTGACGCTGCGGGTCGTGCGATTGAGCAGTCTCACGCCCAGTCTTGCCTCCAGCCGCCGCAGCGCTTCGCTCAGTGCGGAGGCTGAAACGCCGCGTTTGCGGGCGGCAGTACGGAAGCTGCGTTCACGGGCAACGGCGGCAAATGCATCAAGATCTGCGAGTGGAAGGTCGTTCATTGTGCGGAATTATGGATAAGCTGTTTGGCTTGCGACGGATTATCGCACACTGCGACCTGAAGTAAATACGGCGGCGAACGAATTGGCCGGACAACGGCCTCATCGAAGGAGAAGTGAGATGGAAAAGGTTTCGCTTGGAAAATTCGGCCCGGACGTTTCCGTGATCGGGCTTGGTTGCATGGGTATGTCGGGGATGTACGGTCCATCAGACCGTGCGGAAAGCATCGCCACCATTCATGCCGCGCTCGATGCGGGGATCACCTTGCTCGACACCGGTGATTTCTACGGCATGGGTCACAATGAGATGCTGATCGGCGAGGCCCTCAAGGGACGCGATCGCGATCAGGTGCAGTTGAGCGTCAAGTTCGGTGCGTTGCGCGATGCCGCCGGCGCGTGGCTCGGTTATGACGGCCGGCCGAAGGCCGTGCGCAACTTCCTTGCCTATACGCTGCAGCGCCTGGGCGTCGATTACATCGATATCTATAGACCTGCCCGCCTCGATCCCGATGTCCCGATCGAGGATACCGTTGGGGCGATCGCCGATATGGTGAAGGCCGGCTATGTTCGCCACATCGGCCTTTCCGAGGTCGGTCCCGAGACGATCCGGCGCGCGGCCGCCGTCCATCCGATCGTCGATCTTCAGATCGAGTACTCGCTGATTTCCCGCGGGATCGAAGCGGAGATCCTGCCGACATGCCGCGAGCTCGGCATTGGCATCACCGCCTATGGCGTCCTTTCGCGCGGCCTGATCAGCGGCCATTGGCAAAAAGGTGCGACCAAGGGTGGCGATTTCCGCGCCATGAGCCCGCGCTTCCAGGAAGGCAATATCGAGCAGAACCTGGCTCTCGTCGAGGCGCTGCGACGCGTCGCAGACGCGAAGGGCGTTACCGTCGCGCAGATCGCGATCGCCTGGGTAGCCGCGCAGGGTGCCGATATCGTGCCGCTGGTGGGGGCGCGCCGCCGCGATCGACTGGCCGAGGCGCTTGCTTCGCAGGCCGTTCGCCTCGATGCGGATGAGCTGGCGGCGATAGAGCGTGCCGTGCCGAAGGACGCTGCCGCCGGTGCCCGTTATCCGGAAGCGCAACTCGCGCACATGGACAGCGAACGGCACGGCTGAACCTCATGCATGTCGCCCGAAAGTGTGCAGCGGTTTCGGGACAACGACATGCATGCAACAAAGACTTGAAGCGCCTCACCTGGCTCCATGCGACGCTCTTTAGTTGCTCGGATCGGGCTCAAACGCCCGGTCCGGACGTTCCGATCAGACGGAACCGGAGAACGTGTCGCAAGCCGACATTTGGCCGCTGTCGAAGCCGCGCTGGAACCATCTCATCCGTTGCTCGGATGTGCCGTGGTTGAAGCTCTCCGGGACGACATAGCCTTGCGTGCGCTTTTGCAGCGTATCGTCGCCGATCTGCGTGGCGGCGTTCAGCGCCTCCTCCAGATCGCCGCTTTCCAGTAGTCCCTTCTGCTCCGTATATTTGCCCCAGATTCCCGCGAAACAATCGGCCTGCAGCTCGACGCGGATCGACATCTGGTTTGCCTCGACCTCGCTCATGCGCTGGCGCATCTGGTTGAATTTCGGCAAGACGCCGATCAGGTTCTGCACGTGATGGCCGACCTCATGAGCAAGCACATAGGCCTGGGCGAAGTCGCCTGCGGCATCGAACTTGTGAGCGAGTTCGTCAAAGAAGCTCATGTCGAGATAGACCTTGCGGTCGCCCGGGCAATAGAACGGGCCCGAGGCGGCGGAGGCAAAGCCGCACGCCGAACGGACGGAATCGTTGAACAGCACCAGCTTCGGTTCCTGATACTGCTCGCCGCTCGCCTGGAAGATACCGTTCCAGGTGTCTTCCGTTTCAGCGAGTACCGTGGCCATAAAGGCTTTCATCTCTTCCTCTTCGGCCGAGCCCTGGGGCACCTGCGAGCCATCGCTCTGCTCGAAGCCAGGCATGCTCATTGGGCCCCCGCCCTCGAGGACCTGGAGCATGTCGATGCCCATGGCCCGAAGCACGAAATAGAGGATGACGAGAAAGATAATCGTGCCGAAGCTTAATCCCCCGCCGGCGCGGCGCATCCCGCCTCCCCCACCCGGCAAGCGGAACCCGCCGCCACGGCCGAATGGGCCTCCTGGACCGCCTCCGGGGCTCGCCCCGCGCTGATCTTCGACGTTTCCGGATTGGCGGCGGCCTTTCCATTCCATGATCAGGTCCTCCAGGCGTCGCATCGGCTTAATGCATTGAATGATTTATATGCCCGAGCGACGATCCTTGTAAAACGCTATCGCCACCGGGGTGCTTTCATCCGGCCGATCTTTTTATGGATTTGGCGAACCGATCGCGGCGGCATGAAGTCGAGTTTCGCCCCGTCGAAAAATTCCGGGCCTTCTCATCTTCACGCGACCGTTCCGAGGGTCTGGAAATGCGCGCCGCAAATATCTTCGCTTTATTGTCGATTCCGAGATTTTCGGGGTTTCGCTTGCAGAAACATTTGCCTATAAGCCGCTTCTAGCCTGAAAAGACCACAAATGCGCGCCCCGGCCGGTGACCTCCCACCCTGGCCGGTTTTTCGCGCAGCTAGAGATGGATAAGAACCATGCCCAAGCGCCAAGACATCAAATCGATCCTCATCATCGGCGCGGGGCCGATCGTCATCGGCCAGGCATGTGAATTCGACTATTCCGGCACGCAGGCCTGCAAGGCGCTGAAGGAGGAAGGCTACCGCGTCATCCTGGTCAACTCCAACCCGGCAACGATCATGACCGACCCAGGACTGGCAGACGCGACCTATGTCGAGCCGATCACGCCGGAAGTCGTCGCCAAGATCATCGCCAAAGAACGCCCGGATGCACTCTTGCCGACCATGGGCGGCCAGACTGCACTCAACACCGCACTCTCGCTGCGCCGCATGGGTGTGCTCGACCGCTACAATGTCGAGATGATCGGCGCCAAGCCGGAGGCGATCGACAAAGCCGAGGATCGTGCCCTCTTCCGCGAGGCTATGGCGAAGATCGGTCTCGAAACGCCCAAATCGCGGCTTGCGAACGCGACCGACATCAAGGATCTGGATCGCAAGGCGCATGAGGCGGAGCGGGCGGAGCTGAAAGCCCGGCTTACCGGCGCCGAACTCGACAAGGCGCTCGACGAGTTGGAAAATCAGTGGAACCTCGGTGAAGGCGACCGCAAGCAGCGCTACCTCAACCACGCTATGGCGATTGCCGCGCAGGCGCTCGACGACGTCGGCCTGCCCGCGATCATTCGTCCCTCCTTCACACTCGGCGGCACCGGCGGCGGCATCGCGTACAACCGCTCGGAATTCTTCGAGATCGTTGGCAGCGGTCTGGATGCGTCGCCGACGACGGAAGTCCTGATCGAGGAGTCGGTTCTCGGCTGGAAGGAATACGAGATGGAGGTCGTCCGCGACAAGGCGGACAACTGCATTATCATCTGCTCGATCGAGAACATCGACCCGATGGGCGTCCATACGGGTGACTCGATCACGGTTGCGCCGGCGCTGACCTTGACCGACAAGGAATACCAGATCATGCGCAACGCCTCGATCGCGGTGCTGCGCGAGATCGGCGTCGAGACCGGCGGCTCGAACGTCCAGTTTGCCGTCAATCCGGAAAACGGCCGCCTGGTCGTCATCGAGATGAACCCGCGCGTGTCGCGCTCCTCCGCGCTGGCGTCCAAGGCAACCGGCTTCCCAATCGCCAAGATCGCGGCAAAGCTCGCCGTCGGCTATACGCTCGACGAGTTGGAGAACGATATCACCGGTGGCGCGACGCCGGCGTCCTTCGAGCCGTCAATCGACTATGTCGTTACCAAGATCCCGCGTTTCGCCTTCGAAAAGTTCCCCGGCGCCGAACCGACCCTCACGACCGCGATGAAATCGGTGGGCGAGGTCATGGCGATCGGTCGTACCTTCGCTGAATCGCTGCAGAAGGCGCTGCGCGGTCTCGAAACGGGCCTCACCGGTCTCGACGAGATCGACATCCCGGATTTCGACGAGAATGGCGACGGCCGCAATGCCATCCGTGCGGCAATCGGCACGCCGACGCCGGACCGACTGCGTATGGTCGCCCAGGCCCTCCGTCTCGGCATGAGCGAAGCGGAGGTCCACGAGGCCTGCAAAATCGATCCGTGGTTCATCGCCCAGTTCAAGGCGATCGTCGACATGGAGGCGCGCATCCGCGAGCACGGTCTGCCGCAGGATGCGGAAAATCTGCGCATGCTGAAGGCCATGGGATTCTCGGATGCCCGGCTTGCGACGCTCACTGGGAAGCGCCCGAAGGAAGTGGCCGAGCTGCGCAACGCGCTGAACGTCCGCCCGGTCTACAAGCGCATCGATACCTGCGCGGCCGAGTTCGCCTCGCCGACGGCCTACATGTATTCGACCTATGAAACGCCCTTCGTCGGTGCCGCGCGCTCGGAAGCCCAGGTTTCCGACCGCAAGAAGGTCGTCATCCTCGGCGGTGGGCCGAACCGGATCGGCCAGGGCATCGAGTTCGACTATTGCTGCTGCCATGCCGCCTTCGCGCTGAAGGACGCAGGCTACGAAGCGATCATGGTCAACTGCAATCCGGAAACGGTTTCGACCGATTACGATACGTCCGACCGGCTCTATTTCGAACCGCTGACCGCCGAAGATGTCATCGAGATCATGCGCGCCGAACAGGAAAACGGCACGCTGCACGGCGTCATCGTTCAGTTCGGCGGCCAGACGCCTCTGAAGCTTGCCGAAGCGCTGGAAAAGAACGGCATTCCAATCCTCGGCACGGATCCCGACGCGATCGACCTCGCCGAGGACCGGGATCGCTTCCAGAAGCTCTTGATGAAGCTCGATCTTAACCAGCCGAACAACGGCATCGCCTATTCGGTCGAGCAGGCTCGCCTCGTTGCCGCGGAGATCGGCTTCCCGCTGGTCGTGCGCCCGTCCTATGTTCTGGGCGGCCGCGCCATGCAGATCATCCATTCGGAAAGCATGCTGCAGAGCTATCTGCTCGACACGGTTCCGGGGTTGGTGCCGGAGGACATCAAGCAGCGTTATCCCAATGACAAGACCGGTCAGATCAACACGCTGCTCGGCAAGAATCCGCTGCTTTTCGACAGCTACCTGACGAATGCGACCGAAGTGGACGTCGACTGCCTGTGCGACGGCAAGGACGTTTTCGTCTCGGGCATCATGGAGCACATCGAGGAAGCCGGCATCCATTCCGGCGACTCCGCCTGCTCCCTGCCGGTTCACACGCTCGACAAAGAGCTCGTCGATGAGCTTGAACGCCAGACGACGGCGCTTGCCAAGGCTCTCCACGTTGGCGGCCTTATGAACGTGCAGTTCGCCATCAAGGACGGCACGATCTATGTGCTCGAGGTCAACCCGCGGGCGTCGCGCACGGTCCCCTTCGTGGCGAAAACCATCGGCGCGCCGATCGCGAAGATCGCGGCACGGGTGATGGCGGGCGAAGCGCTGGAGACCGCGATTGCCGCTTATGGCAAGAAACCGGACCCGCGCAATCTGAAGCACATCGCCGTCAAGGAGGCGGTCTTCCCGTTTGCCCGATTCCCCGGCGTCGACACGTTGCTCGGGCCCGAAATGCGCTCGACCGGCGAAGTTATCGGCCTTGACACGGACTACGCGCTCGCCTTCGCCAAATCCCAGCTCGGCGCCGGTGTGGACCTGCCGCGCGACGGAACGGTTTTCGTTTCGGTTCGCGACGAGGACAAGGCACGCGTGCTGCCGGCTATCCGCATTCTCGCCGACATCGGCTTCAAGGTCATGGCGACCGGCGGTACGGCGCGCTTCCTCGGCGAGCAGGGCATTACTGCCACCAAAATCAACAAGGTCCTCGAAGGCCGGCCGCATGTCGAGGACGCTATTCGCAATCGGCAGGTGCAACTGGTCATCAACACGACGGACGGCAACAAGGCGATCTCCGATTCGAAATCGCTGCGTCGCGCGACACTGATGCAGAAGGTGCCCTATTACACGACGATGGCCGGCGCCGAAGCAGCGGCCCTTGCAATCAAGGCCTTGAAGGCCGGCAACCTCGAAGTGCGTCCGCTGCAGAGCTACTTCGACGCCTGACGAAGTGCAACTGCGTACCCGGTCTCGGGTGCGCAGCTTCATGGCTTGCGCCTACATTCAGCCCAACAGGGCATCTCCCCGTCGCTATTCACTATTTGAATGCAACCTGAACGTTTGGTTCAGGCTGCATTCCAGCGCGACGTGGTTCTATGCCGCCATGCGCATGAAAGCTGGGATCGGCCGGCAAGGCGCAGGACTGGGGCAACAACGTGCAGCTTTATTTCTTCGATCTCCATTGGGACGATGAACGATTCCTCGACGAGGAGGGCATCGCCCATTTCGATGAGGGTTCGGCGCTGTATTATGCTCAGCGCATTGCCGACAAGATCGGTCGCGATACGGATTACGAGTCGCTGAAGGTCGAAATGCGCTCGAGCGAGGGCATCCTGCTCGCGACAGTCGCGCCATCGGAGGGCCGTCGCCGGGAGCAGCTTGCCTTGATCGGCCGGCGCTATCCGGGCCTGTTCCGCCACCCGCCAGACAGCGCCGTGAGTTCCGCGGCTGCCTGGTGAGTCGGTGGGCTTACAGCGCCGCGCGTGCAATCGGACGCGCAAAGGTCGCTGTAGCATTTTGAATTGCTGCATCATGCGGTAGCGCCCCGTTCAGCGCGATATTTGTTCGGCCGCTTGACCGTGAGGCGCGGCATACCGCAGCAAACGCAAGGTCCTGGCACCGAAGAAGAGCGATGCGGCAGCGATCGCGCAGCCGATTGCGAACACTCCGAGCATTGCCGCGGACATCACCGGGTCGCTCGCGCCTTCATCGAAACCAAGGGCATTGGCCGTCACACCGAACACGGCTGCGCCGATCGCATAACCGGCCGATTGCAGCGTCGGCAGTAGCGCAGAGGTTTTGTCACGCTCCTCGATGGTCGAAACGTCCATCAGCAATTGACTGAGCGTTCCCCAGCAAACACCGAAGCCAGTTCCGATCGCGATCTGGCTGATGAAGATGAGGCGATGCTCGCCGGTGCCAACCGCCAGCGTCAAGCCGATGAGACCAAGGCAGAGGAGCAAGGGCCCGGTCCAGATCAATTGAACGCGTAAGTGATGCGAGCGCAGGCTTGCGACTAGGATTGCTGTTGCGCTCCAGGACATGGCCATCAGGGCGCTGGAAAACCCGGCTGCGGTCGGGCTGAAACCCCAAAGGTGCTGTAGTGCATAGACGAGATAGACGGAGCCCGACGCCTGGGCGAGCGGCATCAACAGAACGAGCCAGAGGCCGGTACCAAGCGGGCGGCCGACCGAGAAGGCGCCGGAGGGCAGAATGGCGTTCGGCGATCTCCGGTCGATGTGGATCGTGTTAATGAAGACAGCAAGCGCCATCAGCAGCAAAGCTGCCGTCGCGTAGCCGTTGCCTGCCATGTTTGAGACTGAGATCAGCAGAATGCCTATGCCGAAAGCGGTGAGCCGCAGCAAGGGCACCGATCCTGTCGTCTTCTTTCCGCCCTGCCCCGGCTGGCGAACGATGGCGCCAACGAGCACGAGAAACATCGCCGCGGCCGGCACGTTGACGAAGAAGGCGGCGCGCCAAGACCAATATTCAGTGAGCAGCCCGGAAATGAGCGGTCCGGCAAAGGCGGCGGTAGCCCAAACGATCGCCTCCGCTCCAAAGATCTTGGGCACGAGCCGCGGCGGGAAGAGTTCGGGTATCAGTGCATAGCAGACGGCCGCGATGATGCCTTCGCCCAGTCCCTGCAGCAGCCTGCCGGCGAGCACCTGCGGCATGCCGGTTGCCACCGTGGCAATGACAGTGCCTGTGACGAATACAAGCGCGGCTGCAATCAGCGTGTTGCGCGCGCCGAACCGGGCCTTCTGGTTCGCTGCCACGGCGCCGCCCACGATGGCGAAAACGAGGTAGAGCGTGAACGCCCATGACAACAAGGCTGCGCCGCCGAACTCCTCGACCGCTGTCGGCAACGCCGTCGAAATCAAGAATTCGTTGAAGGCGAAGAGCGCAACGCCCAGGCACAGTGTCACGGTCGCAGCCAAGTGGTCTGGCCGCAGGAGTTCGCTCCAGCGTCCCTCGACTTCCGTTTGCCGCGCCGCGTTCGACGCCCGTAGCTCATCTTTTGTCAAACTCATTGATCCGATTCCATTCGTCCAATCATTCGTGGAACCAGCACTGATACGACCTCAACTGCGGTTGAGGTAAAGAGCTTTCTTCGCGGCTCCCGCATGTTGTCCAATCGGCTTCAGGTTGTACTTCGATCTCTTTCCGACCTCTGTTCAGTCGCGAAAAATCTGGCTTTCGCACTTCCGTTTCTGCTATAAGTGCGGTTCGGATGTTTCGGACGGTTCCGGCGCTTACGCGCCGGAGACCGTTTTCTTTTGCGTTGGCGCTGCCGAAAGGTGGCGCTTCGTGTTTGATGAAGGATGATGAAATGGTCGACAAAGTGCCGATGACACAGGGTGGATTCGCCAATCTGCAGGAGGAACTGCGCTGGCGGCAGCAAGGAGAGCGCCCGCGAATCATCGAAGCGATCGCCGAGGCCCGTGCCCATGGCGACTTGTCGGAAAACGCTGAATATCATGCTGCCAAGGAAGCGCAGAGCCACAATGAGGGCCGGATCACCGAACTCGAGGATCTGATTGCGCGCGCGGAGGTCATCGATCTTTCCAAGATGTCCGGGTCGAGGATCAAGTTCGGTGCCAAGGTCAAACTCGTCGACGAGGACACCGAAGAGGAGAAGACCTACCAGATCGTCGGCGACCAGGAAGCCGATGTCAAAGCGGGTCGCATTTCGATTTCCTCTCCGATCGCCCGTGCGCTGATCGGCAAGGAAGTTGGCGACTCGATCGAGGTCAATGCGCCTGGCGGCTCCAAGGCCTACGAAATCCTCGCCATCCACTGGGGCTGAACGGCTCCGCGGTCACGAGGGTTGGTTGTGGCAACCCAGGACGTGACCGATGTTACCAAGGGCGGGGTGCGATCATCCCGCTTAAAGGGGCGTGAGGCTCGCTCCGTCCCCTTCCCCCTTTGCAAATGATGCCCCTTTTGCAAACGATGATTGTCGCATGCGCGAGGAGTGCGCTCACGTGGCCGATATCCAGGACATTGAGGTCATTGCGCCCAATTTCAAGCAGCGCCTCTCCGGCGTCACTTCGACGATCATTCAGCTCGTTCCGATCCAGCGTGCGCTCGGCCAGAAGATTGCGGTTCTTGGCCCTGGCCTTCCGACGACGTTGCCGTCGATCCGGTTTCGGGATCTGATCCATCTGTGGAAGGCTCCGGCGGGCCGGCCTTGCCGCGTCTGGCACGCGCGCCGCAATGTTGAAATGCTGCCGGCGATCATCCTGCGCGATCTTCTGCGCATGAAGATCAGGATCGTCTTCACTTCCGCGTCGCAGCGGCGGCACACGGGATGGAGCAAGTTTCTTATCGGCAGGATGGACGCGGTGATTGCGACAAGCAGCAAGACGGCCGCTTATCTGCAGGTGCCGAATACCGTGATACTGCACGGCATAGACACCAAGCGCTTTCGGCCGGCGACCGACAAAGCGGAAGCAAAACGAGCAGTCGGACTGGATCCCACCAAGAAGATTGCCGGCTGTTTCGGGCGCGTCCGCCGTCAAAAGGGCACCGATCTTTTCGTAGACAGCATGATTGCGCTCCTGCCCAGCCGCCCCGATTGGTGCGCGGTCGTTGCGGGGCGCGCGACCGGACAGCACCTCGCCTTCGAGGCGGAATTGAAGCAACGGGTTGCCAAGGCGGGCCTTGCAGATCGCATCCTCTTCGTCGGAGAGCACACCAATATTCCCGATTGGTACCGGGCGCTCGACCTTTTCATTGCGCCGCAACGCTGGGAGGGCTTCGGTCTGACGCCATTGGAGGCCATGGCAAGCGGCGTCTCGGTGGTGGCAACTGATGTCGGTGCTTTCTCGGAACTGATTGCCGGCGGCGTCGAAGAAACGGGTGTTGTCATTCCAGCCGACGATGTAAACGCCATGGTCGATGGTGCGGCCGCTTTCATGGATGACCTGCCGAGATTGACGACTGCTGGCGCCAATGGGCTGTCGCGGACCTCGGAGAGTTTCGCTATCGAAGGCGAAGCGCGGGCGATAGGCGCCATCTACGAAAGGCTCATGCGCTGAGCGACAGCG